>DATCVL010000159.1:0-8928 GCA_036566865.1 Microlunatus sp.
CCCCGCCGCTGTCGCCCGGCTCGGCGCATGCGGTGGTCGCCGTCAGACCGGTCACCGTCGAGGTGCTGCCGTCGCCGTTGTCGTAGTTGACCGTGTTGTCGATGGTGCCGACGGTGCCGCAACTCCAGCCGGTGGTTCGACCGATCGTGCAGATCGAGGCTCCGGGAGCGACCTCGTCGGCACCGGAAACCGTCTGCACCCTCGTGCCGGATCCGGCAGCAGCGCGTGCGGTCCAGTAGCCGTTGCTGACCGGGACCTCGGCGTAGTCGCCGGAGCCGGGGAAGGTGTAGTTGGTGGTGGTGCCGATCGCCAGCCCGTCCCGGGAGAAGGTCGCATACTCCTGACCGCAGTGGCCGGCCGTCAGGAGGACCGGGTTCTGGTCGGCGTCCAGAGCGTTGAAACCGATCGAGCAGGCGTCCTCGTCGAAGTCGATCTGCTCGCCGCCGGACAGACCCGACATCGACCTCATCGTCGCCTCGGTGTCGATCACCGACACGGGTCCGGCGGCGCGCGCTGCAGTCAGGAACGATCGCGTCTGCGCATCCTCGGCCGTGGCAGCCACGACCACCCGGATCCGGTTGTGGACGATGTCGATGCCCCAGGACTGTGTTTGACCCGCACCGCCACGGTCGGCCAGGTCGTCGAGAGCGGCCCGGGTGGATTCCAAGATGGTCAGCGAATTCGTCACCCATCGGGCGTGCGCACCCCCAGCCCGTACGGTGGCGGCCGCGGCGGCAGAGGTGACGTTGACCACGGCCTGCCCGCGAGAGTCGACGTAATTGCCGGCGGTGGCGTCGCCGAGTCGATCACTGAGCTCGGCGCCGAGTCGGGAAGCGGCTGCCTCGTCGGCGACCCGCTGCCGGGCCTCGCCGACGCCGATATCGAGGTGCTGGGCCAATGCACGGACCGCGGCATCGGAGGGGGAACCGGAGCCGGCCGGGTCTGCCTGCGCCGGCGCCACCAGCACCGCCGACATCAGCCCGCCGACCGCCAGAGCGATGGCGGCCGTGCCGGCGCTACGCAGTCGAGCCCGAGGCATGGTTCCTCCCGAAACCGCTGTCGTCGACCACTCCCGCGATGAGCGACCGATGGGCATCGACCCTGTCGTCGATGCCTTCTGACAATCCCCCGTGCCGGGTCGGCAGACGCAACCGATTCAGCCGCCATTGCCAGGACCCTCGCAGGAACCTAATCGACCTGCCCGGGCGGGTCAATGGATCGACGGCAACTTTGGACGGCGCTTTCCGAACCAGCTTCCCGTGGCGCCCCCGGACCACCCGGCGGCAGCAGCCCGGATCATGATCAACACGGCGACCTCAGCGGGCGTCGTGGTGGTGATGTTGCTCGACCACGGCGCCGCGCAGGACCACGTGCCGGGGCCGGGCCAGAGTGGTCAGATCCTTCCGCGGGTCCTCGGCGAAGATCACCAGATCCGCCGGGGTGCCGTCGGCCAGCGCGTCGGGTCGGCCGAGCCACTTCCGAGCTCGCCAGGAGGCCGCACCGAGGGCGTACTCGGTGCCGAACAGCGCGGCCAGTTCGATCACCTCGTCGGCGATCCGGCCGTGTGGTTGGTAACCGCCTGCATCGGTGCCGGCGTAGATCGGTACACCGGCCTCGTGCGCGGCAAGGAAGCGCTCGACCCTGGTCGCGTACAACGACCGGATGTGGGCCGAGTAGGTCGGGAACTTCGCCTCCCCGGCGGCCGCGAAGGACTCGAAATTCTCCAGCTGGATCATCGTCGGCACCAGCGCCACCTGCCGTTGCGCCATCAGCTCGATCACGTCATCGGTGATCCCGGTGCCGTGCTCGATCCCGTCGATCCCCGCCCGGACGAGTTCGGCGGCGGCCTGCTCGCCGAAGACATGGGCGGTCACCTTCAGTCCCAGTCCGTGCGCATGTTCGATCGCAGCCGCGGCAGCGTCGCTCGGCCAGAGCGGGGCAAGATCACCGAGGTCGCGGTCGATCCAGTCACCGACCAGCTTGATCCAGCCGTCGGAGTGCGGGACCTGGGCGTCGACGGCGGCGATCAGTTGCTCCGGCTCGACCTCGTCCCCGTAGCCGCGGAGGTAGCGCTTCGGCCGGGCGATGTGATGACCGGCCCGGATCAGCCGCGGAAGATCGTCTCGATCGTCCATCCAGCGGGTGTCGGTCGGTGAACCCGGACTTCGCAACAACAGTGCGCCGGCGGCCCGATCGGCCAGCGCATGCTGCTCGGCCACCTCATCCGGGACCGCGCCGTGTGCCTCCAACCCGACGTGGCAGTGCGCGTCGACCAGCCCCGGCATGATCCAGCCGCCACGCAGATCCACCGCGTCCCGTACGGGTTCGGTGCGGACCAGCCCTTCGGCGATCCACAGCTCCCGCCGCTCCCCCTCCGGCAGCACGATCCCGTCCAAATACAGTCGTTCAGCGCCGATCACCCTCCGCATTCTGCCGGAAGCGAGCTCGGGCGATCCACCGAGGAAGTGACCCCCGCGAGCGCACCGGCGACGCCACTACCAACAGGTGAAACGGCGAATGAACATCTAGTCGAGCGCCCCAGCGCGAGACCGGCACCGAGCGAAGCGAGGTGCCGACGGAAGTCATCATCCAACGCACCCGCGGCGGGGGTTCGGGGGTCGCCCCCCGAAACGCGACCTACAGCACCCTGCCCAGCGGCAGCGGCACCCAGGCGGACGTCATCTACTTGTCGAGCATCTTCTTCAGCTCGGGCGGGAGGTCGAAGTCCTGCATCGACTTGGCCAGGTCCTCCTGGCTCGGGGCCCCGAAGGCAGATCCGTTGTTCGCTGCCGGCTGGGCCTGCTGCTGACCATTGCGCTTGGCCGGGTTGCCCGAGACGCCGCGCCGGTTCTTGCCCTTCTTCTTCTGCTGCTGCTTCGGCTTGCGGCCGCCGGGCATCCCGCCGCCCATGCCCGGCATCGGCGGCATCCCGGGGATGTTGGGCATCCGGCCACCGGCCATCGCGCTCATCATCTTCCGGGCATCGAAGAACTTGTTCACGAGGTTGTTGACCGCCGACACCTCGACTCCGGCGCCCCTGGCGATCCTGGCCCGCCGGGATCCGTTGAGGATCTTGGGATCGTCGCGCTCCGACGGTGTCATCGACTGGATGATCGCCTCGATCCGGTCGATCTCCTTCTCGTCGATGCCGGCGATCTGGTCCTTCAGATCACCCATCCCGGGCAGCATCCCGAAGACCTTCGACAGCGGGCCCATCTTGCGTACGGCCTGCATCTGCTGCAGGAAGTCGCTGAGGCCGAAGTCGCCGCCGTCCTTGGACGCCAGCTTGGCCGCGGCCTTCGCCGACTCCTCGGCGTCGAAGGTCTTCTCCGCCTGCTCGATCAGGGTGAGCATGTCGCCCATGCCGAGGATCCGGCTGGCCATCCGGTCCGGGTGGAATACGTCGAAGTCGGTCAGCTTCTCGCCGTTCGAGGCGAACATGATCGGCTTGCCGGTGACTCGGGCGATCGACAGCGCCGCACCACCGCGAGCATCACCGTCGAGCTGAGTCAGCACGACGCCGTCGAAGCCGACTCCCTCGGCGAACGCGTTGGCGGTGTTCACCGCGTCCTGGCCGATCATCGCGTTGACGACGAAGAGCACCTCGTCCGGGTTGACCGCGGAGCGGATGTCCGCAGCCTGCTGCATCAGCTCCGCATCGATGCCCAACCGACCCGCGGTGTCGACGATCACGACGTCGTACAACTTGCGTTCGGCTTCCTGGATCGAGGCTCGCGCGACCTGGACCGGGTCGCCGACGCCGTTGCCCGGCTCCGGCGCGAAGGTGTGCACGCCGGCCCGCTCGCCGACCACCCGCAGCTGGTCGACCGCATTCGGACGCTGCAGGTCGGCAGCGACCAGCAACGGCGAATGCCCCTGTTCCTTCAGCGAGAGCGCGAGCTTGCCGGCCAGGGTGGTCTTACCAGCACCCTGCAGACCGGCGAGCATGATCACCGTCGGTGGCCGCTTGGCGAAGCGCAGCACCCGGGTCTCGCCGCCGAGGATGCCGATCAGCTCATCGTTGACGATCTTGATCACCTGCTGAGCAGGGTTCAGCGCGCCGGTCAGCTCAGTCCCCTTGGCGCGCTCCTTGACCGCCGCGATGAATTCACGAACGACCTGCAGGTTGACGTCCGCCTCGAGCAGCGCCACCCGGATCTCCCGGGCGGTGGCGTCGATATCGGCATCGGAGAGCCGGCCCTTGCCGCGCAGGCTCTTGAACGTCGCCGCGAGCCGGTCTTGCAGGGTGTCGAACATCGAACCTCTTCACTCACATGTCTTGATCGCTTGGTACGCGGCCGGTCGCGAAGCAACCGGGCGGAGTGCCGGCGCCGAACAATGGTCGGGCGCGGACCGCGCACGTCGTGCAAGCCTACCGTCCGCCCCTCGCCCGCCCGACTTCTGCCGCTCAGGCCAGCAGGCCGGCAATCCGGGAGCGGATGGTCTCGGGCACCAGGTTGTGTCGGTCCAGGTCGCGGTGGTCGACCCAGCCGGGACGGTACCGGTTGCTGGCCGACTGTTTGGCCCGCTCGGGTCCGCCCAGGACGAGATCGGCTTCCGGATCGTCCACCCGGACCAGGAAGTAGCTGGCCGGTCGACCGTTGTGCCGGCCGGACCACAGCCGCCGCACCACGGTGCCGGACAGCCCGGTCTCCTCGGCCAACTCCCGGACCGCGGCCTGCTCGGCACTCTCCCCCCGCTCGACACCGCCACCGGGCAGCACGCTGAAGGTCCGGTCGTTCCGGCGGCGATGGATCACCAACACTCGGGGGCCGTCGATCACCACTGCCGCCGCGCGTTCGGATGCCATGATCACGATCCTGGCAGTCGGCCGGTTCGCCACTGCAACCGGTCCGCGGTGATCAACTGCACAGGGGCGACATATCGCCGTACCAGCCGGATGTCAGGGCCGCGCCAGCAGGCGATCCCTATTGTGACCCCCATGAACGGCGTCGAACTGTTGCTGGTCGTGATCGCCGCGATTGCGGTCAGCGCCCTCGCCCAGAAGCGCGGGTTGCAGCCACCGTTGGTGCTCACGGCCCTCGGCTTGGCGGTCTCCTTCATCCCCGGCCTGCCCCGGTTGGAGATCGCACCGGAAGTGATCTTGGGCGTGGTGCTGCCGCCGTTGCTCTACTCGACCGCGTTGGAGTTCTCCTTCGTCAATTTCATGCGCAACCTGTGGCCGATCGTCGGGCTCGGCGTGGTGCTGGTCTTCCTGACGGCCTTCGCTGCGGGCTTCACCACCCTGTGGCTGGTCCCGGAGATCAACTCGCTGATGGTGGCGTTGGTCCTCGGCGCCGTGGTCGCCCCGTCCGACGCGGTGACGGCGGAGGCGATCGGGCGAAGAGTGGGCCTGCCCAAACGGGTGATGACGATCTTGACCGGGGAGAGCCTGATCAACGACGCCGCTGCGCTGACGCTGTTCACCATCACCACGGTGGCGGTCACCGGCACTCATGCCTTCATCGAGTCGCCGGTGCTGTTCTTCGGGTACGGAGTCGTCGTCGGGATCGCGATCGGCGGCGCACTGGCGGCGATCGTGCGTGGGATCCAGCGACGGCTGGACAACGCCGGGCTGGAGACGGTACTGGGCCTGGTGCTGCCGTTCACCTGTTATCTGGCCGCGGAGGAAGCTCACGCGTCCGGTGTGATCGCGGTGGTGACCGCGGGATTCGTGATCGGCCACAACTCCGGCAGGGCCGGTTTCGCTGCCCGGATCCAGGAGCGCAACGTCTGGCACTCGCTGGATGTGCTGCTGGAGGCCTTCGTGTTCGCCTACATGGGGATGCAGATGAAGTTCATCTTCCAGGAGGTGATCGAGACCGGTCACTCGCTGACGGAGGTGCTGATCGCGGCCGGCGCGGTGCTGTTGGTGGTGCTGCTGATCCGGCCCGCGTACGTGTTGGTCAACCATGCCCGCCTGGTCGGCATGCGCTCGATCTATCGAAGTCGTCGGGCCGCGCATCCCGAGCACTTCGCCGAGCGGGACAAGCGCCGCAAACAGCGGTACGAGATCCGGCGGGCGCAGATCGAGCAACGGCAGGCAGCACGCGGCCAGGTCGATCGCCGCGTCCGAGGCGGCAAACCGGGCCAGTCCGGACCCGATCCCCGTGTGGTTCGGCGCGAGGCGACCGTACTCCCGCTGAAGCACGAACTGGTGATCTCCTGGGCCGGCATGCGCGGGGTGGTCACGCTGGCCGCGGCAGCCGGTATCCCGGTGATGGCGCAGGCCGGGCCCTTCCCCGGGCGCGCGGTGCTCCAGATGATCGCCTTCGTGGTCGCGGTGGGCACGCTGTTGATCCAGGGCTCGACCCTGCCGTTGTTGATCAAGCTGCTGAGGATCCGGTCCGAGTCCGACGAGGAGTACGACCGGCAGCAACGCCGGCGCGCCAACGAGATCACCCAGCGGGCCGCGGCATCGGTGATGAAGAGCGCGTTGAACGAGGTCAACGGCAGCACCGACCCGGTGATGCTGTCCGCCCTGACCAGTCAGATGCAGCGTTTCCAGCAGAACCGACAGCAACTGCAGCAACAGGCGGAGGACTCCGAACGGGCTGATGCCGACGGCAAACGATCAGCGCTCTGGCAGAAGTTCAGCAAGATCAGACTGGACATGATCACCGCCCAGCGCGACGCCCTGCGGGTCGAGCGTGATGCCTGGCGGCTGGACGACGACACCTACCGGGAAATGCTCAAGGAGCTGGACTACGACGAGGCGGCCATCAGCACCCGGATGTCCAGCCGACTTTGAAGATCAGTCGGTCGACAGCAGCGCGTCGACGAATCCCGCAGCATCGAACGGAGCAAGATCATCAACGCCCTCGCCGAGCCCGACCAGCTTGATCGGGACGCCGAGCTCGCGCTGCACCTGGATCACGATGCCACCCTTGGCCGAACCGTCCAGCTTGGTCAGCACCACACCGGTGATGTCGACCACCTCGGCGAAGATCCGGGCCTGGGTCAGGCCGTTCTGGCCGGTGGTGGCGTCGAGCACCAGCAGCACCTCGGAGACCGGGGCCTGCCGCTCGATCACCCGCTTCACCTTGCCCAACTCGTCCATCAGGCCGGTCTTGGTGTGCAGTCGGCCGGCCGTGTCGATGATCACCACATCGACCTCGCCCTCGATCCCGGCCTTGACCGCCTCGAAGGCGACGCTGGCAGGATCGGCGCCCTCGGCACCGCGTACGGTCGGCACGCCGACCCGGCTCCCCCAGGTCTCCAACTGATCGGCCGCTGCCGCCCGGAAGGTGTCCGCGGCCCCCAACAGGACGTCCTTGTCCTCGGCCACCAGCACCCGGGACAGCTTGCCTACGGTGGTGGTCTTGCCGGTGCCGTTGACACCGACCACCATCAGCACCGCCGGGGTCTCTCCGCGGTCGGTCGCCAGGGCTCGGTCCAGGTTCGGATCGACGAGCTTGATCAACTCCTCGCGGAGCGCGCCACGGGCCTTCGACGGATCGGAGATGCCCTCCACCCGGAGCCGTTCGCGGAGCGCCTCGACCAGTTCCATGGTCGGCTTCACCCCCAGGTCGGAGGTGAGCAGGGTGTCCTCGAACTCCTCCCAGGTGTCCTCGTCGATCTTGTCCCGGGAGAGCAGGGTGAGCAGCCCGCGGCTCAGTGCATTGTTGGATCCGCTCAGTCGGCGGCGCAGCCGGACCAGGCGACGTTCCGGCGCCTCCGGCTTCTCGATCGCCGGTACGGTCTCGGCCGGCGGCGTGACCGTCGGCTCCTCGACGACCTCACCCTCGGCCGGTTCGACCGTTGCCGTCGCGTCGGCCGGAGCCTCCTCGGCGTCGGCTACCGCAGTACCGCCACCGGAGGCGGCCTGATCGGTGCCGCGTTCCAGCTCGTCGGTCCGCCGGGCCTTGCCGAGTGCCCGGCGCCGGGTGCCGACGGCGAGGCCGGCGACCAGCCCGACGACGACAATGATTCCGGCGATCAGCAGGGTGAGAGTCGTTGCATCCACCGCGCCAGCCTATCGGCGGCGTCGTTGCGCGGACGCATCCGCTCGGGTCTTCCCGACCGCGGACGTTTCAGCGGGATTCAGCGACCGGCGGGAGTGTGTTCGCGTTCGTGGTGCTTGCGGCGTTCCATCACCCGGGTGAAGGCTTCGGGTGGGTCGACTTCACCGTTCAGATGTTTGGCGGCGCGACTCAGTTTGGCGGAGATCCACGGCGGGACCCGGTCGTGGCCGCGGCCTTCCATGCCGACGAGAACCAAGCCGACAACAGCAGCAGCAACGGCCAGGATCGCGATCATGGCGAGGACGTAGACGATCACCGCACGAGCTCTTTCAAAAACATGCCAGGGCCTTTCAGACAGTCAACACGGGCGTTGCGGACGGTGCGTTGGGGGAAGGTACTGCCTGCGGCCGGTTCGTCGGCGTTCACCGACCACACGCGAGGATTCTTCCAGCCGGGGCCAAAGATCACCGTGAACTTGGTCGTGGACCGACTGTCGTGTCGGCCACAGTGCGATGAACGCTCAGCGTCCGAGCAGGGTGCCGAAGGACGCGCGCAACTCGGCCACGTACAGCTCAGGCACCTCCAAGGCGGCGAAGTGACCGCCGCGAGCGGGCTCTCCCCAGTAGCGCAGATCGGTGAAGCGTCGCTCGGCCCAGCGGCGGGACGGTCGGGGCACCTCTGCGGGGAAGACCGACGCCCCGGCCGGGACGGTGATCCGATCGGTGGTGCCGGTGGTGAACCAGTCGCTGACCTCGGCAATGCTCTCCCAGTACAGCCGGGCACTGGAGGCGCCGGTGCCGGTCAGCCAGTAGAGCGTGACGATGTCCAGCAGTCGGTCGTCGCTGACGCCGGGCCCGGCGGGATCGACCCAGGACCGATACTTCTCGGCGATCCAGGCGCAGAGGGCGACGGGCGAATCCACCAAGCCGTATCCGATGGTCTGCGGTTTGCTGCCGTGCAGCTC
>DATCVL010000160.1:0-9182 GCA_036566865.1 Microlunatus sp.
CCACGGGCCGGTGATTTGCGTGGGATAGCTGCCCCGCCGTTGAGACAGCCGACCGACAGCCTCCTGGAACCGTTCCAGCTCGGACTCGGGCACCAGCAGTGCGATGCGAAGATGCTCGTCGGAGCTGCCCAGTCGGCGTACGTCGTGAACATGATCACCGACGGCATCGAGAACCTCGTCGTACCGGTCGTGTCCCCAGCTGTGTGCGCGCACCTTAGCCATCAGGTACTCCCGGCCGTTGGCGGGCGGCATATGGGTTGTCGCCGACTGAGCGGCCCGGTCCATGTGCACGATCATTTCCACATGTCCGGCGACCGCAACCAGCCGGCGGCGCCATTCTTCAGTGCGATCCTGCATCATCTGCCGCAGCAGGTCCAGGTCCGCCGCCACGGTGCCGTACCGAATCGGCAGCATCGGCCCGCTGGCAGCCATTGCGGTCAACGTCCGGCCGAATGCGATGATCTGATCAGGCGTCCGGTCTGGGGCTTGTTCGAGTTCGCCATACACGACGGCGACGTCCTCGCCGCGCAGTACCGACAACTCGACTGTCTGGTCGTCCGATGCCCTTGGATTCCAATCCGCCGGTACGACGGCATATGGGCGAATCATGTCAGTGGTCTCTTCGAAGTTGGATTGCCACCCCGCAGGATCGACTCACTGACCTCATGCGCGGGTGCCAGCACCAATCGAAGCCCGAGATAGATGAGATCCACATCGGCGACGGACAGAATGATGTCTCCGCTGAGGACGACGCCACCGTCGATGAGCCGGTCGACCAGGTCCACCAGCGCCATGTCCTCGCCGCCCACATGCTCGACCGGCCCGGAAGTCATCGTCGACCCCCTTCGATGTCGTCGCAGGTGACGTCCTCGGTCACGAAGTTGTATGGCGGCCAGGGCCCGGTGATCTCGAGTTCAATGCCGTCAGAGTGCAGCTCCTCGGCGGCCTCTTCTGCCACCTCGACGAACCTTTCGATGCTGTCTCGGTGCAGAAGGTATGCCGAGTTCAGCACCATGGGCTCCGGGCGGCCCGAAAGCGCCGGATCCTGAGGTCGGTTCGTGGTGGCGTCATCGGCGGCAGCAGCCATGGCCACATGAGCACGGATGACTTCGTGGTGCCGACGGGTGCGAGCCGACTCCCTCAGGTCGGCCTGCGCCTTCCGACGGGCAAGGTACTCACGCCCGTTCATCGAAGCCTGCTTCAGGTCATCCGATCGGGACTTGGCGACGAGATAGGCCTTGGCTCCAAGCTCAACGCATCCGCGGATCCGGGTGAGCGAGGTGATGATTTGTTCGATGTTGCCCGAGAGCGCGTCTTCCAACGCTGCCTCGTCGCTGTGAAGGGTTGGCAGTCGCAGCGGCAACACGTCGGCGGACTCGAGCACTGTTTGTAGCACCAGGTGGTGCTCGGCGGCGACGTCGCCCAACCACCTCGGATCCTCGGCATGTGACTGCCAGACTTCGGCCCCGTACTCGTATCGTCGGAGTCGGCTGATCAATACCGCCATGTCGCCCAATGGCATCGCACCAACGGCGGCTCCGCCGAGTCCCCGGATCTCCGGCAGCAGTACGTCGCCGGGCACGATGCCATAGGCGTGGATCACCGTGGGTTCAGCGTTGTTCGCGGTGTTGCTCACTGTCTGTTTCCTGCTCAGGCCGCTGACCGGTGGCAGATTCCAGGGGCATCTCCGCCCCGGCATCCCGGTCAACCTTGTGTTCGAGTGCCTCAATGCGTCGTTCCAGCGATGACGCCTGGTCCGACTCATCGAGGTTCGCGACGAACGGATCGCCTTCCCACCAGTTGATGCCCATCTCCCGCGCGCGATCGACCGAAGCCACCATCAATCTGATCTTGATGGTGAGTAGCTCGATGTCGAGGAGGCGCACCTGAATGTCTCCAACGATCACGATGCCCTTGTCGAGCACCCGCTCGAGCACATCGGCAAGCTGTTGCGGCTGCTGCCCGCGCCCCGCGCCGACGAACATCGGCTCGTTGCGTGCCGGAGACCGTGTGGCCGCTTCTTGTTCGTGGGCTGACATATCAATCCTCAATCCTCCACACTGCCGCGAAGGTAGCGGCGCACGCGGTGATATCCGACGACGTCACCGTTCCTGTCGAGCTGTACGTCGTAGCTCCCCAGCACGTCGGTGGTTTCGGGCACTCGGCCCATTTCCAGAAGCTCCACCGTGACCACCCAGCCGTCATCGTGACGGGAAACTCCGATGATGCCCTCTGCTGGACATCCGACGAGCTCGGACAGCTCATCCAACGCCCGCTTGCCGATCTTTCGTAACGAAAGGCTTTCAGCCATCAGTGCCTCCTTCCGACTGTCGCGGTGTCAGCCCCTGCTCCGGCGACCTGCTCATCATTCGGTGAATAAGCTCGTCCTCCAAAGCGTCGGCTTCCTCGTCAGCCAACGCGCCCGACTCCCTCAGCTCTTCGATGTCGGTGAGTTGTGCTTGTATGGCCGCCGGGTCCGACCACTGGCGTTCGGCTTCCGCCCGGATCTGCTCTGCGATCCAGGCGACCCCCCGTACCGGGGCGAGCGGTAGCATGAACAGCTCCGTGATCAGTCCCATTGCAGCGTTCCCTCCTCGGCGGCATCGAGGAAGGAATATGGGGGCTGAGGACCGACGTAGCGGATCCGGAGTCTGTCCCCGAACTGGTGGCCCAATGTTCCGACCGCCTTGTCGAACGACTCGCGACCTTCCCGCTCGACCAGGAACGCGACATTGGCCACCTCGTGGATGCCGGAGACTTCGTTCGGCGCCACTGCTCGCGACAGTGCGGCCAACCAATCAAGGATCGTCTGTCGGTCTTCGACCTTGAGGTCTTCGAGCGCATCGGCAACCGCTCGACCGAACTGCATCTCCCGGTCCCGCGCCGCTCCCTCAGGAAGGCCGCGGACCTGATCTCGGGCCTGGCGAAGTTCGGTATTTCGACGCAATACCTCGCGCAGCGCGGGCTCTTCGAGGTGGAATGCTTGAACAGTGACCTGAACCAGCCCGTCGAACGTGGCCAACAGGCCCGACAACGACTCGTGGTCCTCCTTCAACAATTCCTGTCGAACCACCTCGTCGCTGGGCATGGCGACACCGAACCGCATGGGAAGCACGGTGCCCCGTTCGGCGAACCACTCCAGAACGTGGGCGTGAGCCAACAGGTCTTTGCGGCCCGCGGGCGCATCGGCCTCCACGTCGCTCACAATCGCGGCCAGCCCACCGTCGCGGACCAGTCGGACTCGGGCAGCCTGTCGTCCGTCGGGCGCTGGATGGACGACGTCGACCGTCGTCACCCCGTACACATGTACGGCCATGTGCCCTCCTCACTCCTGCTTTTGTGTGCTGCGTTTTCGTCCGCCGGCTTGCTCTTCCTGCTTCTCCTCTTCGCCCTCGCTCTCGTCGTCGTCCCCACTGATCAGCTCGTCCACCTTGTCCTTCGCCGCTTGGAGGGCTCCGGACGTCTTCCCTTTGGAAGCAGAGTTCGAGATGTCCTCCATCAACTCTGGGATACCGGCAGTCTCGGTCTCGGTCAGATCCAGTCGGTTCGCCGCGCGGGCGAACCGTAAATATGTGTCGACGCTGGCGATCACTATGCGTGCATCAATGGTCAGCAGTTCAATGCCAACCAGCGACACCCGCACGTACACGTCGATCACGAGTCCCTTGTCGAGGATCGTGTCGATCACGTCTGCCAGACTGCTCGGTGCGGGACGTTCGAGATAGCGATTGCTCGTACGTTGTTCGATGGCCATTGCAGGACCTTTCAACGGCAGTTTCGGTGGGCTGGAGGCTCGAGGAAGTACTCCTCAGGAAGGTTCGGTCGGCACCGGGGCCTCTGCGCGTTTGAGCAGGCTGCGCCGGATGTACGACCGGTTGGAACTCAGCGACTTCGCGAGCTTCAGTTTGTTGCTCCCGGTGAAGTACCCGATGCACCAATCCAGCTGTTGCAGTGAATCCTCGCTCGCCGCGCGATAGCGGTCGACTTGCTCGTTCAACCGATCGATCTCGTCCTCGAGGCGCTCCACCTCTCGCTCCAGTTCCGCGACGCGATCATGGTCTGCAGGCATGATCTAGTTCCCTTCCGGCACGTCGTCGCGTGCATCGCTCGAGCGAGGCCCGGGACCAGTCATCGATGGTGCAAAGATCATCTCCGATCACCCTCCAGGTGATTGGGCCCTGCGGCGTCGGCTGGCCGCGGGCTTCTTGCGCGGGCTCGAACCGCGGCCATCCCGCTCGCCCTCTGCCTCCTGATCGGCATCGGAATCCGAGTCGGGCTCTCCTTCGTCGGCCTCGCGGTCGCTCGCGTCTTCGTCCTCTTGATCGGGTTCCTCGGACTCGTCCGACTCGTCTTCGGGCTCGCCCGTCCGGTCTTCGTCATCAGCTCCGCCGTTCGATTCCGCCGAACCGTCGGCGCGATCCTCGTCCCCCTGATCTTGCTCGGCGCGATCCTCTTGCTGATCGCCGCGCTCCTCCTCCTCTTTGAGGACGTCTTCGTGCGTACGTGTCACCTCGCCGTCCTCGATCTCGCCGCGCCAACCTTCGGCCTCGTCGGGTTCGAGGATGGTGTGCATCATCACGTGCCGCCGGAAGTGCTTGAGTTCCAGACGAAGCCGACGCCCTTGGGCACGCCAGAGGTTCCCTACCCTCTCGACGAACCCCTGCGGGTAGTACTCCATCGTCACGAGGATTCGGGTGAGTCGCGGACCGATCTCGTGGAACGTCACGCAGCCGTCGACGTGGCCCTTCTGCCCTTCAGAGCGCCAAACGATGCGCTCATCCGGAATCTGATCCTGGATGCTCGATTCCTGGGTCCGACGGAACCAGAAGACGTGGAGCTTCGAACGCAAACTCCCGGATTCCTCGCTGTAGTCGGCCTCCTCGACCTTCTTCATAAAGCTGGGCCACTCGTCATACTGCGTCCACTGATTGAAGGCCACACTGACGGGCACTCCGACGTCGATGCTGTCGACGAAGTTCATCGCCTTGGTTGCGGCGGGCGGCTTTCGTTTGCCGCCAGTGCCGGGCAACGCTTCCGCGATCTTGTCCTTCCCGGCCGACACAGCGCCTTTGACAGCACCCGCGACCGGGGAGTCGCCTTGTGCACTTGCCTCGGCGGCGTTGGCGACGACCTTCTTAGCCGCACCGCCTTCGGAGAAGTCATTCATCTTGTCGGTCAGCCCGCTGACCTGCTTTTGAGCACCCTGTACGGCCCGGTCGCCGAGCGCACTCAGCGTGTCCTGGAATGCCGCCTTCAGCCCGCTGCTGGTTCTGTTCTCAGTCTTCGTCTGTGCCATGTCAGCCTCACTTCGTGGTACGAGTCCGGCCACCGGAACTCGACTGTCGCGACGACCGCGTGGACCGTGATCGGCTTCTGGTCGGCTTGCCGTTGCTTTCGCCGCTACGGTCACTCGCCTCGTCCGTACCTGCTGCTTCGTCGTCACCTTCGTCGCCGGCTTCCTCGGCGTCCTCCGCATCGTCATCGGCAGCGTCCGCGTCGTCTGCGTCATCGCTGTCCGATGTGTCTGCTTCCTCGGCGTCGGTGTCCTCGTCCGTGACCTCGTCTGTGGCCTCGGCGTCTTCGTCCCCGGCCTCGTCGTCGGAGCCTGTATCAGACGTTGAGAGCCCGTCACGCAGTTTGTCGCCGACGCCGGTCAACCAACGTTCCGCGGAACGTCCAGCAGCCGCCTTTCCGGCATCCAACAGGCTGCCCGTCACCTGCTGCGAAAGCTCGGCGACCTTCTCGTTCTTCGTCAGCGCACCAGCCCCTTGCTGGACCAACTCCAGCGGACTCTTCGGCAGCTTTTGGCCAGCCAGCAACAGCGCGAGCATCACTGCAAGCTTCATCTTCTTGGTCCGCCCGAGGATGTAGCCCCCCGAGGCAGCCAACGCGATCTTCCCCGTTGTGTTCACGATTGCCCTTCCGATGCACACGACGCCCTCGGCTTCGGTAGAGACGTGCCCCAGGCACGTCTGCGTCGTGGAGTTACGAGGGGCAATACCCAGCCACGACAGCCGCAATCTCCTGCCTGGGTGAAGATCCGTGCAAGACGGACCGCAGATTCGACCGGCCGGGTTCGGCCGTACAGGCGCGATGCAGGGAATCTCCCCACCGGCCCGATCGGGTGGAGATCTGCGACTCGTAGGCCGTGCATTCATCTGCGACCAAAGTGATTGCTTTGACTTCCGCCTGCAGCTCAAGCGGGTATGTGCGCACTCTTGGCTCCGAGACGAGACAGCTCGATCTTCATTCGTCGGCGCTGTATTGGGGTCGCAGCAGCCACATCGAAAGGGCCAATACCGGACCATGATCGGAACATTGACGCAGAACACATAGAGCAAGCCGCGTTGACCGCCGTCGGCCGGAATGAGCAGGTCCCCATTGATGGTTGCACTGGCTTCTGCGGAGGGCGACCTCCGGACCCTCGCGGCCCGCAGAGGAGGCCCACCCGAGTCGGCCGCCTTCCGGTCGCGCAAACGGCCATCGTGATGGGGTTCTTTCTGCACCGAAATGGGTACGGAGGGATGGTCACGCACGGTCGAGGAGCCATCATGACGTCAGAGGTAGAGTTCCATGTCCTGCCCTACCGGCAACGGTGGGCATTGACGCGTGATGGACAACGGTTGGGGATCTACGACACCAAGCAGCAGACGATTGAGGCGGCTTGTGACCATGCTCAAAGGGAGGACAGGTCGAGCATCGTCGTCCATGATCGGCACGGACACGTCCAGCGCTAGCGACGGGCGAACGACGGCCCGAGTCGTGAAGGCCTTGGGTAACCTGTCCACTCGCGTTCCCCGTTGCAGAACCTTGCCCAGATAGCCGGAAGGTGATCACTCGCCAAGCGAGCCGGTTGGGGGTTCGTGCCTCGTTCACCAGCCACCCGGCGTCGGCCCTCGGCCGACTAGGCGATGACGTGTCGGCTCCATGATCAACAGCGACAGCCGCGGCGTCCTCGACCTGCACGCCGAATCGCCATCGCCTCCGGACGGCGTACGTCGATCAACCGGAAACTCGCTGAGGTTCAGGCGTCCCGTAGCCACATACACAGGTAGCGGCCGAGTTGAGCCAATAGCGCCCAGACGATCATGATCAGCACCGCGACGCCTTGACTGTCCAGCAACGCCTTCAACGCCCCGACCTGACACCACCGCTGCCCGGACTCGAGCAGGTCCGCTCGGCCGTCCAAGCCCAAGTCCAAGAGCACCAAGCAGCGCAAGAACGGGTCCGCACACTGATCCGAAGCCTCAGCGACCGCCTGCGAGCCGAGTGGCTGGACTTCGCCGAAACACAACTCCGCCAAGACTCGAACAGCAAAGTGATGCAGCCACTTCACAACATCATCACTGGACAACAACCAATCCCGCTGACGCCGCCGAGAAAGGAGCTCTGGCTACATCACCACCCATAACAAGCCATCCCGACTACGAGTACCAACCCATCGAGTTGAACCGAAATGGATCCATCACCGGGCAATCGTCACGGTTTGGCCACGGGTCATCGATCCGAGAATGGCCAGCGAGTTGACTGGATAGATTTTCGGCAGCTTGGCCCGCTACAAGCCTTCACAGCCCCTCCCGGTACTGCCGGAGCTCCGCAGCAAGAAAGTCGAGATGGTGGCGCACCCAACCCAGACCAGCTCGGCCCGGATCCAGACGCGACGGTTGGCCTGACCATTCGTCGGCTGCCGCGACGCTCCCGATCCGACTCAGTTGGAAGATCGCGGGTCCGCCGGTCTCGTCGTCAGCAGACCGACCGAAACAGGTTCCACTACGAGACGGGTTGGTCGACCTCTCGCGAGAGCGATCAAGCTCAACAGATGGATCAAAGGCCGAACCACAGGTATCCGAAGAACCAGAAAGCGATCGCGTACCCAGCGGACAGATCGTCAGCCCGACGACCCAAACCAAAGTGCCAACGATCAACCCAGCGCCGCGGCCACCCGACCAGAACGACCGCCATCACGAGGGGTGACCAACCACAATTGCCACCGCGGGCACGGCCGCCACCACTCGAACGCCCCGGCACCTCGGCACTCGGCACCGGCGAAATCATCGCGTCGCCCCAAGTCTGCCGGCACCACATCAGTACGGGCGGAAATTCCCGCGAACCCAATCGTGAAACCGGGCACATCTGGCCGGTGACGGACAGACCGGTGGGCATCGAGAGACCCGTGATCTCGTGTCCGCAGTGGATCGCACCGGGCAGAAACCGAAGGCTTACACCGGCTTCCGTGCCAGCAGTTGCATTGCATGCGCGGTCCCGCCGTTCATCGTGCGGACCGCCTCCGCGGCCTCCTGGACCGACACGCCTCCAACCAGCCTCCGCAGATGATCGGCCGTGTGATGCCGCAGCAACCCGCCGGCCTCGGTCCTGAAGGTCCCGTAGGGATATTCCGACTCAGCCAGTTCGCGATAGCGACCGGCGTCTGGCTCGATCAACAGGTCGCTGACGTAGACCAGACCGCCCGGTACCGTGACCCGCCAAACCTCGTCCATCAATGCAGCTTGATCAGCATCGGAAGGAACGCAAGTCAACACGGCAAACACCAGCGTCAAGTCCACTCGTGACACTTGCTCAGGAAGGCTGGGCGGATCCGCTATCACCATGAACTGGATCCCCGGCGAAGCTTCGCGAGCCCGAGCTATCAATGCCGCGGAGGGGTCGACGCCGATGACGTCGTGATAGCCGCGAGCGTGAAGCTCGGTGACCGAGCGCCCGTACCCGCAGCCATAGTCAAGCACGGTCACGTCTGTCGCAAGATCGGCCAGCCAGTCCCACCTGATCGGATGAGTGAAGCTCTTCGAGCTGCCGGGACCACCGTCCCAAAAGTCTCGCTGAAACCCGGGTGACATGAGCAGAACCTATCGATCACCGGGCACTCTGGTCGATCGGCGACTCTGAATCTTGCTGCTCGTCTCCGGCGGCTGACGCTGCGGAGCGGGCGTACGCGGCAAAAGCCCTGAGGGCATCGCGATCCCATGCCTCGCCGTTGGTGCGCGCTCTTACCGAGACCGTATGCCGTTCCATGGCCGGGCGCCCAATGGCAGCCGTCGGTTCGCTCAGAGAGTGACGATGGAGAATTCGGGGGGTCGGGGTGGGGCATTGCTGCCAGTCGGCGATGTTGTTGGCCGCCGTGTCTGTCGCCGGTGAGTTTGACGCCTACTGCACCGAGTAGGTTG
>DATCVL010000161.1:0-8711 GCA_036566865.1 Microlunatus sp.
CCGGCGCCGTTCCAGGATCGCCAGCATCAGGTCGAATTCGCTCCGGGTCAGCTCGACCGGCTCGCCGTCCAATTCGCTCAGCCGCATCTGCGGATGCATCCGTAGTCCGTTGTGCGCGAGCCAGCCCGACTCACCGCCGTCGACTGCCGTCGCCGCATCGGAGTCGTCCACCGTCTCGCCATCGATCAACGCGCCGGCAGGCGTACGCCGCATCCGGCGCAGCATCGCCTCCACCCGTGCCCGCAACTCCCGCGGCCGGAACGGTTTGGTGATGTAGTCGTCGGCACCGGCGTCCAGACCCATCAGGGTGTCGACCTCGTCGGTGCGCGCGGAAAGCATGATCACGTAGGTCGAGCTGAAGTCCCGAATCCGCCGCGCCACCTCGAACCCGTCGATCCCGGGCAAGCTGATGTCGAGCGTGGTCAGGATCGGTTCGTGCTTCCTGACCGCATCGATGCCCTCGACCCCACTGGTTGCCTGATGTGACTCAAAACCTGCCTCGGCGAGCACGGCGGCCAGCAGATTGCCGATGTCGGCATCGTCTTCGATGATGACCGCCACTCGGCGTTCGTCCCTGTCTGCCATGGCATCACCGTACCTGGATGAATCCTGAACCACCCGATCGAGGTTCGCCGAGACCGCGTCGTCGACCGACTTCCGATCGCTGACCGTACGCCATCAATGGCCGGTGTGATGGCAAACGCTTGCTCCCGCGAGACGGGACCGGTATATCTGTCCGCTGATCAGAAAAGGGGTCGACATTGTTCAAGATCGGATTCAGCACCCTCGGTTGCCCGACCTACACCGTTGACGAGGTTGCCGACCTGGCGCGAACGAACGGTTTCGATGGAGTCGAGATCCGTTTCATTCGGAATGTGGTCGATCTCACCACGCTGGATGAGTTCTCTCCCGCGGCGATCGCCCAGACCCGCAAGATCTTCGACGACGCAGGCGTCGAGGTGAGCTGCATCGACACCAGCGTGCGGTTCACCGATGCGGCCGAACCCGAGACGCGGCATGAAGTGCGCCGAGCCCAACGCGAGTTGGCCAAGATCAACTGCGAGATCGCGGCCGCACTCGGCGCGCGCTACATCCGCGTCTTCGGCGGTTCCCGCCCGGACGATGTCGATCCAGAGTCCTTCACCAGCGCGGTCGCCGAAGGGCTCGGCGAGGTGGCCGAGGACAGCTGGGCCGCCGGGATCGAAACCCTGGTTGAGACTCATGATGATTTCTGCACCGCTGCCACTGTCCAGCCGTTGCTGGAGCAGTCCAGCGATCGGCTCGGCGTGCTCTGGGATTTCCTGCACAGCTTCCGCAACGGCGAAACTGCAGAACAGACCTATGCCGGACTCGGACCGCGGATCCGTCAGGTCCACGTCAAGGACTCCAGCCGGGCGACACCCGACGGCTTCGATCTGGTGCTGACCGGGACCGGGATCGTCCCACTGGGCGACCTGGTGTCGGTGCTCCGGCGGGCCGACTTCGGCGGCTACGTCGACTTCGAATGGGAGAAGGCGTGGCATCCCGAGATCGAGGATCCCGACGTCGCGATCCCGCACTTCAAGACTGCCATCGACAAGATCATCAGCACTGCCTAGCCGCTCTTGTCGCTGGGAGGCATCCCGCCAGGACCGCGGCACCATCCAGCACGGGAGGGAAATCTCCGCCGGACACCCATAGCGCCACCATCCAGCACGGGCTGGAAAGTGGCGCAAGGGCGATCAGGTCCTGGGTGACGCGGCTGCGGGTCCGCCGCGTGTCAGGCGGCCTTGGACTCGCGGGAGGCGATGGCCACCAGGTCGCGGCCCGGGCCCTGGCTCGGGGCGCGACCGCTGCGCCAGATCGCAGCCAGCGGGCGGGTCAGTTGATGATCACGGATCCGCACCTCGCGGAGCCGGCCCAGAGCAAGATCATCGGCGACGGCCAGCCGGCTGACCACGCCTGGCGCGAGTCCGCCGCCGATGGCGGCATTGATCGCACCCTCGGTGCTCAATTCGACCGCCGGGGCAGCGATCTCGGTGTCCGGCAGCTCCCGCGCCAAGATCAACTCCAGCGCCCGGCGGGTGCCGGAACCGCGCTCCCGGGTGACCAACGAGGTACGAGCCAACTGCTCCAGCGTGATGCCGGAGCGGCGACGGCTCCAGGTGTGATCCGGGGAGACCACCAGCACGAGCTCGTCCTCGGCAACCACCTTGTGCTTGAGGTCGCGCGGCAACTCGGGGGTCTCGATGAACCCGACTGCGGCCTTCTCGTCCCGGACCAGGTCGATCACCTTGGCACTGTTGCCGGTGATCAACTCGACATCGGTCGGCTTCGCGCCGACCCTCAGTTGCTGGCGATGCAGCTCCACCAGCCAGGTCGGCACCAGATGTGCCGAGGTGGTCAGGCTGGCCGCAAGCCTCATCCGGGAGGCGCGCCGCTCATGCAGAGCGCTGATGCCGAAATCCATCCGCTCGGCGGCCGACAACACGTTCTGTGCCCAACCGGCAACCAGACGACCGGTCTGGGTCAGTTGCGATCCGGTCGGGCTGCGGCGTACCAACTCGGCACCGATCTGCCCTTCCAGGGAACGCATCCGTGACGACGCCGCCTGCTGGGTGTAGCCCATTTCCTGTGCGGCGGCCGACAGGCTGCCGGTTCGGTCCACCGCACACAGCAGTTGCATCGCAGAAAGATCGGGAACACGTCCGCTGAGCACACTCACTCCTCAAATGATCATGATCGACTTCGCAGAATTCACACAACCGATGGTTGTGTCGTGCCACAGCCTAGGCCGAAGGCACTGAGCGCGACCTGAGAAGGTCAAAGCTGCTGCAGCTGCCCGGGCAACCGATGCCGAGGATCGCGTTGCACGACTCGGCTGCCCCAACGATTCCATGTCTGCCTTGGGTTCCCGGTCATCGGTGAGCCGGTGCTGAGCATCCCGTGGGCCTGCGGTGGTTGGATCGTCGGCCGACGTGGCACGATGCTGCGGTGACATGGACCGTGCAGCGGGTCGGCTTCGCGCCGATCAAAGGCACCCGGCACGTTGCACTGCCCGAGGTCGAGGTGTCGGCATCGGGGCCGGTCGGTGATCGCCGATTCTGCCTGGTCGATCCGAGCCGGCAGCGGGCGCTGCGCACGGTGGAGACCCCACAACTGGTGGCTGTCACCGCCGACTGGCGCGACCCCGAGCTGACCTGCAGCTTTCCCGACGGAAGTTCCACCACCGGCACCGTGATGGCGAGTGAGCAGCTGATCAGCTTCGACTACTGGGGCCGCCGGGTGATCGGCCGGCGGGTGGACGGTCGCTGGGCCGATGCATTCAGCAACTATCTGGCGATGGACGTGGAACTCGTCGCCTGCGAACCCGGAGACGTCGTGTTCGGTGACGACCTGACCTTGATCACGACGAGCTCCCTGGCCGCGTTGTCCCGGCTGGTCGGGCAGCCGATCGATCCGGCACGGTTGCGGGCGACCGCGGTGATCGACGACCCTACCGACGCCGCAACCGATGCTGCGCTCGCCGATCCTGTCGAGGCCGGCTGGCTCGGGCACAACCTGTCGCTCGGCACGAGCGTGCTCCGGGTCACCGGCCCGATCGCCCGGTGCGCGGTGATCGACATCGATCCGGTGACCGGTGCCCGCGACGGCGATCTGCTGCGGACCCTCGGTCGGGACTCCCGCCGAGACGAGGAGTTCGGTGATCCGATCTTCGGTGTCCAGGCCACCGTCGTACGTCCAGGGCTGATGCGTCGCGGCGACCCGGCAGGCCTGCTGACCGACAACGACAACGGGTGAGATCCGCACCGTGATCGGTGCAGGTCTCACCCGTTGGTTGTCTCAGCTGGAGCTGTCAGCCTTCGCTGACCGGGACCGGCTCGGACACCGGCCCGTGCGCATCGCCGGCCTGGGCCGGCATCGCCTTGGTGATGAACGCCGACAGCACGAACGCCACCGCTGCCGCAAACGCGCCCACCAGGAAGCTGGCGTGGATGCCGCCGAGCTCGGCATGCAGCTTGTCCACGCCGGTGCTTGCCAGACTGGCCGACCGGATCGTCATGATCGCGATCAGCAGCGCCGTACCGGCTGCCCCGGCCACCTGCTGCAAGGTCATCAGGGTTGCGCTGCCGTGCGAGTAGAGGTGCGGTGGCAGCGGGTTCAGGCCGTTGGTCATGGCCGGGGTCATGATCATGCCCAGGCCGGCTCCCATCATGATCGCGTACTGCAGGCCGAGCAGCCAGATCGGCGTGTTCTCGTTGGCGACGGTGAAGGCCACCAGCATCAGGGTCAGCAGTCCGGTGCCGATCATCATCAGCCCCTTCGGGCCATACCGGTCATAGAGCCGACCGACGATCGGTCCCATGATCGCCATCAGCACGCCGCCGGGCAGCATCAGCAGCCCGGTCGACAGGGTGTCCAGCCCACGGACCTGCTGCAGATACAGCGGCAGGATCAAGATCATCCCGAACATCGCGACCATGGCCAGCACGATCACCAGCAGGCTCTTCCGGAAATCCGGGAACCCGAACACCCGCAGGTCGAGCAACGGATTGCCGGCGCGCTGCAGCTTGATCTGGCGACGGCCGAAGATCAGCAGGCAGGCGACCCCGACCAGCAGCGCCACGATGCCGATCACCGGTACGCCCTGGCCGCCCCCGGCGCCGAAGGCGTTCAGCCCGTAGACGAACAGGCCGAAGGCGGGGATGGTCAAGGCAACCGATAGCAGGTCGATCGGCTGCGAATCCTGTTCGCCGACGTTGGTCAACTTGGCGGCACCGATCCCCAGCGCGATCAAGGCGATGGGCAGCACGATCAAGAACATGAAGCGCCAGGACAGGTATTGCAGGATCAGCCCGGAAACGGTCGGGCCGATCGCCGGCGCGACCGCGATCACGATCGTGACGGTGCCCATGAAGCTCCCCCGGCGGGCCGGCGGCACCAGGTTGAGCACGGTGGTCATCAGCAGTGGGATCATCACCGAGGTCCCCGAGGCCTGGACGATCCGGGCGAGCAACAAGACACCGAAGCCGGGCGCCAGCGCTGCCATCAGGGTTCCGGCACTGAACAGGCTCATAGCCAGCAGAAAGACGGTGCGGGTGCTGAGCCGCTGCAGCACGAAGCCAGTGGTCGGAATGAGTACGGCCATCGTCAGCATGAAGGCGGTGGTCAACCACTGCCCTGTGCTGGCGGAGATGTGCAGGTCCACCATCAGGCTGGGCAGCGCCACACTCATGATGGTCTCGTTGAAGATCACGACGAACGCCGCGATCAGCAGGATGCCGATGACCGTACGGTCACGGCTCGACATCCGCTCCGGCGCAGCCGTCTCGGGTGAGTTGGCCGCGCCGTACGCGGTGGTTGCGGCCAAGTCAGCCGGCTCTGGGCTAGTCACGCTGGTGGGCCTTTCTTACGTCACTGGCTCCGGTGATCGGTGCCCTCATGAGTTAGTCGAAGCCGGCAGTCGAATATCGACAGCGCAACTCAGACAAATCGGGTCGGGACAGAACCGACGCTAGGAACTGGGAAGGTGGCGGACTCAGCCAGGACGATCAGCAGATCACCCCGGGGCGATCAGCACCGACCACCAGAGCCGACAGCAACTCTAGAGGTGATCGGTATTCCCCACATCAGGAATTTTCCTTAGATCTTCCAACAGCAGAAGGAAAGTTGCATTAAGCAACCTGCTGCGGAGGAATCAACTCCCGACGTCGGGTGCTCGACGGCCGGTCGATCAGCGGCGGGCCCTGAGTGCCTTCAACTGCAGATAGCTCGGCACGTAGGGCTTGACCGTCAGTTTCATGCCGGCTTCGGACGGAGTCCGGTTGCCCTTGCGCTCGTTGCACTTCGCGCAGGCCGACACCAGGTTCTGCCAGGTCGACCCACCACCGCGAGAGCGCGGCACGATGTGGTCGACGGTGGTGGCCCGGCCGCCGCAATAGGCGCAGACCCGATCCCGGGCGTGGATACCGGCCTTGGTGCACGGCGGCGTGCCGCGATGCACCCACCTCATCACCACGTAGCGAACCAACCGCAGCACCCTGGGCACGGGATACGGACCGAACCGTGAACCGTCGACCTCTTCCTCGACGACGGCAACCTGGCGGTAGAGCATGCCGATCGCATGCCGCACGCTCACCCGCTGCAGCGGCTCGTAGCTCGCATTCAGCACCAGCACGTCGGTCATCCGCGCCTCCTGCGCAGATAGTAGACGGGTCAACCGCCATGGCTGCTCAAATAAACCCCTCGACGCGACCGGTTCGGGAGAAATGTCGCTGCCGGGACATGCGGCCGTTACCCGGCGCGGCCCGTCGCGAGTTACAGCCTCACCACCTCCGCCGGATACGGTGTGGGCCATGACAAACCGGGGAGTCGCCGACGGGCGGATCGTGGTCACGGGTGGTTCGGGGTTCATCGGCCGAGCCGTGGTGGCCGAGTTGCTGCGTACGTCGCGGCCGGTGACAGTGGTCGACAGGGTGCCGTTCGCCGAGGTCGGCAAGGACATCCCCGGCGCCGACCGGGTCCAGATGGTGCTCGGAGATCTGAAGGATCCGGCCGTCCGCGAAGCGGCGATCGTGCCGGAGACCGGCGGCATCATCCACCTGGCGGCGATGACCTACGTGCTGAAGTCCAAGGAGGACCCGGTCGGCACATTCGCCGAGAATGTGACCGTCACCCAGCATCTGCTCGAGGCCGCCCGGATCAACCAGGTGCCGCGCTTCGTCTTCGCGTCCACCAACGCCGTGGTGGGCAATGTCGGCACCCGCACGATCAACACCGAAATGGCGATCCGGCCGCTGGCCCCGTACGGCGCGACCAAGGCGGCCAGCGAAATGCTGCTGTCGGGCTATGCGGGCTCGTACGGGATGAGCACGTGCGCGCTTCGCTTCACCAATGTTTACGGACCGGGCATGTCCGGCAAGGACAGCTTCGTACCGCGGTTGATGCGCGCCGCGCTGACCGGCGGCGGGGTGCAGATCTACGGCGACGGTACCCAGCGCCGGGACCTGGTCTACCTCGGTGACATCGTCGGCGGGCTGCTCAGCGCGCTGGACTCCGATTACGTCGGCACCACCATCGTCGGGGGTGGCGAGTCGCTGACCGTACTCAAGATGGTCGAGGAGGCTCGCCGGGTGACCGGTGCGCCCATCCCGGCCGAGCACATCGATCCGCCGGCCGGTGAGATGCCGGCGGTCATCGTCGAGCTGGCCGACAGCGAGACGACCATCGGCTACCGGCCGACGGTCCGCTTCGGCGACGGCCTGGTGGAGACGTGGAACTACTTCCGCGAGACCACCCCCGCCGGGTCGTGAGCGCAGGCACCACCCGTCCGCAGGCCGCCGCTTCGCCGGAGCCCTCGGACCCGACCGCCCCGACCGCCCCGACCGCCCCGACCGCCCACGAAGCTGACCTCGATGCGAGCGATGCCGTAACCGCGACTCGGTGGACGAGGATTCGGCAGCTGCTGCGGTTCCACTGGCTGTTTGCGATCTTCTTCACCGTTGGACTGATCCTGCGGGTGATCACCTGGCTGGCCTACCAGCCGGCGATGCTCTACATCGACTCATTCCGCTACGTCAACAACCTCGACACCTTGTCGATGAACGGGCTCAGCCCGATCGGGTACGTGTTGATCTTGGAGCCGTTGCTGGCCTTCGGCAAGTTGTTCGGCGCCGGGCTCGCCTTCACTGCGGCGATCCAACACCTGCTGGGCCTGGGCATCGCGATCGTCCTCTACCGGCTCGCCCGTGGTCTGGGAGCGGTGCGGTTCGTGGCCGCGTTGATCACGGTGCCGGTGCTGCTGGATGCCTATCAGCTGCAGATCGAGCAGAACATCATGGCCGAGATCTGGTCCGATGTGATCTTGGTCGGTGCGTTCTGGCTGCTGGTCGCCTGGAAGCTGCGTACGGGTCCGGTGAACTCTCCGACCCGGGCCACACCCGGTCCGAAACGCTTGCAGCGCAGGGGTCCGCTGCCCTGGCAGGCCGCTGCGGCCGGCGCCTTGGTGGCGGCGAATGTGGAGATCAGGACGATCGGCATCGTCGTGCTGGCACCGTTCCTGCTGTATTTGATCTTCGCCGGCGCGCACCGACGCGACCGTCAGTGGTGGCAGAAGATGATCACCCGGGTGGTTGCCGGAGTAGCCGGCTTCGCCGTCGTGCTCGGCGGCTACATGTATGCGTACAAGCAGCAAACCGGCCATTGGGGACTGACCGGCGCGGGCTCCAGTGTGCTGTACGGGCGTGCGGCGACGGTCGCCGACTGCGACAAACTTGATCTTGACCCGTACCTCACCCAGCTCTGCCCGGCGGAACCCCTTGACCAGCGGATGGGCGTGGATTCCTACGCCCACGGTGGCGCCAAGGTCGAACCGCTGCCGCCCGGCAAGACCCAGTCGCAGTTGAAGAACGAGTTCGGCAAGACGGTGCTGAAGCAGCAGCCGCTGGACATGATCAACAGCATCCTGCGCGACTTCGCCAAGGGCTTCGCCTGGACTCGCACCACCTCGCCCAACGACGTACCGCTGTTCCGCTGGCAGTTCCAGGTCGACTACCCGCGGTGGGAGAACACCGACGCCGACGCCGTGACGCAGCGCTTCGACCACATGAACCCGCAGGTGATCACTGGGTTCACCAAGTTCCTGCGGGCCTATCAACTGGGCGGCGGCTACACCCCCGGAACGCTGCTCGGAGTGGCCGGCATCATCGGCATCGCCGGCATCTTCCGCCGCC
>DATCVL010000162.1:0-21165 GCA_036566865.1 Microlunatus sp.
CGTTCAAGATCAACTCCGCCGGCCGCGGCCCAGCAGGCGACCAGCTCGGCGAATTCGGCGTTGCCGAAACGATGATCATCGAAGTAGCGCCGCAGTCCGGCCAGGAAGACGTCGTCGCCGAGATAGCTGGCCAACTGCAGCAGCACGGCGGCGCCCTTGGCATAGGAGATGCCGTCGAAATTCTGCAGCGCGGTGGCCGCGTCGGCGGAACCGTTGCCGGCCACCGGATGGGTTGCGTCGGACTGGTCGACGACGTAGCCCCAGGCCTTGCGCTGGATGCCGAACTCGGCCATCAACGGATAGTCGGTCGCTTCGGTACAGCAACGGTGCGCCATGTACTCGGCAAAGGACTCGTTCAGCCAGAGGTCGTCCCACCAACGCATCGTGACCAGGTCACCGAACCATTGGTGGGCCATCTCATGCGCGATCACACCGGCCCTGGACGCGCGTTCGGCGCGGGTCGCCCGGGCGCGATAGATGAAGGAGTCGCGAAAAGTAACGCACCCAGGGTTCTCCATTGCACCGGCATTGAAGTCCGGCACGAACGCCTGGTGGTATTCGCCGAACGGATAGCGGACGCCGAAGATCCGGTGGTAGTAGTCGAAACACTGTCCGGTGACGGTGAAGATGTCCTCGGCCTCGCGCTCCAGTGCATCCCCCAGGGAGGCCCGGACGTGAATGCCGTACGGAATGCCGTCGTGCTCGGAGTAGAGCGATGCGTACGGGCCGGCGATCAGGGTGACGAAGTAGCTGGACAGCGGCTGCGGCGGGCTGATCGTCCACCGCGCACTGTCGCCGGAGGTCGTCGACGAGTCCTTGGCTGCGGGTCCGTTTCCGTGCACGGTCCAGTCGGCCGGAGCCAGCACCTCCAACCGGTACTGCGATTTCAGGTCGGGTTGATCAAAACAGCCGAACCAACGCGGCGCCGCGTCCAGAAAGCTCATCGCGTACAGATAGCTCCTGCCGTCGGCCGGATCGACATGGCGGTGCAGACCTTCGCCGTCGCTGGAGTAGGCCATCACTCCGTCGACCACGACGGTGTTGGTCGGCTCGAGATCGGCCAGCGCGATCCGATCATCCGACCAGCAGTCGAGGTCGACCGGACGACCGTTCAGGGTGATCGCGTTGAGTCGTACGCCCTGGAAGTCGAGGAAGGTCTCGGCTCCGGCCGAGGCATCGAATTCGATCGTGCTGACGGACCTGAACTCGGCGGCTCCCGGCCCTTGTTGATCACTGAGATCCAGGCTGATGCTGGTGTTGCGGACGGTGATCAACTCGGCCCGCGCACGGGCCTCGACGTGACTCAGGCTGGGCATGGCTGCGACGCTACCCCATGACCATGGGCCGCTGCCCCATGATGGTGATCATGGACCTGACGATCCGCATCCCCAGCAGCCCCGATGAGTACGAGCAGTCCCGACGCCTGGCCGGCGAGGCCTTCGGGATGCCGGCCCAGCCGCCGACCGAACCGGCCGGACCGGATCGCCACGGGGCCACCACGATCGCCGCATTCGACGGTGCCACGATGGCCGGCCGGATGACCGAACGCGACTACCACTCCTGGTTCGGCGGACGACTGGTACCCACCAGCGGGATCGGCGGCGTCACGGTCGCGGTGGAGTATCGCGGCCGCCGACTGCTGGTACCGATGTTCACCGAATTGTTCGCCTTGGCCCGCGACCGTGGCGCGGTGATCTCGACCCTGTATCCGTCCGCCAGCGCGATCTATCGGCGACTGGGCTACGAGGTGATCGGCACCGCGGAACCGGTCCGGGTGCCGATCTCGGCGCTGGGCCGGATCCGGCAACCGGCCGGTCTGAGCACCCGGCGCGCGACCGCCGCCGACGTGCCCGCGATCCGCGACATCTACGACACCTGGGCCCGCGCGCACAACGGACCGCTGAGCCGGCGCGGGGTCTCCTTCCCGACCACCGACGCGGAGTTGATCAACGCCTTCACCGGCATCACCGTGGCGGTCCAGCATGATCAACTTTCCGGGCATGATCAACTTTCTGGGCATGATCACGTTGTCGGGTACGCCAGCTGGCAGCGCGGGCAGGACTGGGGTGCCGAGGCGGCACTGAAGATCAGCGATCTGATCGCGACCACCGCAGACGGTTATCTGGCCCTGCTGGCCGCGTTCGGCAGCTTCGCCGGTCTGCTCGGCGACCTGTCCATCAGCACCTCGGGGACGGACCTGGTGCGGCACCTGCTGCCGACCTCGGATTGGCGTCCGGGCAACTGCGACCCGTACATGCTCAAGATCATCGACGTGCCGGGGGCGCTGCAGGCCCGCGGCTATCCGCGTGGCCTCAGTCTGTCGCTGGACTTCGCCGTCGAGGGCGATCCGATCACCGGTACGGACGGTCGCTATCGCCTCGAACTGGCCGACGGGCAGGCGTCCTGCCAGCGGCTGGATGATCTTGATCCGAGCGATGAGCTTCCGGTCTTCAGCTGCAACGGCCTGGCCGTCGCATACGCCGGCGCTCAGTCGATCCCCGCGATCCGCACCATCGGCGGCCTGACCGGTCCGGACCGGGACGACGATTCCTGGGCTGCGGTCTTCGCCGGCCGGCCGGTCAGGATCCGGGATCACTTCTGAGAACGGGGCGATTGATCGGATGTCCTCGGCACTCGCACTCTGTCTACGGCCCCGCCCCCGCCGTTGACGCAGGATTCATCGGATGATTGGCTGGGCTCGTCATTGTTCCCTGCGACGTTGAGGTCAACTGCCCATGAAGCCCGAGCACGCCTGGTTCAGCCACGATCGTTTCGGCATGTTCATCCACTGGGGGCTCTACGCCCTGCCCGCTCGCCATGAGTGGGTGATGCACAACGAAGAGATCCGGACCGAGGACTACGAGAAGTATTTCGACTACTTCGAGGCCGACCTGTACGACCCCAAGAAGTGGGCCCGGGCCGCGAAGGACGCCGGCATGAAGTACGTGGTGCTGACCACCAAGCACCACGAAGGCTTCTGTCTGTGGGACAGCGCGCTGACCGACTACAAGGTCACCCTGACACCGCACGGCAAGGACGTCGTCGCGGCGTACGTCGAGGCCCTGCGGGAAGCCGGACTGAAGGTCGGCTTCTACCACTCGGTGATCGACTGGCATCACCCCGACTACACCATCGACGGCGTACATCCGCGCCGCAATGATCCCGACGCCCAGGAGCAGAACGGCAGCCGGGACATGAACCTCTACCGGGAGTACCTGCACGGTCAGGTCCGGGAGCTGTTGAGCAACTACGGCAAGATCGACTACCTGTTCTTCGACTTCTCCTTCCCGGGGCACAACGCTGTGAACGGCCTGCCCGGTAAGGGATCCGAGGACTGGAACAGCCCGGAGCTGGTCAACCTGGTCCGTGAGCTGCAGCCGGAGATCATCATCAATGATCGGCTCGACGTGCCCGGCGACCTGGTCACCCCGGAGCAGTACCAGCCGTCCGGCCCGATGCTCAAGGACGGCGAGCCGGTGGCCTGGGAAGCCTGCCAGACCCTCAACGGCAGCTGGGGTTACGACCGGGACAACCACGACTACAAGTCGCCCGAGTTGTTGATCAAGATGTTGATCGACGGGGTCAGCAAGAACGGCAACCTGCTGCTGAACGTCGGCCCGACCGGCCGTGGCAACTTCGACCCGCGGGCGATGGAGAGCCTGGCCGACCTGGGTGCCTGGACCGAGCTGCACGGTCGCTCGATCTACGGCGCCGGGGCGTCCGACTTCGTGGCGCCGGCTGATGCCCGCTACACGCAGAACGGGAACCGGCTCTACCTGCATCTGTTCTCCTGGCCGATGCGGCACGTTCATCTGGCCGGACTGGCCGGCAAGGTGGCCTATGCCCAGCTGCTCAACGATGCCTCGGAGATCCAGTTCCGTGAGGTCGATCCGAATCAGAGCGCGCAGAACACCACCCCGGGCGGCCAACCGGCCGGGACGCTGACGCTCACGCTGCCGATCCAGGCGCCCGATGTGGCGGTGCCGGTGGTGGAGATCTTCCTGAAGTGAGGCCGACCGGGGGTGCCCCGCAGAGAACGGCGGCGGGGCACCTTCGTGCGCCAGGATCCTGACTCCTGCTGCAGTCCGGCGGGGCGGATCGATTCCAACTCGCCGTGGCGTCGCCGATCATGATTGACTCCCTGGCATGACTGACCTGGAGACCAAGAGCCCCACTCCCCCGCATCGCAGCGAGCTCACCCTGAGCACGCTGACCGAGGACGACGTCGAGAGCTACTTCACCGTGGTGGCACGCGGCTTCCACGACGAGATGCGCGACGAGGATCTCGAGATCCAACGGGCCCTGACCGAGGTCGATCGCTGTATCGGCTTCCGGTCCGGTGATCGCTGGGTCAGCACCACTCTCTCCTTTGCTCAGCGGATGGCCGTGCCCGGCGGTTCGGTGGCCACGGCCGCCGTCAGCGATGTGACGGTCACCCCGGGTTTTCGTCGCCGCGGGCTGTTGACCCAGATGATGCGGCACCAACTGACCGGCCTTCGCGAACGCGGGGAGGAACCCGTTGCCCTGTTGTGGGCCAGCGAGTCCCTGATCTACGGCCGCTTCGGCTACGGCCAGGTCACCCGCCGGTTCAACCTGTCCGGACACACCCGGGAGCTGGGATTCCTGCCCGGAGTTGATCAAGGTCCGGGTTCGGTCGACGAGGTCAGTGCCGAGGACTATCTGGCCGCCGCGGCACCCCTGCGGGAGTCGATCTTCACCGAGCGGCCAGGGGCCCTGCATCGCAACGATGCCTGGTGGCGCCGCTATCAGTACGACCCGGAGCGGAACCGCCGCGGCGCCAGTGCACTGCGGTATGTGCTGCATTTCGCGGACGACGGGACGCCCGACGGCTTCGCCAGTTTCCGTACCAAACAGGACTCGTCGGTCACCGACCTCGGCGGCGAGGTGATGGTCGGTGATCTTGATGCCACCAATCCCGCTGCCCATGCCGCGCTCTGGCGTTGGCTGCTGGACCTCGATCTGGTCCGCGGCTTCTCACGGCACGCAGCACCGACCGACGAGCCGCTGCTGCAACTGGTCGCGAATCCGCGGATGATCAAGACCGAGCTGAGCGACGCCACCTACGCCCGGATCGTCGACGTGCCGGCGGCCCTGCAGGCCAGGACGTATGCGCAGGAAGTTGATCTTGTCCTCGAGGTCGAGGACTCCTTCCTGCCCGAGGCCGGTGGTCGGTTCCGGCTGGCCGGCGGCCCGCAGGGTGCGACGGTCAGCCCGACCGATCACACTCCCGATCTGAGCATGACCGCACGGCAGCTCGCGGCGACCTACCTGGGCGGCATCACGGCTCGTGATCTTGCCGTGGCCGGCCAACTCGTGGAGCACACCCCGGGTGCCGTGCAGCGGGCCTCGGCCGCCTTCGCCGGACCGCGGGAGCCCTTCTGCCGGGACTTCTTCTGAGGCCGATGTCGATCATGCCGGCCGAAGTCTTCCGCGACCCGTGGGGCATCCCGCACCTACGGGCCGGCGGTGTCGACGAGCTGGCCCGACTGCAGGGACGGATCGCCGCCACCGATCGGGCCTGGCAGTTGGAGTGGAATCGGCGTCGCGCCGAAGGCAGCACCGCCGAGATCATCGGGGCCGCCGGGGTCACCTTCGACCGGTTCGCGCGGCGGGCGACGATCGACGAGACCGCCCGCCGCTGCTTCGACCGGCTCGACGAGGGCACCCGACGGTGGTGCTCGGCCTACGTCGACGGCGTCAATGCCGGCCTGGAGTCCGGCGCCGCGGGCGCGCACGAATTCACCCAGCTGGCGATCGCGCCCGGACGGTGGCAGCCGTGGACTCCGCTGTCGGTGTTTGCCGTACAGCAACTGCTCTTCGGCGGCTATCCGTACAAGCTGTGGCGGCAGCATCTCGACCAACGGCTCGGCCCGGATGCGATCGGCCTGCTGGAGGCAGCGATCGAGGACAGTCCGGGCAGCAACGCCTGGGCGGTGACCGGTGCCCGCACCCGAGGCGGTCGTCCGATGATCGCCGGCGATTCCCATCGGACGCTCGACTTCCCCGGTGTGTATCAGCAGGTCCGGCTGGCCTGCCCCGAATTCGACGTGATCGGCTTCAGCTTCCCGGGCGTGCCGGGCATCCAGCATTTCGGCCACGCCGGCGAGGTGGCGTGGGCGATCACCAATGCGATGGCCGATTACCAGGACCTCTACCTGGAGGAACTGCGAGACGATGGTGATCAACTCTGCGCCCGCGGCCCGGACGGCTGGCGACCGGTCCGACGCAGCGAGGAATTGATCATCGTCCGCGGCAGCGAGCCGGAGCGGGTCGAGATCATCATCACCGACCGCGGACCGGTGATCATCGACGAGCCGGACGGACCGACGATCAGTCTGCGGACTCCGTCCCAGGTCGATTCCGATCTTGGTTTCGGCGCCCTGCTCGGACTGCTGCGGGCCCGTACCGTGGACGATGTCACGGCCGCGCTCGGGCACTGGGTCGAACCCGTCAACAGCGCCCTGATCGCGGACAGCACCGGAACCGTACGACATCAGATCGCGGGCCGAGTGCCGATCCGACACGGCCGGAACCTCGACGTCCCGGTGCCTGCCTGGGAGTCGGAGTACGGCTGGAGCGGCAGCTATGCCTCGGTGCCTCCGGACGAGGTCACCGAGCTGGTCGCGAACGGCAATGATCGGGCCAGCGGCGGCGGGCTGGGCCGCTACTACGCCTCGGACTGGCGAGCCAACCGGATCCGTCGGCGGCTCAGCGACCTCGAACCGTCCTCCGCCGACGCCGACGCGATGGCGGCGATCCACCGCGATGTCTGGACCGGGCCCGGCCGGCAGGCCCAGGAACTGATCCGATCGGTCGAGGTCGACGGCGCCGCGAAATTGATCAAGGACGAACTGCTGGACTGGGATGCCGAGATGGCGGCCTGCAGCCGGCCGGCCCTGTTGTACGCGACCTGGCGGGAGGCGATGATCAATTGGCTGCTGGAGCAGCCCGCCTTGGCGCCACTGCAGGATCCCGATCCGCTGCCCGATCTGTACGACGGCGTGATGGACGTCCGCGGCCGGATCGGATCGTCCTTCGACACCATCTGCGCCAACGCGGATCGGCTCGGCCTCGACCTGACCGCCGGCGTGATCACCGCCCTGCAGGCGGTCGCTGCCGACCCACCGCAGGCCGTCTGGGGGGACGTGCATCGGTTGGCCGCGATCCACGGCCTGACCGATCTCGCCGATGATCACGTGCCGCCGATGCCGCGATCCCGGTTGGCCGGTGACACCGGCTGCGTCTTCTGCACCCACTCCTCACCCGGGATCAGCTGCCTGTGCTCGTTCGCCTCGGTCACCCGCTACGCCTGGGATCTGGCCGATCGCGCCGCCAGTCGCTGGGTCGTCCCGTTCGGCGCATCCGGCCGACCGGACAGCCCGCACTACCTTGATCAACATGAAGCCTGGGTTGCCGGTGAGCTGCTCCCGGTGATCACCGACTGGGATCAGTTGATCAAGCAGGAATGAGAAGGCCGCCGGTGGTCGGTCCGGTGATCACTCCCTGGTGCTGATCAGAATTGGCCCGCGTCGACCATGATCTGAACGGCTTCGTCGACGTCGTCGGTGACCGTGATGATGTCGAGATCGGCTGCGGCGATGTTGCCCTCGGCGAGGACGGCCTTCTCCAGCCAGGCCAGCAAGCCGGACCAGTAGTCGACGCCGACCAGCACGATCGGGAATCCGGTGATCTTGCCGGTCTGAACCAGGGTGATCGCCTCGAAGAGTTCGTCGAAGGTACCGAAGCCGCCGGGCAGCACGATGAAACCCTGGCTGTACTTGACGAACATGGTCTTTCGGGCGAAGAAGTAGCGGAAGTTGACGCCGATGTCGACCCACTCGTTCATGCCCTCTTCGAACGGCAGTTCGATGCTCAACCCGACGCTGACGCCACCGGCCTGGCAGGCGCCCTTGTTGGCGGCCTCCATGGTGCCCGGGCCGCCGCCGGTGATCACGGCGAATCCCGCCTCGGCGAGCCGGCCGGCCAGCCTCTCGGCCGTTGCGTACATCGGATCATCGGCGGCAGTGCGGGCCGATCCGAAGAGCGCGATCGCCGGACCCAACTCGGCCAGGGCGCCGAACCCTTCGACGAATTCGGCCTGCATCCGCAACACCCGCCACGGATCGGTGTGTACCCAGTCGGCAGGGCCGCGCTCGTCCAGCAGTCGCTGGTCCGTGGTCTTGTGTTCGACCTGCGAGCGCCGTTGGATCAGCGCTCCCTTGATCTTGGATTCCACCATGGCTGCTCCTGGTCTCGGCGACGTACGGTCACGCTACCCGGCCGGACGGCGCCGATGATCGACGGGCGCAGGATCTGCCGCCGACCCGCCGGAATGATCACTCGTCTGCAGGCTGGCCGCCGGCCGGAAGCAGTCATTAGAGTTGGCCCGTGATCAATCCAGGAGCGCATCGATGAGCACCGACCTGCCGATCGGCACCGCGTCAGGAAACCCCGATGATCAGGTCGCGCTGCGGGCGGACAGGTTCAATCGGCACACCTTCTGGTGCGGCCAGAGCGGCTCCGGCAAGTCGTACGCTCTTGGGGTCGCGCTGGAGCAACTCCTGATCCACACCGAGTTGCCGTTGTTGATCATGGACCCGAATTCCGACTTCGTCCGGCTGGCCGAGACGCTGCCGGATGCGTCGCCGGTGCAGGCGGAGCGGCTGGCCGCGGCCGATGTGCGCGTCCTGCATTCGGGTGCGAAGGAGGGCGACCGGCTGCGCAGTCGATTCCTCGATCTCGACGTTGCCACCAAGGCCGCGATCCTGCGGCTGGACCCGATCAACGATCTGGACGAGTACAACGTCCTGCTGCACATCGACGAGCGCCGTCCGGAGTGGGCGGACCGGGATTCCTATGTCCGGATGCTGCATCAGTCCGACAACCCGGGCGAACGGGCGATCGGCCGGCGGGTGGAGAACCTGCAGGTGCTGGACTGGGAGCTCTGGGCCTGGGGCGGTCGCTCCGTTACCGACATCGTCGACGAGCGTCCGTCGGCCACCGTTCTTGATCTTGGTGGGTTCACCCATCGGGGCGAGTCCGCGGTCGCGGCTCTCAGTGTGCTGGAGCACCTGTGGAAGCATCGCGAGGAACGTCGTCCGGTGTTGATCGTGATCGACGAGGCGCACAATCTGTGCCCACCCAACCCGCAATCGCTGGTGGAGAAGGCGTTGGTGGACCAGATCGTCCAGATCGCTGCCGAGGGTCGCAAATTCGGTCTGTGGTTGCTGTTGTCGACCCAACGGCCGACCAAGATCCACCCCAACGTGCTGTCCCAGTGCGACAATCTCGGGCTGATGCGGATAAGTTCACCGCGCGATCTCGCCGAGCTGGCCGACGTCTTCGGCTATGCACCACAGCATCTGATCGAGGAGTCGCCGCATTTCACCCAGGGACAGGCCCTCTTCGCCGGCGGCTTCGTCCGCGAGCCGACGATCGCCCGGCTGGGTCGCCGGTTGACGGTCGAGGGCGGGTCGGACGTGGTGGTCCCGTTGCGTCCGTGACGGCTACCGTCCGGCCGCCCTGATGTTGATCACTGGCCGGATGTTGATCACTGGCCGGATGTTGATCACTGGGCGGTCTCCAACCCCTGCCATCCCCAATGGGGCAACGACAATCCGTCCGGAACAGCGTCGCGCTCCCGCGGCTCGCCCATCATTTCCAGGGTGGCCCAGCTGAAGTAGTCCAGCAGCGGTCCACGAGTCTCCAACGGCAGTTCGGCATCCTGCAAAGCCAGCTCGAAGAGCTCGATGCAGCGCCGATTCAGCTCGTCGTGTTCACCGTTGCCCACATGCAGCCGGACCACCTGGGTTTCGTCGCCCATCGACTCGGAGTAGGCCGGCGGACCACCGATCGCCTCACCCCAGTACGCCGCCAGCCGCTCGCTGTGCTGCGGGTGCTGGCCCGGGTGGCTGAAGGGATGACTGGCCAGCGGGTCGGCCAGGCAACGCCGATGCCAGGCTTCGGACAGCTTGAGCATCGCGTCGGCACCCCCCGCGGCTTCGTAGAGCGTCTTTGCGGCCATGGCCACGATCATCGTCGCCGGGGCGCCGACAGGTCAAGGACTCCGGGCCTGCTCGGACTGGCAGGATGAGCGGGTGCCAGAACCGAACGCACCGCAGGGTGAGCCGGCCGTGACGTCGGCTGCCACCGAGGTCGGCCTCGGCCGGCCGGCCAAGATCACCGCGACGGCGCCCTGGCGGTATGCGATCGGCATGTTCGGCACGTCGATCCCGATCAACATGGTCAAGGGCTCGATGATCCTTTACTACGTTGACATCCTGGGCCTCGACGTCCGCGCGTACGGGGTGGTGATGGCGATCTACGCGGTGCTTGACGCAGTCGACAATCCGTTCCTCGGATACCTGTCCGACCGGACCCGTACCCGCTTCGGGCGCCGACGGCCGTGGCTGATGATCACCGGGCCGCTGCTGGCGGCGAGCATGATCGCCTTCTTCTCCGCGCCGACCTCGCTGGACGGGATCGGGCTGCTGGTCTGGTTCGCGATCTTCGCGATCCTGTGCGAGGGCTGCGATTCGGTGCTGAACGCGAACTACGGCGCGTTGCTGCCGGAACTGTTTCCGCATGAACGTCGGCGGGCCAGGGCGAACTCGCTGCGGCAGGGATTCCAGCTGGCCGCGTTGGTGATCTCGCTCGCGGTCACGCCGGCCCTGACCACCAGCGTCTTCGGATCGGAGCGATCCACGACCGGCTTCACCACGACCGCGATCATCTACGGTGTGATCGCCGCCGTCGTGATCATCTTCATGGCCGTCGGCGTTCGGGAGAATCCGCAGCACGCCGCCGACAACCGGCCCAGGTTGGTCGCCGGAGTCAAGTCGATCTTGGTCAATCCGCTGTTCTGGAAGGTGGGACTGGTCGGCGCCTGCTACGGGATGGCAATGGCACTGGTGTTGTCCGGCGTGCAGTTGTACGTCCGCTACTCGCTCGGCCTGCCGGTGGCCAACGCCCTCTATCTGCAGGGCATGGTGATCATCATCTCCGCCGGTGGACTGGCGATCTGGACCAGGGTGATCGGCCGACGCGATGCCCTGTGGGCCTGGCGGCTGGCGTTCGCGATCCTCGCGGTGAGTTTCCTGGCACTGTTCTTCGCCAACGGCGTGATCAGCGCGCTCGCCGCCGGTGCCTTGCTCGGCGTCGGCTGGTCGGGCATGTTGGCGACCAACGATCTGATCGTGGCCCGGGTGCTGGACCGGGATGCCGAACGCAACCGCCAGCACCGCGAAGGACTGTTCCTGTCCGCGTTCGGCGTCTTCGGCCGGTTGAACGGGATCGTCACCGGGCTCGCGCTGGCCTCGCTCGGCATCTTCTTCGGCTACAACTCCGGCCGCGATCCCGGCGATCACCCGGACTTCGCCTTTCGCGTCTATCTCTGCATCTACCCGTTCGTCCTGACCGCGATCGGCGCCGTCGCCTCCCGCTTCATCTCGGTACCCGAACCGGTCGCGGACCGCCGGAGCCCGAGCGTCGATCCGGGCTGAACCGACGATCCGTCCGGCGGCCGGGCGGAAAGATGATCATGGCCGGCGCCGGGTCGGCTTTCACCCCGATCGGCAGCTGCGCGGTCAGTCTCTTCCCTTTCTCCACAGGAAAAGCCGATCGTCATAGAGTCGGAGGTTGAGCACTGACCACCCTCGCTCGGGGGGCGGCCCACGGCAAGGAGGCCATTCGTGTTCATCCAGATCATTCAGGGCAAGTGCACCAAACAAGACGAGTTGCACGCTTTGGCGGACCGCTGGCGTACAGAACTCAGCTCCGGTGCCACCGGTTGGCTCGGCGGCACCTATGGCTTCACCGACGACGACATGTTCGTCGGTGTGGTCCGCTTCGACTCCCGCGAGTCCGCGATGGCGAATTCGGCCCGGCCGGAACAGTCTGCCTGGGCACAAGAAGTCGAGGCCTGCATGGACGGCCCGATCACCTATCACGACTGCGACGACGTCACCTTGATGATGGACGGCGGATCCGACAACGCCGGATTCGTCCAGGTCATCCGCGGCAAGGTGGACGATCCGTCGGCGTTGAAGGCGATGATGACCGACACGACCATGCTGCACCAGATGCGTCCGGAGATCCTCGGCGCAACGTTGGCGATCGAGGAGGACGGCACGTTCACCGAGACCGTCGCCTTCACCACCGAGGCAGCGGCCCGCGAAGGTGAACGCCTCGAGCCACCGGAGGACGTCCGCGCCGCACTGGACCCGATGATGGAGCGGGCTACCTTCTACGACCTGCACCACCCGTGGTTCGAGTCGGCCTAGCCACAACTGCGACCTCGCCTCGCCGGGTATCCGGCGGGGCGAGTTCACGCCCTTGACCTGCTGGCGCTCTTGAACCGCCGGTGCCCTCGACGACCGGCGTGCGGCAACTCCGGCAACGAGCCACTGCCCCGCAGCTGACCGGGAAGCTCACACGTTGAAGCGGAATTCGACCAGGTCACGCTGTCAAGGTACATTACTGGTGTGAGTTCATCCGTACGTGCCGTGCTGTATCTGCGTGAGTCCGTCGAGGACACCGACGGCATCGACCGCCACCGTGCCGACTGCCAGCGGATCGCCGCCAGCAAGGGCTGGACGATCGCCCGCGAGTACGTCGACGACGGCATCGGCGCCTCCGATGCGAAGAAGAACCGGCCGGCCTACCGGCAGATGTTCGACGACTACGGGGCGGGTCAGTACGACGCCCTCCTGTGCTGGGACCTTGACCGGCTGACCCGTATCCCCCGACAACTCGAAGACTGGCTCGACGCCGCCGAACACCGCGGGCTGGCCGTGATCACCGCCAACGGCGAAGCCGATCTCACGACCGACGCCGGCCGCCTATTCGCCCGAGTCAAGATCGCCGTCGGCCGATCAGAGATCGAACGCAAGTCCGCCCGCCGGGTGATCGCCAACCGGCAACGAGCCGAGCGGGGCATCCCACCCAAAGGTGTGCGCCTCACCGGCTACACGGTCGCAGGCGAGATCGTGCCGGACGAGGCGTCCGTGATCGAGCAGATCTTCAAACGGTTCGACACCGGTGACAGCCTGAAAGGGATTGCCCGTTGGCTGTCCGAGACTGGGGTGCCGACCCGGCGCGGCGGAGGCTGGAGCCCATCCTCGGTGTCTAGCATCCTGACCAACGCTCGCTACTGCGGACGGCTGGTCTACCGGCCTGTGAAAGGCGACGCCGAGCAGCACGCTGGAGCGTGGAAGCCGATCATCGACGAAGCGATGTTCGACCGGGTCCAGGACCGGATGGCCGACCCACGGCGGAAGCTGAACAAGGTCGGCACCGACCGGAAGTACCTCGGCGGCGGCCTGTACCAGTGCGGGATCTGCGAGCGGCGGGTGCGGACGTTCTCCGGTTACCGCTACCGCTGCCCTGACGGGCACCTGATCCGGGCTGGCGGCTTGATCGACAAGATGGTGCTCACCACCGTCCGCGACGTACTCGCCCAGCCAGACCTGGCCGACCTGATCCACCAGTCCGACGACGAGGTGATCGCTGTCCTGTCGAACGAGATCACCGTCGTTCGTGAACGGATCGAGCGCACCGAGGTCGACTATGACAACGACCTGATCGACGGGCGCCGCTTCAAGATCAAGATCGACAAGCTGCGGGCGGAGTTGAACAGCAAGCTCGCCAGACGGTCCCGGCTATCCGGAGCCGGGCTGACGCTGCTGAACGAGGATGATCCGGTCGCCGCCCTCGACGCTGCCCCGCTTGGTGTTCTGCGCGAAACAATCGATGCGTTGCTCGACGTCCGCCTGTACCCCGCACCGCGTGGACGGAAGGGTCTCGACCCGGCCACCATCAAGATCACCTCAAATCTGTCCTAGGCTGCCACCCCGAGTTGAACCGCCGATGAGGCCGGCCGGACCGCGGCACTCTGCAACCGCTAGGCAGACAACTGACCGGGCTGATCGCTGTTAACGCTCGACCTGTTGTCGGGCTAGGTCGCGGCGCATTTGCGACACCTGATCGGTCAACTCGGCGACCTGGCTGGTCAGCGCCGCCACCATCTTCTCCGTGGTCGCGGCCTCGGCCTCCTCGGTAGCGGTGACCCGATCAAGGAACCAGGACGCGAGAGAGGCGGTCACCACGCCGAGCAGTGCGATGCCGGCAAGCATCAGCCCGGCCGCGACGCATCTGCCTGTCAACGTTATGGGGTATCGGTCGCCGTAGCCGACGGTCGTCACCGTTGTCAGCGACCACCACAGGGCGTCGCCGAAGCTGTCAATGTTGGCGCCGTCGCGGCCCCGCTCCGCATTCAGCACGGCCACCGACGACACGAAGAGGATGAGCGAGGTCGCGGCGACCACGAACATCGCAACCCGCCCGCGGAACGAGCGGCCGGTGTTGCGGCCCAGGATGTTGAACAACGTCAACAGTCGCAGCAGCCGCAACGGTCGCAGCATCGGCAGCACCACCACGGCCAGGTCCAGCAGATGGCGTTTGACGAAGGTTCGTCGGTCCCCAGCCAGGACGAACCGGGCGACGTAGTCGATCGCGAAGATTACCCAGACGATCACGGTCGTGATCCGGCAGACCCGCTGCCATGACGGCGCCAGGTCCGGGTTCAGCACCGGCCAGGAGTAGACCGTCAGGAACAGCAGGGCCGCGGCCGTCAGGGGCCACGAGGCGGCCCGCTCCCACCGCAAACGACGAGCCTCATCGGACATGCTCGTCAGGTTTTCACAGACCAGCGCCGTCCGTTGCCAAAAACCAGCGCCGTTGGCTCGCTAGTCGTCTCGCTTGCCAGGTTACGGGCCAGCACGAATCCGCGGACCCACACCGCAGCCCGTCGCGCCTGGTCGCCGGTCAGCGAATACGGGCAGGCTGTCGACGACAGTCCGGCCTGGTAGGCGTCACGTCCGGCACGCATCAGCCGCAACCGATCCACATTGCTGATCAATGGCGCTGCCTCTCGTGCCGGTCGTGGTCGGAGTCCGATCGGGGACACGAGCGGGCCCGTCCCCAAGGAACACCATGATCGTGGCTCCACGGGTGTCGGGCCCGTTCGTGCAGGTTCACCTTCCGCGGATCGGATGAGCCTTAGGAGGTCCGGACCGGAGGTGATGAACCCTTCGGCCCTTCCAGAGTTGAGCCTAGACCGTCGACATCGTGGCCATTGCAAACAACAGTTCGGCTTGGGTTCGACCGTGAACCCAAAGATCCGACGCTTGATCAGGTGGGAAGTCCTTCCCACGTTGAGCGTGATAACGAACCTGTCGGTCACTCACGGTTTGCGGGTCACCGGCTCATCTGTGCACTCGCGGTCTGGCCGACCGCCACCGCGTAGTTCTGCAGGATGATTTTCGCCCGAACGTCTGCGGTGAGCGACAGGTGGTGGCTACGTTCCCAGCGAGAGCCACAACGACACCCCAGGGGGACGAATGACCGAGGCCAAGCATCTGTACGACGGCGACCGAAAAGGGCCACCGCGAGAACTGTTCGACCTCTACGGATCAGCGATCTCCGGTACCACGCCGCAGGCCGTCTACAGCGAGCAAGTCGAGAGCGAGGATCGCTCAGTCGACTGGTCCGTCTGGGCCATCATGGGGTCGGCAGTGCTTCGCATCACCGGCAAGGAGGGCCAGAAGAGCAGCGGCACCATGGGCTCAATCCCCGAGGCGACGATCTGGCCGCTGCAGGTCCAGCAGATCACGCTGTTGACCGACGCTTCGGCACCCTCGCATGGCGATGTACCGAGGGCAGAAGGTGTGAACTGGGCCGCAGTGGTGACCGGCGACGACGGCAAACAGCTCACAATCAACATGTCCCACGAGTCGAACCGAGGCGAGGGGCAGCGGCAGATGGCGGCCGACTTCGCCATCGCCCTCCGCGACCACATGATCAAAGACCAGTAATGGAGATCTTTGGGCTGGCCGTGACTCTCGCCGGTACTGCCCTGAGCCTCATCGGAAGCTGGAAGCTGTTCAGGTTCAGGTCGGACGACCCGAAGTTCACGCAGGACGGTGCGAACCTCCCAGGCGAGCGGACGTCAACGGTCGTGCCGAACCTGATCATCGCGCAACGGCGACCCTTGGGGTTCGCCTGCTTTGGAGGCGCGGTCACCGTGGTCGGCGGCGCCATCGTCGCGGTCGCGGCAATCACCGCCCTCTAGCCCGGTATTCTCCTATCCATCCGATGCCAGCGGCCGCGATCCGGCGCCTCATTCACCGTGCGCGGCCCCGCCTCGTTGGCGGAGGACGGTATCTTCCGCGAAGCCAAGCTCACCCATTGGGTCGAGGCCAACGTTGCGGTCCACTACACAATCGACGGCACGCGATTCCGGCACCAGGTCGGGCAACCAGTGTCTGAGTCTGAGCAACAGCCAATTGTGGCCACCACCTGCTCGCCGGATCCTGCCGATTGGGGTTAGAGACTTAACCCGTGCTCGGCGGCTGGTACGGGCACGCCCACAAGCCGAAGGCTGATGGGTTGTGTCGGGTTACTGCAGGTTAACGGGGGCGGTAGTGCCGGCGGTGCCGGGCTGGATGCGGTCGCGCACCGCGTAGAGACTCAACTGGGTGGCCCTGGTGAGCTGGAATAGATCGCCCAGGTAGTTGCCGCTGATCGTTTGGCCGTCCCCGTACAGCTCGGGGATCAGGCGGGGCCAGCCGTTTGCGTGGGCGGCGCCGCTGTAGAAGTTCCACATCCACTTTGCGTGCTCGCGCTGGGTCTCATCGCCATTGTCAGGCAATACATCAGCCAGCGCCTCCCCCATCACCTGCACCATGCGCTGGACCAGGGCGCCGTCGCCAATGTTCGCGCCAGCCCTGGCGAGGGCAGCCCGCTGCTCTCGGGCCTCGGCCACAATATCCTCGGGCGGCACCACGCCGGTCATCTGTTCAAATTTGCTGAGGTCACCGGCGGCGCGGTGGAAGCCGTCGCAGTCAAGCCAGATGACGCTGCGGGCGTTAGCCAACCGCACCTCAGGGTCTGCCGGCAGCAGCGGAGTTAAGACGCGGGCGGTGCCGACGAGTGCCGCTCGTAGTAGCGGGTGGAATACCGGCGCCGGGTGCCACGGTGAGATGATCAGGTACGCCGCAATGTGATCGAGGGCGCCCCGCGTCATATCCATTCCGGCCATCACTGTTGAGCACAGATCGATCGGCCCATCTGGCATCGCCTGAGACAGCCGTTCCAGTTCACTGTCAGATGCCAACGGGCTGGCCCGTATCTCGTCGTACAGCGGGCCGATCACTTGGGTGATGTTGTGGAAGGCCCACTCACCTGCTTCCTGGTCCATGGTGTCGTACCCATTCAGTGCTTCCACCTGGGCGAGCTTGGCAGGCTGGCCGGCAACCCGTGGGCAGTCGGCTGCCGGCGGGACCTTTGGCCCGGGATGATCTCGCGTCTGTCCACGCTGCCTGATCGCGAGCACGCGGATCGCTTCCCGCGTCTCCCGTTGGTGCCGACCGGCCCAACGGGGATGGCGCATCCGGGGACTTGAGGCCGCGAATCGGCGGCAGCGCGGGTCCAAGAATCGGACACCTGCTCCTACTGGTGGTGGGGACGCGAACGGCCAGACCCTGAACCCCATCGGGCCCAGGTCTGGCCGCCGCCCCTCCCCCTCCACCAGCGGAGAAGGGGATCGACATGGTCCTCGCGATCCTGTCATCCGCCAGGCTACCGACCGCCGCCGACAACCCGCGTCGGGCCCGATCGGGCCAGTCCGCGAATCGCTTGGTGTGTCGACGCGGGCGAGCGCAGGCGATTGCCCCCAGCGGAGTTCAGACATCGCCGGTCTCCAGCTCGATGTCGACGTACAACGCCTGCGGGCAGTCGTCCCAGCCGATCAAATAGGTACGCTCGGCGATCGCGTACAGGTCGTTCGTGGCGCGGTCGAGGAGGTCGCCTTCTCGGTTTGACGAGGTGAACGTCTCCGACCGGTAGATGAACAGCGGCGGCGTCATCACCAACCGGCCGTGGTGATCATCGAGGCCGTACCCGGAACCGGCGATCACCGGCGTCCCCAACGCCGTCACGAGCCGGTCCCCAGTACTCACAAGGTCGGCTTGTTTCACCAGGATCGTTGCGGCCCATCGGCTGCAGTGGATCACGCCGACCGAGCCGACCTGCCCGGCATAGGCGGCCTCCAAGATGGCGAGCCCGTCCAACGGCGACAACACCTCACCGGTCACCGGTACCGCATTGGTCAGGGACGGCTCGGCAGGATCGCCAGCCCACAGCGCCCGCTCGACCGTGTACTGCTCACCGGCGAGCAGCAGCGAGGTTGCGTGCTGCCGCGCATCCTTCGGGCTGTAGCCGACCGGCGAACACTCCCAGGGCGCGAACACCGTGAACGGGTCTGCTGTGGAGCCGTCCGGGCCACTGTCGGAGAAGTCTTTCGGCAAACCGCGTGTGCCGGTCGAATCGGACCAGCAGTCGGGCTGGCCGATCAGGCCGAGTTGTCGGCATGGGAGGTGTTCCCATTCGATCCCGCCGGCTTGCCAGTGCGGATCGACGGTTTCGCGGAACGTCACCGCCGAGAACAGGCCGAACGGGGCCGGTGTGCGCGGCAGCCCGGTCACCTTCAGCCGGGCCGTGGTCAACGTCGTGGTGGTCATTGGTTCTCCTGTTCATCGTCATCAATGTCATCAGTCGGTTCGATCAGGTCGACGCCGCCAAGATCATCACCGGCATCGACACGGCGGGCGGCCAGCAACTGCAGAATCTGTTCCTTCACCACAGCCCGCGCGTCCTGCCCATCCAGCAGCGGTGTGGCCCTCACCTGATAGCCGGTCCGATCCAAAATCTCGACTGCGGCCCGCAGCCGAACCGCCGGCGCCACATCCGGATTTGCCAACAGCCGGGCCAGCACCGCGATCGCCGGCTCCACCAACTCGGCCAGTCGTAGCCGGGCGGCTCGCTGGACCTGGGGTGCCCGGCCACCGTGGCGGTCGCACACAACGCCGCCCGGGATCGCATATCGGCCGCACTGGTCACCGGCCCGATTCCGGGCCCGGCACCGCCGAGCGCCGGGCACGGCGACCGCCGCCGTCTCGGTCATCACCGCTCACCCGGCTCGGCCCCGACCTTTTCGAGCCGGTAGCCGGCAGCGCGGAGCAGCCGGGCGACGTGGTCACCGGTCAGCCCGGTCGCCGGATCAACATCGTCGGAGAACGTGTCGCCCAGCACGATCTTGCGCAGCTGGTCCACCTCACCTAGGTGGGCGAAACGAGTCCGGTTCGGTGGCGGCGGGTCCTGGCCTTCGCGGACCGCAGCCACAACCTGAACAGCCCAGGCAGCAGTGCCGATGAGATGGTCGCTGTCGGGGTCCCAGCGGGCACCCTCACCGACGAACTCGGCGATCGCCAAATCAACACCGGCCTTCGGCGGCCGCCGTGTCCCGGCCGGGCCCAACGCACGGTCGCAGGCCAGGCAGCAGTGGCCGACTGCTCGTTCCTTGTGCCGGCGAGGGGCGCCGATCGCCGCAACCTGGATCGACCGCCCGTGCCACAACATGCGGCCCGCCTGACCGGCATCGACGTTGAGGCGATCGACCCCGCAGACCATGCAGCCACCGTTGATCGGCACGTCACGCGGGCCGAGGCCATGTTCCCCGACCGACGGCGGGGAGAGCCGGCGCGGCGCACCGCCCCGCAGGCCGGGTTCAACAGCCTGCAGATACCCACGCCGCAGGGCGCGCCGCATCTCCCGATCAACATGACCGAACGGTGCGGTATTGCAGGCGCCGGTGCGGGCGAACTTGACCGGCGCGAACTGCCGTAGCCACAGGCAGTCCACGGCCGGCCCCGCCGTTTTGGCGATCCACCGCCTCCATGCGGTCACATCGAAACTGGCCCAGCCGGTCGGCTGCTTGCCCAGGACCGCCCAACCTGCGCAGACGGCGGCGACCTGGTCGACGGCCACCCGGTCGCCGTACAGCGCCCGGAGCCGGGGCAGGCGTTCGACCACGGATTCGGCACATTGCCGATCAGCCCGGCAGCGGTCACACATTCCGAGCGGTTCGGGCTGGCCCGGATGAGGCCGACTTCCGGGGTTACCGACGACGTCGAGAGAGTCGGCCCACAAGATCCACTCGTCGGCCGGTGCCGCGGTTTCGACACCGCACACTCGGCAGGCGAGCTGGCCCAGGCCCACCACACCGGACCCCGGCTTTTCCTGGTCGCGGGCGGGTTTCGTTGTCTCAGCGCTACTCGTCATAGCCGCATCACCGAGCCTGGGCCAGTAGTCCGGGCGGTATTGTTGATCTTGGATCGGGCCGGGCGGCGGCCCGGTTTGGGTTGCACGTCCTGCTCGGCAACGACTTGGTCGAGCGCGTTGGTGAAGTCGCGTCGCAGTGCAGGCCCGCCCCGGTTGAGAATCCGCGGCAGCAGTTCGCCCCATACGCGCTCCAACACGACGTCGCGGGGCGGCGGAGCCGACTTCCGGGTGACAGGGTTGCTGGCCGACGGTGCCTCCGGCGTGGTCGCCGCCAGCTGGGCCACCTTCCCGGCCGGCGTCGGCTTCCTGGCTGTCGACACGGCCTTGCCCTGGGGTTTCTCGATCCTCGCGCGCGGCTCCTTCTTCTGACGCAGGGGGTGGGCTTGTTCGCGGTGGGGTGGCGGGATCAGTCCCTTACGCGGAACGAGCCCCGATGGATGCGGCTTCATGATCAATTTCCTCCATTCAAGTTGCTGCGGTTGTAGGCGACGAGCCGGTCCAGGGCAGCGAGACGATCAAGAACCTCCGCCCCGGTAGAGGGGCTATCGCCGAGCAGCCCGGCAAGATCAGCAAGCCGGGCCGCCAGATCGGTCAGGCCGGCGGCCAGGTCAGCGAGTTCGGAGGCCCCGGAGCCGGTTCCGGTGACCAGGGCGGCGGCGTCATCGACCCGGCCATCGATGTACGCGGCCACGTATGTGACCGCCCGCGCCCGCGCGTCGTACAAGTCAGCGGCGGTCATCTTGTGCTCCCTTCCTTTCTGAGGCGTCTCAGAAACGGATTGCGATCCATGGGGTCTGTCATGTCCATGGGGTGTTCGATCACGACGCCTCTCCTACCTGACAGCGTTCAGCCGCCCAGTCGAGCACCGCCGCGAGGAGGGCTCGGCCAGATTCGTCGATGTATGTGCCGGCGGGGCCGTACACGATGTGGTGATCTGTCACGTGATCAGCGATCAGGTGCACGATG
>DATCVL010000163.1:0-4251 GCA_036566865.1 Microlunatus sp.
GCTGGACGGCCCGGTCCAGCCAGCTGGACGTGCCCGAACTGCGTATCAGGTCGGCCCGTTGCTGCCACTCCTCGGGTTCGCCGATCCGGGCTCCCGTACACAGCAACACCGGCATCGGCCGCAGTCGATCCGGATGATCAAGCAACAGTTGCAGCCCGATCGCACCGCCGATGGAATCGCCGGCGTAACGGAACGATCGGGCGCCGATCGGCGTCGCCCGAACAGCGGCCAGCACACCGTCGGCGAGCTCGGCCATGGTGATCGGGTCCGCGATGGGCGTGCTGATGCCGTGCCCCGGCAGGTCGAAGGCGAAGATGCAGTACTCGCCGGACACCAGGTCGATCAGCGGCCCCCAGAGCGCATCCGCGGAGGTGCCGAGCGAGGGGCCGAGCACCAGCGCCGGCTTGTCCGGATCGCCGTAGAGCCGGCCGTTGATCACCGGTGTGCTCATCTGGGTTCCTTTCGCCGAGCCGCGCGAGCCGGAAACTGATCATTCCTCACTCCTGAGCTGGAGTCACCTCCGGCGGGCGCCCGAGCGTCCGAGCACCGGTCGATACGCTGACCGGATGACTGTCGTCGACGCGCGCGTAGAAGATATCGAGCTGGCCGCCGGGCTGGTCAAAGAAGCCGGCACGCTGGCCGCAAGGATGTTGGCCGAGGGTCTGGAGACCCGGCACAAGACCTCGATCTCCGATGTGGTGTCCGATGCCGATCAGGCCTGCGAGAAGTTGATCACCGAGCGGCTGGTCGATCAACGTCCGGACGACGGGCTGGTCGGCGAGGAAGGTGCGCGCCGACCGGGGGAGAGGACCTGGTACATCGATCCGGTCGACGGCACCTACAACTTCCTCTCCAAGCTGGGCATCTGGTGCTCCGCTATCGGGCTGACCGATGCCGACGGACTTGTCCTGGGCGCCATCTATCACCCGGTCGCCGACGAGCTGTGGGTCGGCGGGCGCGGGCATCCGACCACCTGCAACGGCGTGCCGGTGGACCCGTTGACCGACACCCCCCTGGCCGAGATCTCGATCGGCAGCTATCTGCCACCGCATCGGTTGACGCCGGACCGGATCGACAGCATCCGGCCGCTGCTCAAGGCGATCTCCGGGGCAGCCACCGTACGCGTGATCGGCTCCGGCTCGATCGAGTTGGCATCGGTGGCCGGTGGCCGGATCGGCGCCTCGATGCACGGCGGGACGTTGCCCTGGGACTGGGTGCCCGGGGCCGCCCTGGTGGAGGCAGCCGGCGGGGCGGCCGAGAAGGTGAGCGTCGACGGCTGGGACTACTACCTGGCCGGCAACCGGCAGGCCGTACGGGAGCTTCGTCAGGCCCTGCAGAGCGCCTGACGGCAGCCGACCTTGATCACGATCCGCTGGTGATCATGCCGGGTGACCCGCGGCCGCCGCTGCCGGCGCGGGGTCGGATCGCGCTACCGAGAGGCCTCACCTCGGCGCCCGAGGACAGGTCAATTTCCTCCCCGCGCGCTGTGAGACAGACCAGGGGAACCGTTTCCTGACCGTTGCACGAACGTGACAGATAACGGATCAAACGAAACAGTAGCGTGCAACGCTGATCCCAGTTACGCTCCATACACCTCGGCGAGCTGGCTGGACCCAACGGGGGGTGCGGCCCGAGTGAGCACACTGGGAGACGAATGACGGCAGTAAGTGCCCAAGTAGGCAGTACGGGATCACGTACGACGACCGTGCCGGTCCTGAAACGAATCTGGCACAACTATGTCGTGCGGCGAATACTCCGGGCGATCTTCGTGATCTGGGTAGTAGCGACGGCAGTGTTCTTCATGGTCCGGTTGCTTCCCGGCAACCCGGTGCAGGTCTATATCAACCAACAGATCGCCCAGTACGGCGTCAGTTATCAGGACGCGGCGGCCTCGGCAGCCTCGTACTTCAGCTTCGATCCGCAGACGCCGATCATCGTGCAGTACTTCAACTACCTCGGTGGCCTGCTGCACGGCGACATGGGAATGTCGATCTCCAGCCGGGGCATCTCTGTGACGGACCTGATCGCGGAGTACCTGCCTTGGACGCTGTTCAGCGTCGGCATCGGCCTGCTGGTCGCGATCGTGATCGGCCTCTTCCTGGGCATGGTGATGGCCTACCGCCGAGGCGGAGCCGTTGATCACGGGGTGACGGCGATCGGCAGCTTCCTGCACGCGATCCCGAACTACCTGCTGGCGATCATCATCGTGGTGATCGGCGGCGCGCTGCTCGGCCTCTTCGACGTCGGCAGCATGCGCGGCACTGTGACACCCGGCGTTGATCCGTCCTACGGACTGGCCTGGGTCTCCGACATCTTCTACCACGCGTCACTGCCGATCCTGACCTACGTGTTGACCACCGTCGGCACCTGGGCGTTGATCATGAAGTCGTCGACAACTCAGATCCTCGGTGAGGACTACGTCACGGTGGCCCGGGCTCGCGGTCTGAAGGACATGTGGATCCGGACCAATTACGTCGGCCGGAACGCGATTCTGCCGATGGTGGCGCAGATCGCCACTACCGCGGGATTCGTGGTCGGCGGCGCGATCTTCGTCGAGCAGACCTTCAAGTACGACGGCATCGGCGTGACGCTCTACAGCGCCCTGCAGACCCGCGATTACACCGTGCTGCAAGGGATTCTGCTGGTGATCACGGCGACCGTGGTCTTCGCCAACCTGATCGCCGATCTGATCTACAGCCTGCTGGATCCGCGGATCCGTACCGACGAGACGGGAGCCTGAGATGAGTGCGGCATCCGCCGAAACCGCCGGTCTGCCGGTCGAACCGACCGCTGCCCGTCCTTCCATCCGGGCCAGCGGCCTGCTCGCCCAACTGACCCGGAGCCCGTCCGGCTTCGCCGGGTTGATCTTGGTCGTGCTGATCGTCGGCGTCTCGCTGATCGCGCCGATCTTCGTCGACGCACCGGAGGCGGACACCAGCCTGATCTGGACTCCGCCGAGTGCGCAGCATTGGTTGGGCACCAACGGCAGCGGTGAGGACATCCTGAAGCTGGTGCTGCGGGGCGGCACCACGGTGATCTTCGTCGGCTTCGGCGCCGCGGCGCTGACCACGGTGATCGCGGTCGTGATCGGTTCGCTGGCCGCCTACTTCCGTGGCCGTTTCGATGCCGTGTCGCTGCAGGTCACCGACATCGTGATGACCGTGCCGGCGATCGTGCTGCTGGCCGTGATGGGCGCCTTCTTCCAGCTCAATTCGCCGATCGCCCTGGCCGTACTCCTCGGGGTGATCACCTGGCCGGTGTTGATGCGCTCGATCCGGGCCCAGGTGCTGTCGCTGAAGGAGCGTGAGTTCGTCGAGGCCGCCCGGCTGCTCGACCTCGGTACGACCCGGGTGGTGTTCGGCGAGATCGTGCCGAACATGGCCAGCTACATCTTGATCAACTTCATCATCGCGATCACCAACGCGACCTACGCGCTGGTCGGCCTGTATCTCCTCGGCCTGGCGCCGATGTCGGGCAGCAACTGGGCGATCATGATCAACGATGCCTGGACCTCGGGTGCCATGTTCAACCCGGACGCGATGAGCTACATCTTCTCCCCGGTTGCCGCGATCATCCTGCTCCAACTCGGGCTGATCATGCTCAGCCGGTCGCTGGAAGAGATCCTCAACCCGCGGCTGCGGGACCGCTGAAATCGTCAGGAGCGAGTGATGACAGAAAAGACTCCGATCCTGTCGGTGCAGGACCTCGTGGTCCGTTACGAGACCGGTTCGAAGACCCATGTGGACGCCGTCCGTGGGGTCAGCTTCGATCTCTATCCCGGCCAGTCGCTGGCCCTGGTGGGTGAGTCCGGCTGCGGCAAGACCACCCTCGGTCTCGGCCTGCTCCGGCTGCTGCCGCGGATGGGCAGTGTGCCGAGCGGGAGCATGCAGTACGTCGGCAAGAACGGCAAGCAGATCGACGTCCTGAAGCTGAGCCGTGCAACGCTGCGACGCTGGCGCTGGGAGGAGGCGGCGATCGTCTTCCAGGGCGCCATGAACTCGTTCAACCCGGTGATGCGCATTGGTGACCAGATGGCCGACACCATGCGATCGCACCAGGTCGGCGGCATCAAACCGGGGAAGACCGAGATCGCCGAGAAGAGCGCGGAGATGTTGCGGGCGGTCCGACTGGAGCCCGGGCAGGTGCTGAGCAGCTACCCGCACGAGCTGTCCGGCGGTATGCGCCAGCGGGTGTTGATCGCGATGAGTCTGCTGCTGGATCCGCGGCTGCTGATCCTGGACGAGCCGACCA
>DATCVL010000164.1:0-7968 GCA_036566865.1 Microlunatus sp.
AACCAGAACGGCACCCGCCAACCCCAGGTCAAGGCATGATCTTCGGGCAGCGCACTGACCGGGATGAAGATCAAACTGGAGATCACGATGCCGAACTGGATGCCGCTGATCGTCCAGCTGGCAAAGAATCCACGGCGTCCGGCAGGTGCATGCTCGACCGTCAACGAGCTCGAGCCGGGGGATTCACCGCCGGCCGACAAGCCCTGCAACAGTCGTAGCGCGACCAAGATCACCGGCGCCGCGACACCGATGGTCCGGTAGCCGGGCAGGCAGCCGACCAGGAACGTTGTCAGCCCCATCAGCACGACTGTGGTCAGCAGGATGTTCTTCCGGCCGTACTTGTCGCCGAGATGTCCCCAGAGGACCGCCCCCAGCGGACGCGTGATGTAGGCAACACCCGTTGTGCTCAAGGAGAGCAGCAGGCCGCGGGTCCCCGCGTCGGGGAAGAAGACCTGGTTGAAGAACAGGGCGCTCGCGGAGGCGTAGATGAAGAAGTCGTAGAACTCCAGCGTGCTGCCGAAGAATCCGGAGATGGCCGCGGTCTTCGCGTTGCGGGATTGCGATACCGCTGGTGATGCTGCCGACAAGGGCCGTTCCTTTCCTCCATGAAGCGGTTGCAGGTTAGTCGGCAGGTTCGGCGTCCGGTCGCCGGGGTGGTCGCCAAGATCACAATCGGTAATCCGATTCCGGTGTTTGAATGGGTGGCATGACGAGCAACGAGCACGTCCCCCACGTGGTCGTTCTCGGCGCCGGATTTGCCGGTGCGTCCGCCCTGCGGGAGTTGGCGCACGCACCGGTCCGGGTGACCGTGATCGACCAACATCCGTACAACACGTTCCGTCCACTGCTCTACCAGGTCGCCACCGGAGGTGTGAATCCCGGCGACATCACCTACCCGATGCGCTATCTCAGCTCTCGCACCAACGCCCGCTACCGGCGGGCGAAGGTGATCGGCATCGACGAGGAAAATCGCCGCGTGCTGGTGGACGACGGTGCACCGATCGCGTACGACTATCTGATCCTGGGGATCGGCATCACCACCAATCACTTCGGTGTGCCGGGCGCGGCCGAGCACAGCCTGTCGATGTACACCCGGGCCGAGGCACTGCGGGTCCGGGACGCGATCTTCGGCGGCCTGGAGAAGATTGCCGGAGAGTCCGAGACCGGCACCGGCAGATTCACCGTGGTCGTTGTCGGTGGCGGTGCGACCGGGGTCGAGATGGCCGGTGCGATCGCCGAGCTCAAACACGCCATGCTGACGCCGACCTTCCCGGAGCTCAACCCCTCCGAGGTCAACGTGATCTTGGTGGAGATGACCGAGACATTGTTGCCGCCGTTCGCCCGGTCGCTGCAGAAGTACGCCCTGCGCCAGTTGATCAAGCGTGGCGTCGACGTCCGCCTGCAGACGGCCATTGCCGAAGTGGCGAAGGATCACGTCCGGCTGAAGGACGATTCGACGATTCGTGCCGATCTTGTCGTCTGGGCCGCCGGCGTGGCCGGCTTCTCGGAGGTCTCCGACTGGGGGCTACCTACCGGCCGGGGTGGCCGAGTGATCATCAACGATGATCTTCAGGTTCGTGATCATGATCGGATCTATGCGGTCGGAGATGCGGCGATCAACCCGGACGCGCCGGTCGCTCAGTTGGCCCCGCCCGCGATGCAGATGGGCACGCACGCAGCGCGTCAGGTCGTACGCCGGGTCAAGAATCAGCCGACCGAGCCGTTTCGTTATCACGACAAGGGAATCCTGGCCACGATCGGGAACCGGTCCGCTGTCGTCCAGCTGTCCGGCGGCCTGAAGATCACCGGCGCCCTGGCCTGGGTTGCCTGGGTAGCACTCCACCTCTGGTACCTGCTCGGTGGCCGCAACCGGGTCGAGACCTTGATCAACCTGGCCTACCGCTACGTGATCTGGCCCCGCCAGACCGGCGCCATCGTCGGCGACATAGCCCGCCCGCCCTCACAAACCGATTGATCCGGGACACAATCCGACCGGCGCCGGGCGAAGCGGAGGAGTCGAGGTAGTGATCGTCGGACGTCATGTGTTGCGGCAGCGGCACCAAACTCGACCGTGAAATATGGACCGCGACGTTTGCATGCCCTGTCGAGCGCCCCAGGCGCGAGACCGGCTCCGAGCGAAGCGAAGGAGTCGACGTAGGTGATCCTCGGACGCAATGTGTGGCGGGGGTGCGGGGGTCGTCCCCCGCAAAGTAGGCCGCGAAGAAAGGTCGCGGCAGCGGCACCAAGACTCGACCGCGAATCAAAGTGGCCAGGGGCGGGATCGAACCGCCGACCTTTCGCTTTTCAGGCGAACGCTGCTACCAGCTGAGCTACCTGGCCCGAAGGTGCGGACCAAATGGTCCACAACCACAAACGGCGAGGCTTCGACCTCGCCGTTTCGCGACCCAGACGGGACTTGAACCCGCGACCTTCGCCGTGACAGGGCGACGCGCTAACCAACTGCGCCACTGGGCCTTGATGTGCTGCGCCATTGCTGGCGCCCGCGAAACTATAGCGTAGGAGTGCCGTGCAAGAAAAACCGACGGGGTGCGGGCAGGACTTGGGGTTCCGGGTTGCTCTGGGGCCGTCCGTTGAGCCTGCGCCGAGCGCCGATCCCGAGGCCCGGTGAGTCCGCGGGATCGACGACAGCGACCGACCGAAGGACGGGCGATCGAGCACGTCTCGTCGCAGTATTGCTCCTTCGACATTCTTGTTCGATCGTGTCGATCCATCGGCACCCGCTCGCGTCGGGTCGGTTCATCGGAGGGGCCGGGCGTGACACATCGGGGCAGTTCGGCTCCGTCGCCGGCTACCGCGATGCAGCCCGACGGAAGAGGAGCAGCGTGCCGGCCAGGCCGATCAGCCAGATGACCGAGAACATCGCGCCGAACTGGATCCCGAACACCAACCGGCCGTACTCCTGCAGCATCAACGGCGAGATCGCCAGGCCGGCCAGTACGAGCACTGACACGCTCCAGATCCTCGCGCTGCGGGCGCCGTAGCGCACCCGGTGAAGACAGATCAGCCAGCTTGCGACGCCAAGGCCGTCGAGCGCGTACAAGTAGCCGTATAGCGGACCGGGTTGTCCGTATCTTCCGTACGGGTCGTAGACGGCGTGCAGGTGGGCATTCAGCCCGCCGAGGACGGTCTGATCCAGTGCTACGTAGCCCAGCGCGGCAATCGTCGCGACCAGACCTGCAACGAAGAGTCCGACTGGCGCTCGCGAGGACGCGGCAGCCGACTTCGGCGGGGTCGAGGGCTTGGACACCTTGAGTTGCTTCATCTCAACCTTCCGTTTGGTACGTCATGTACCAAATTGGTACATGACGTACCGTACGGACATGAGCGCCAGTTTGGAACCCCGAGTACCAAAATCCGGGGGAACCCGTACGGCCACCGGCCGGCGCCCGCGGCGGAGTCCGGATGTGACCAGGCGACGGGTCCTCGACGCGGCGCTGGCGGCGGCGGACGATTCCGGACTGGGCCGGATCAGCTTCGAGGATGCGATCCGCGAAGCCGATGTGTCCCGGACGGCGGCATACCGATGCTGGCCGCAGCGGGACGCGTTCCTCGCCGACCTCGCAGTCGAGTTGGCCGAGCAGGCGATCCCTGCGGCGCCGACCCGCAACAAGCAAGCGACTCGGCAACTGCGTTCGCTGGTCGGGGAGCGAGCGGATCGGTTGGCCACGGCCGATGGCCGGGCGGCCGTGCTGGACGAGATCGTGCGGGTCACCGCCGTCGACGACTTCGACCTGGACCGCGCCGAAACCGCGCGGTGGCGTACTTACCTCATGTTGGTGATGTCGTTGCAGACGATGCCGGAGGGCGAACTCCATGATCGGGTTGCGGCCGCGGTGGGTGACGCCGATGATCGGCTGAACGATCGGCTGGCGAGCAGCTACCGCCGGATTGTCGAGTTCTTCGGCTTCCGTGCACTCGTCGACTACCCGACTCTGGCAGGGATCGGGGCGGCGTTCATGCGCGGACTGATCATTGGTGATCTTGCTCGATCGGGCCGGCGCAGCGCCGATCGCGCTGCATTGCCCTCGGTCGCATTTGCCGGCCTGGTCACCGCCAACACTGAGCCGGCCGACACGTCGGACTGGGATCAGTCCATGATCACCGCACGGCTGGCCGAACTGGATACCGAGGACTTCTTCGACCCGCGCTGAGGCTCACCGTCCCAACGGATCGCGGTGGGTTGACCGAGCGGTTGGAGCGAGTCGCTCAGCGGAGGTCGCGCACTGCCTCGGACAACCAAGTCCGTAAGCGCCACGCCTCGGTGATGGAGCCACAAACCTTCCTGGCCCGGTGCCCGATCGCGGCGGCCGGGCGGCGGTCAGAAGCGGTAGTCCCACGGCGACGTGTCGCAGATGGTCGGGAGTTCGTCGCCGGTCCGGCAGACCTCAATCCGAACGGCGTAGATGGCCGACGTGCTCTGCGCGTAGGTCTTGCTGGAGTAGGTGTCGCCCTTGCCGACCGCCGAATGCCAGCCGTAGGACACGACCTTGTTGTCGTCACCGTCAGGTACGAGGATCTGGACCCGGCCCGTGGCGTGCTCACCGTCCCCGGCAGTGTCGACGATGTCCAGATAAAAGTTGACCTTGTGGCTGCTCGCCCACTCGACGTAGCTCAGCACGCCGTATGCGCCGCTGACCCTTGCTGCGGTTTGAGTCGATGCCTCGGCCGGCGCCGCCGTCAAGGCCAGCGTTGCTAGCCCTGCCGCGGCAGCCGCCGTGGCGGTCCTGATCTTGGTTGATGCGAGCTTGTTGATCATGGGGTTACCTTCTGCACTGGGGAGTCTGTCGGGTCCAGTGTCTTGGGACTCCATCGTTCGTGTCGTTGACCGGCAGTGCCCGCACCTTGACAATCCGTCGCCTTTGGAGGCTTCATGATCACCGAGTGGTCGCAGCACCCGGATTGAGAACACGCCGCCTGGCTGTTCGGTTGAGGCGGCGGTGACCGAGTCGCTGCCCGGGATGATCATGGGGAAGCAGTCTCGTCTCGAAGGATCCGAGGCAGTGGTGCCCGCACGAGATCGAACGAGCTGCCCGGGTGCCTCGACGGCTGCCGGCGTGGCCGGAGCGGAGCCGCGCTAAGAGCGCGCGGGTGTCCCCAACGGGATTCGAACCCGCGTTGCCGCCTTGAAAGCGCGGAGAGGCAGTTCTTCCCGGGTGTCCGTCGTTGCGCGCCGTTGTCCGTTCTGCCTTGTCAGGAAGCCGTTCGTCGACCTCGAGGATGACCGGTGGTCGTCACTGGTTGTCGTCCTTCGTCGGCGGGCTGTGTCCGTGATGTGTCCGGCGCCGCGGATCAAGAGCGAAATCGAACACTGCTCGTGCGACTGATGCTGGCCCCGGTGGCGTGCCGAGCCGTTCGGGTCGTGCACCTTGAGACTCACGCATTTGTTGCGTCGTTGGCGGCTGGCGCCCGAAAGGATCGATGGGGTGCGGCGCGGCCCGCAGCGCAGCGAGGACACGCGCCGCGCGCGGCGAGCGGAGCGAGCCGCCTTGATCCATTAGAGCCAAATTCAGCAGAGCGGGGTCTGGGGCAGTTGTCCTGTCTCGGTTGATGTTTGACACTCCGGTATCACCTGATGCTTGACATGGGTCGGGTTCGGCAGCCTGATTCGTGACGCCTCCGCGGGGCGTCCCGGATTCAGGAGGCTGGGATTGGCTCTGGTTGCGTTGTCGGTTGTCGAGCTGCGGTTGGACGCGGTGCGTGCGGTGTTGGAGGGTGCCCCGGTTTCGGATGTAGCGGTCCGGTTTGGGGTGTCGCGGCAGTCGGTTCATGGCTGGATCGGTCGGTATTTGTCGGAGGGGATTGCTGGTTTGGCGGATCGGTCGCATCGACCGGCGTCGTGTCCGCATCAGACGGTGATGACGGTGGAGGTCGCGGTCGCTGAGATGCGTCGGCTGCATCCGAGGTGGGGTGCGAAACGGATCCGGATGGAGTTGCTGCGCAGACCACCCGGAGATGCTGGTGCGGGTGTGTCGGTGCCGTCGGTGGCGACGGTGAATCGGATCTTGCTGCGGCAGGGGTTGGTGAAGGCTCGCCCGCGGAAACGTCCACGGGCGTCCTATGTCCGGTTCCAGCGTGAGGGGCCGATGCAGATGTGGGGCATCGATATCGTTGGCAGGATCGACCTGGTCGATGTTCGGACCGGAGAGATCCACGGTGCGAAGATCGTGACCGGGGTTGATGATCATTCCCGGTTCTGTGTGATGGCCAAGGTGGTGCAGCGGGCCACCGGTCGGGCGGTGTGTTTGGCGTTGGCTGAGGCGTTGTCCCGGTTCGGGGTGCCGGAGGAGGTCATCACCGATAACGGCAAGCAGTTCACCGACCGGTTCGGCCGTCACGCCATCCGCAATGGTGAGGTGTTGTTCGACAAGATCTGTCGGATGAACGGGATCACGCACCGGTTGACCCAGCCGGCCTCGCCGAATCAGAACGGGAAGGTGGAGAGGTTCCACGGCACCTTCCGTCCCGATTTCCTCGATCAGGCCGGGCCGTTTGAGTCGGTGCAGGCCGCGCAGGCAGCGGTCGATGTCTGGGTGGAGCACTACAACACCGACCGGCCGCATCAGTCGCTGGACGACAAGCTGCCGGTTACTCCGTCCCAGCGTTTCCGGCCTGTCCCGGAGCCGGATCGGGAATTGATTGATCTGTGGCTGCCGCCAGTCCTGCAGCCGGTCGAGTCTCCACCGGACAAGGGATCCGAAAAACCGAAGCCGGGCCAGCTCGCGGATCCGGTGAAGTCTTGGGCCGGTGGTCGAGTTGGATCGCGTCGTTCCGGCCTCGGGGAACATGCAACTGTGCGGTAAGCAGTTCTGGTTGGGGCCGGCCCGGTCCGGGCAGCTGGTGCGGTTCTGGGCCAGTGTCGACATGATCCACGTGTTGATCGGTGGTGCCCGGGTCAAGACGGTCCGGTCACACCTGAGCGTGAAGGATCTGGCCAAACTGGTCGCCGAGGGGGCGGTGAATGCCGGTCCGTCTCCGTTGCCGCCGATCGAGGACGGTGCCGCGGTCGAGGTCGACCGGTCCATTGCCAGCGGTGGCATCACATCGCTGGGCGGGAAGGTGATCTTGGCCGCGGAGATCCTGGCCGGGCGTCGGGTCGGGATCAGGATCGAACCCGACACCTTGATGTTCTTCGACCTCGAGACCCGTGAACTGTTGCGGACCCGGCCCAACCCCTTGGCCCCAGAACAGGTGGCCCGGCTGCGGGGCCTGCGGCCGGCCGGACCGCCGCCACGGCCCTCGGTCGAACCGGTCCGGGTGCAACGCCGGGCATCCAAGGACGGCATCATCAGCATCTGCAGTCAGAAGGTCGCCCTCGGCCGGATCCACCGCTATGCGACGGTCACGATCTTCGTGTCCGATACCACCCTGGCCATCGAGCTGGACGACGGTGAAACCCGAGTCGTCCGACGCACCACCACAACCCCAGTGACTAACATCAAATCCAACCGACCGCGGACGGCTACCCCCTAGTTTCCTAGACCAGGTGTCAAGGATCAGGTGATACAAATCCGTCAAGCATCTGTTGATTCAAGACACGGGTCTGGGGCTGGTGTCTTGTGCCGGGTGATGCGCGACATTTCTGTGCCAGCTGATATGCATCAGGTGGCCGTGATCGGCACAACCGGTGGCCTGTCTCGGTCGATGCTCGACGCCTGGTATCACCTGATGCTTGACACTCGTCGGGTGGACGCACGGTGTTTTGGCTATCCGTATGTCGTCCGTGAGCGGGCATCCGAGCCGGGCGGGGTCTACGGACACCGAGCATCGCCGGATGATCGCACTCATGGCGTTGGGCCGGTGGCGGAACGCCTTGCGGGCGGTCTCGAACCGCCTATGAGGTTGGTAGAAGTTGCTGCTTGAGCGTGTCGAGCTCCGTGTGGAACGCGGGGAAGGTCTTCTTGACACAGGTTGGGTTGTCGAGCGTTACTCCGCCTGGGATGGCGAGTC
>DATCVL010000165.1:0-34837 GCA_036566865.1 Microlunatus sp.
GTTGACCCCGACCTTGTCCGCACCCGCGCGCAGCATCGTGTCCACGTCCTCGACCGACGAGATGCCGCCGCCGACCGTGAGCGGAATGAACACCTCGCCCGCGGTCCGCCGCACCATGTCCAGCGTGGTCTGCCGGCCCTCGACCGAGGCGGAGATGTCCAGGAAGGTGAGCTCGTCCGCGCCTTCGGCGTCGTACACCCCGGCCAGCTCGACGGGGTCACCGGCGTCGCGGAGATTCTCGAAGTTGACCCCCTTCACCACCCGCCCGTCGTGAACGTCCAGGCAAGGGATGACACGGACCGCCAGACTCATGCCGCCAACCCTATCCGGGCCGGCGTGACCGTTGTCGCGCTATTCCAGCGCAGCCGCCTGCTCGACGAGACGAGCCGCCAGCCGGCCGATGGCAGCGTCGATGTCCTTCGGCTCCGTTGGCGACCCCGGCTCCCGGCGGGTGAAGATCGCGATGGCGTACGAGCCGGCGTCCGGTTCGGTCACCACGCCGACTTCATGACGAACGATGCCCATCAGTCCCCCGCTTTTCGCCGCGATCTGCACACCAGGCCCGAAACCGGACGCGATCCGATGCCGGGTCAACTGATTCCGCATCAGTCGGCGGACCCGAGCGGCGGCTGCCGCAGACCCGACCTCATCGGTCCAGATCCGCGACAACAGCCGCACCATGTCGGCCGCCGTGGTCCGACTGCCGCGGGCCGGGTCGAGCGCCGCGGAGTGGACGATCCGGGCGGTCAGCTCGGCGTGGTTCGGCGGACCTGCCGTGGCCGGGTCGTGGGCGACCAATGCTGCGTAATCCTCGAAGCCGACGTCCACGGCCATCCCGTCGAGCATCGACTGCAGATCATCGGTCACCCTGGTGTTCGTCAGTCCCAGCCGACGGGTGAGGTCATTGATCTCGGGCAGCCCGACCGCCCGGATCACCGCATCGGTCGCCACGTTGTCACTGATCGTCATCATCAGCACCTGCAAGTCCCGAAGGCTCAACTCGGCCGGATCGTCCATCAGGGACAAGCCGACCGGGCCGGGTGTTCTGGTCCGCTGATCTAGTCGGACGCGGTGCCTGCCGTCGATCCGACCGCTCTCCATGGCCAGCGATGCGGCCAGGGCAACCTGCACCTTCATCACCGATGCGGGCGTGACCGGCGCGGACTCTCGGTGCCCGAGAATCTGCTCCGCTCCGATCTTGGTAGCCGCCCAGCAGACGTCGACGCCCGGCAGGTCCCACCATCGTTCGCTCACGCACACGACGATATCTTGACGGCGATGCCGGACAGATCCGTCTTGTCGGTGCTCCCGCTACCCGACTCAGCAGTCGAAGACCGACCAGCAGATGTCGTTTCGCAGCCGTTGATCATCGAGAACGAGGGCGCGAATCGGATCCGGAAGTTGATCACGCTGCCACTGGCACTCGCGGCTGCCTGCCGCCGCTGCCTCGGCGTCGTCCGGTACGGCAGCGCGTACGGCCTTGATCGCGTACGCGGCTGCACCAAGATCATGAGCGGCGACGTGTGCCACCGCACCGGCCTGGCCGGCGGCGTAGGCGGCGTGCCGTGCTGCCCCGTGCAGATCCCGGGCGGCACCCATCGCGTGCCCGCCGGCGGCCCGGGACTGCATCATCGTGACGTCACCGCGTACCCAGGAACGGATGTGCTCGATCGCCTGCCGCGGCCTCGGATCGTCCGGCCGTTCGGACTCGAAGAGATCTAGGACGTGCTCGGCGCATGACGCAGCCCACAGCGCCAGCAGATGATGATCATCATCGGTGAGGCTGCCTCCGCGCCGGATCGTGATCAGGCGCGGGTCCCTGATCCTGGACAGGATCACCGCTCACCCCGGTCGACTCGACGCATTCGATCAGGGTCCCATGGGTTCGAGGCGCCAGGAGTACCAGGCTCCGCCGAGGTGGCGAAAGGTCGTGCCCTGCTCGTTCTTCGGTGGCCCCTCGGGAAGGTAGGCGATGGCGGCATCGTCGCTGATCGCGTTCTCGTTCTGGAGAAAGAAATAGCCACCCCAGGAGTTGCGGCATTCCGAGATCCGGTACCAGCCGATCTTGCCCGGACAGCTCCCCGGATAAGGGGGATCTTCGTCGGAGTCCGCGACGCCCGCCGGCGCCGGAAGAGTCTGCGCCACGGCATTGAAATCGTCAGCACTGGCGGCGAACCGCGCCAGCAGCGACAGGCCCGCAATTGAGCCGACAATGGCGGCCGCGGCGACCGACACACCGACGATCTCCGCCCACAGTTTCAACGGGCCGGGATACAGCAGAACCGCCCAGATCACGATCAGGACGACGCCACCGATCGCCGAAGCGATCAGCCAGACAAAGGGCGTCCCGGGATAACTGCCGGTCCACAGGACGAGCAGGGCGTAGAGGGAGCGGGCCAGCAACAGCGCCGCCGCCCGCCAACCGGCAGACCGTTTCCCCCGGCTTGGCATGAGATACCGAATGCTCCTGCAGCACGTTTCGAAAGCGTAGGCCGCGCGCGGCGGTTTCGCTGGCGAATGCCCAGACAGCGACGCTGATTCTGCTCGCCGTGGTGGAGATTTCATGATCGACTCGGTGATCGCCGGTCACCCGATCGGGCGGTAGGACCCGCGAAGGCGACCTCTATGATCGCCGCTGTGATCAGTAGGCTGCTGTTGCCCGACGGCCGGACGGTCCAGCTCGGCGAACGCACCGAGGGCGGCTCCAAGAACCACACCCGTTACGGCACTCTCGACGACGGACAGCCGGTGATCGTGAAGATCCAGGCCACCCACGGGCAGCTGCCCCGAGAGGAGTCGGCTCTCGGTTTCGCTGCTGATCATGGATTGCCGGCGCCGGCCGTTGTCAGCTCCGGCACCACCCAGGAGGGCAGCTACTTCTTGGTGCTGACCAAGGAAGACGGAGTCCGGACGAACACCCCGGACGGCTGGCAGCGGATGGGACGCGGCTACGCCTTGCTGTCGACGGCCCCGACCGCGGACTGTCCTCTCCCCCGGATCAGCGCCCAGGACTTCGCCGCCGATCATCGCGAGCGGCTGACCATGATCAAGTCCCTGCTCACCGAACAAGATCACGATCGGATCGCGGCTGCCATCGATCATTTCGCCGGCAGCGGCGAGCCCGTCCTGACTCACGGCGATCCCGGCAGCGGGAACTACCTCGACAGCCTGCAGGGCGGAACCATCCTGGACTGGGAGACCGCCTCGATCGCGCCCTTCGGCATCGACGTCGGCCGGGCAGCGTTCATCGCGTACCTCGACAATGATCACACCGGCATCCCGCGGCAGTTGCACGACGCCTTCATCCGCGGCTACCGGTCCGCGCTGTCCGACGGTTCACTCAGTGACGACACGCTGCACTCCGGCACCCTGATCGCCGCGCTGCAGTTCATCCACGGCCGCCACACCCGGCCGCTGCGTCCGGATCGAACACCGGCGGTCGCCATCGATGCACTGGCCGCATATCTCAACGCCTGTCAGCGGTTCGGTCGGCATGATCACCACGCCGCCGACATCCGAGGCTGACGAGACCACAGCCGAGCTACCGAGATGGTCCGCCGCCGCGGGTCACCGCCGGACCGCGATAAAAATGCAGCCGCAGTTGGGGGCAATGGCCCGTTTCTGGGCGGTGCAGCCAAACTGCGGTCGCATTCTTATCGGCGATTCCCCCGTCCCGCAGCCGTCGAAGCGTTCCCTCGACGATCGACGGCTCGCCGCGCCGGATCCACGGTTGTGAACGTGATCACAAACTCTTCCTCCGGCTGATCAGCCGGTGCAAAGATCGGCCCATGACCAGCGCCGGGGTACGCGAGCTGACACAAGATGATCTTGATTGGGTGCTCGACCTGGGAGCGCGACGGCGGGCCCGGCTGGCGCCCTATGCGCCGCGATTCTGGAACCCCGCCCCGAATGCACGCGAGATGCACACCAACTTCCTCGGCAACAAGATCAACGACCCCGCCGTGATCTCGATCCGGACCGATCATGGCTTCTTGTTCGGCGATCCCGGTACGGATCGCTACGACGTCGACGATCTGGCCCTCGACGATGAGGCCCGCTGGCCCACCGACGGCCTGGACCTCCTACGGGCGGCCGGCGCACAAGGATCACTGAACTTCGGCTGCCCGGTCCCAGAGACCGAGCGCCGTCGAGCCGCCGAGACACTCGGCCTGAGGTGCGCAGAATCCTGGTGGCACAAGGATCTCAGCCCGGAAGCCGGCGGGACGCCGCCCGAGGACCGCAAGATCAACGTTGAGGGCGCCTCCGGCATGCTGCTGCCGGCGCCTCCGGTTTACGCGCCGGGCGGGCCGGTCCTGCTCACCGGTGACGTGGCCGATGCGACCAGCCTCGCGGCAATCGAGACGGCCGCCGCCGCGGCCGGTGCCCCGGTCGCCGTCGTCATCCAGCGGGCCGACGACGCCGCGCGGGCAGAGCTCCTGACCAGCTCCGGATACCTCAGGACCAACGACAACTATCGCGGCCGCCTCGGCGAGGGCGACAGCCACTGACCCCGACGCCATCACCCGGTGGGATCTCGTACGCGCCGGCGTACCCGGTCGATCGTCGGGCGGGGCCGGCGGCCGAACCGAGCCGCGATCGGGGATGATCAACGGATGCCGCCCACATCGATCCATCATGTCGAGCTCTGGCTTCCCGATCTGACCGAACAGCTGCCCTGCTGGGACTGGCTCTTCGGCGCGCTCGACTGGAAGCCTTACCAGCATTGGGAAGGCGGCCGATCCTGGCGTGCCGACGACGGCAGCTACGTGGTGATCGAGCAGTCGCCGGAACTCGAGGACGTTCCGTTCCACCGGACTCGCGCCGGGATCAACCACCTCGCCCTGACTGCACCGCGCCGGACCGTGGATCGAATCGTCGCCGCCGGGCCGGAGCACGGCTGGACGCTGCTTTTCGCCGACCGGCATCCGCACGCCGGCGGCCCGGACCACTACGCCGGCTATCTGGAGAATACTCAGGGTTTCGAGATCGAGCTCGTCGCGAACTGAGCAGACGTCGCGGCCGGTCGAACGCGCCGACCGGAGGACGCGAGCTATCCGTTGCCGACGCCGTAGCGGACCAGGACCGATCCGGTCGGCGTGCTCTTGGCGGAGATCAGTTCCAGCGACTTGTCGGTGACGCCGTCGAAGAGTCTGCGACCGGTGCCGGCGACGTACGGCGTGATCAACAGCCGGACCTCGTCCACCAGCCCCTCGGCGAGCAAGGAGCCGGCCAGGCTGATGCTGCCACCGATCATGATCTCGCCACCGTCAGCGGAGCGCAGTGGTGCCACCCGTTGGGACAGTGGAGTACCGGGTTCGCCCAGCACCTCGGCCCCCGGCCAGACCGGGTCGAGCGGCGTCGAGGTGATGACGTACTTGGGGATGGAGTTGATCTTGTCGGCGAACGACTTGTCCTCGCCGTCGGTGTAGTTGGGCCAGTAGGATGCCCAGTCGTCGTACTGGTGGCGACCGAGCAGGCTGCCCTCCCAGGTCGACAGTTGATCTTGCAGATCCGCTGACATGGCGTCATCCCAGTTGCGCATGAACTTCTCTGGCGCTTCGACGACACCGTCTGCGGTGGAAAAGAGACTGATCACGATCTTGGCCATGTCGGCCACCTCCGGACTGACTGAGTGTTGAGGAGACAACCAAAGCTTGGGGCTGCTGGCTCCTCCTGCAGTCTGCCAGGATCCTGCCGTCCGCTGCGTACGTCGCAACGTTGACATCGACGTACGCCCGCTGACGTAGCGGCCACAGACCGTTGGTGGCCGGACCGACGTGTCAGCGGTCGTCGCCCACGTACGGGTCGGGGCCGCCGTCGGGTTCATCCGGCGTGAACGCGATCACCCCGCGGCGCATCGCGGCAACCACCTCGCGCGCGGTGTCGCGAAGATCACCCGCTCCGGCCGCATCGGCGATCTGACCGGCGAAGTCGATCACCTGACGAACCCAACGGACGAAGTCACCTGCGGTCAGGTCGTTGTCCTCCAGTACGTCGGCCAGCGGTCGTCGTGCGGCCCAGCCGTAGGCGGCGCGGGCAAACCCGATGTCCGGCTCGGGCGCTCGCTCGAGCCGTGCGTCCCGTTCCGCCAAGGAGACCTCGCGCCAGATCCGGCGAAGCGCGATCATCGCGTCCTCGGTCGGACGGTCCGGCATCTGCGGGCGGAACCGACCATGATCAGTACGGCGCGCCTCGTAGATCAGCGTGGACAGCACCGCCGCCAGTTGTGGTGCCGAAAGATCATCGAAGACCCCGGCGCGGATGCACTCGGCGGTGACAAGATCGAGTTCGGCGTAGATCCTGGACAGCATCCGTCCCGCGTCGCTGACGTGATTGCCGATGCCGTCATCGCGGAATCGCTGCTGTGGCAGGGTTTCCGAGTCCGCAGGCGCTGAGCTCTGCTCCGCCGCAACTGTCAGGTCGTCCAGATAGCCGAACGAGGTGAGCACCAGACAGATCTTGTCGAACTGCTTGGCGATGGTGGAGGTCCGGCGGTCCATCTGCCGGTTCGCTTGATCATTTTCTCGCTCCAGCCGGATCGCCTGTGCGGCGACCCGGGCATGGGTCTCCCGGTCCGGGCAGCTGTGGCACGGGTGGACGGCAAGTTGATCACGGAGTTCGGCGATCCGCTGCGCGGCGGCCGGATCGATCGCCTCGGTGCGATAACGACCAAGATCAAGATCGAGAGTGCGCAGCTTCGATTCCAGGGCCGCCCGCAGATTGCGTACGGTCGCCTTGTCCTTCGGGTGGTAGTGCTTGGGCACCTTCACCTTGCCGACCACCGGTGGCGGACTGGGGAAGTCGACGATGCCGAGCCGGCGGACCTGACCCTCCTCGGTCTCCACCTGCGGCTGCGGCGCCTGCCGATGCCCGTGCACGCCGGGATCGATCACCACGGCCCAGCCGCTGGACCGGCCCGCCGGCACCCTGATGATGTCGCCACGGGTCAGCTCCTGCAGCGCGGCGACAGCCTGATCATGACGGTTCAGCTTGCGGTCCCGGGCCGCCTCGGCCTCGATCCGGCTGATCTCCTCCCGCAGCCGGGCGTACTCGGTGAAGTCGCCGCGATCGCAGCCGGCCTGCTCGAAGAGTTTCGCCGCTTCGGTCTTGTTCCGGGCCACTTTGCGCGCCAGCCCGACCACCGAACGGTCCGACTGGTACTGCGCGAACGACTGCTCCAGCAGCGTTCGAGCTCGGTCCCGGCCGACCGCCCCGACCAGGTTGACCGCCATGTTGTACGTCGGCGCGAAGGACGAATTCAGCGGATAGGTACGACGCGAGGCGAGTCCGGCGACGGCCCGCGGGTCGAGGCCCGGCTGCCAGACGACGACCGCATGTCCCTCGATGTCGATGCCGCGCCGACCGGCCCGGCCGGTGAGCTGGGTGTACTCGCCCGGCGTGATGTCGGCATGAGTCTCGCCGTTGTACTTGACCAATTTCTCCAGCACCACGCTGCGGGCCGGCATGTTGATGCCCAACGCCAGCGTCTCGGTGGCGAACACCACCTTGACCAGGCCCTTCACGAAGGCTTCCTCGACGCATTCCTTGAAGGCCGGCAGCAGGCCGGCGTGGTGAGCGGCGATGCCGCGGACCAGCGCCTCGACGAAGGTCGCGTACCCCAACGCCTGCTTGTCCGCAGCGCTCAGCCCGGCGGTGTGCCGCTCGGCGATCTCGGTCAGCTGCGCCCGCTCGTCGGCATCGGTCAACCTCAGATGCGAGCCGAGCAGTTGGCGGACCGCACCGTCGCAGCCGGCCCGGGAGAAGATGAACACGATCGCCGGCAGCAGGTTCGCCCGTTCCAGCGCATCCACCACGTCGTAGCGGCTCGGCACCGCCAACGACCGCGCCCGTCCACCGCGATCGGACCCGGCCCGATCAGACCCACCCCGATCCGAGCCACCACGATCCGGGCCACCCCGACCGTCCCGATCGCGATCCCAGTTCCGTCGATGGGCGGCGCCGCCGTAGCGGCCGCTGCCGTAGGACACCGCCCGTTTGCCCTTGCCGCTGCGTCCCCGCGGCCGACGGGAGTCGTCCCGGACGGCCCGGGCCTCCTGAGTGGCGACCTTGGTCAGCGCGGGATTGACCTCGGCCCGCCGGCCGCCGGGCTGTTCAGCTCCGGGATCCTCCCCGGTGATCGCGGTCGGTGCGACCCCGGCGAACAGGTCGTACAGCTTGCGGCCCACCAACACGTGTTGGTAGAGCGGCACCGGCCGGCGTTCGGAGACGACCACTTCGATGTCGCCGCGGACCTCTGCCAGCCAGTCACCGAACTCCTCGGCATTGCTCACCGTTGCCGACAGCGCCACCAGCTGGACCGACTCGGCCAGTCCGATGATCACTTCCTCCCAGACCGCGCCGCGGAATCGGTCGGCCAGGTAATGGACCTCGTCCATCACCACGAATCCCAAGCCGGCAAGGGTTCTCGAGCCGGCGTAGATCATGTTCCGCAACACCTCGGTGGTCATCACCACGACCGGGGCCTCGGAGTTGATCGACGAGTCGCCGGTCAGCAGACCGACCTTCTCCGCACCGTGTTGGCGGACCAGGTCGGCGTACTTCTGATTCGACAGCGCCTTGATCGGCGTGGTGTAGAAGGCCTTGCGCCCCTGCTGCAGGGCGAGGTAGACGGCGTACTCGCCGACGATGGTCTTGCCGGCGCCGGTCGGCGCCGCCACCAGTACGCCGGATCCGGCCTCGACATGACCGCAGGCCTGCCGCTGGTAATCGTCGAACTCGAAGCCGTAGGCCTCGGCGAAGGCCGAGAGCGTCGGGCTCAGCTGGGTGGCACGGAAGTTGGCGTACGCCTCGGACGGGCTCGGCCGGGACACGCCGAGCGCGTCGTCCGGTTCAGGTTGTGCGGGCATCGCCCACAACGTACCCCGCCGACGGGGACCCGGCGACGACGACTCGGGCCGGGTCTCGGTCGCGGTCGTTGGACACCAGCCCACGGCTGCGTGGCAGCGACCACAACGGCAGGCCAACATCGGGTGAACCTTGCCGCGGCGAGGAAGCAGAGGCGTCGTCGGCGTGCTGCCGATCGGTAGCGTGCGGTGGCATCGAGGCCGGTGCCACCGCACGTGTCATCCGCGGTGCCCCGGTGCGGCGAGGACGCGGACACGGCAGCAAGGAGCCCGCAAGCGATGGATCAAGATCAGGAACTGCAGCGGCGGTTGGCCGAGGCGACAGCGACCGTGGATCGGTTGCAGACCCAGGCCGAGAAGCAGCGCCGGTCCATCGAGGGTTGGAAGAAGGAACTGGGTGCCACCCGGAATTCCGTCTGGGATCCGCTGCCGGGGCTGCAGCTCCTCGACCGGGTCGAGCAGGTGATCGACCAGGTCGTCTCCGAGCGGTTGAGCCTGCTGGATCAGCGGCACCTGAGGGTGCTGGCACGGCAGGTCCTGCACGCCGACCAGACGGGTCGGCAGGGCTTGATCATCGAGGCAGGTACGGCCCGGGGCGGCTCGGCGATTGCGATGGCGGCGGCCAAGGACCCGGCACGGCCGATGCGGGTGTACGACGTCTTCGGGCAGATCCCCGCACCGGGCGAGCAGGACGGCAAGGACGTCCATGACCGCTACCAGGTGATCGCCTCCGGCCAGGCCCGCGGCGCCGGTGGCGGGGTCTATTACGGCTATCGGGACGAGCTGTACGCGGAGGTCACCGACTCCTTCGCCCGACTCGGTGTTGCCGTCGGCCCGAACAATGTCGCCCTGATCCAAGGCCTCTTCGAGGACACCATCGCGGTGGACGAACCGGTCGCGTTTGCCCACATCGACGGCGATTGGTACGAGTCCACGATGACTTGCCTGGAGCGGATCGCTCCGCGGCTCGTCCGTGGCGGTCGGCTGGTGCTGGACGACTATTTCCACTGGTCCGGTTGTCGGAAGGCGGTCGACGAGTACTTCGCCGACCGCCCGGACTTCGTGCTGGAGCGCCGCAAGAAGCTGCACGTGGTCAGGGTCTGACCCGGTCCCGCATCGCCTGATTCGCGGTCAGCCAGACGTCCTGCAGCGGCGCCGGTTCGTCACCCCAGGGTCGAGGTTCGTCCACCCAATGCACCAGGCCGTCCTGCGCGTCGGCGACATGGCCGGGGACCACGTGCCAGCGCGCCGGCAGGTCGACCCGGTCCGCGCCCAGCTCGGCATGCAGCGCCTCCCGATAGTCGAGGCCGAAGTTCTCCGCCCAGGCGATGATCTTGGTCAGCACGGCCTGCTCACGCCAGCGCCGTACGTCGACCACCAGCAGCTCGGTCTTGAACCGGTCGAAGTCGTAGCCGTGACGCTGGTTCACGATCCGGCGGATTTCCTCGCTCCGATCGCTGTCGGCCCGCAACCGCTGGGCGGCGTTCATCAGCACCGTGTAGCCGCTGGTGTCCTGCGTGCCCACCGGACGGGTAGCGGCAAGGATCCGATCTCCAAGATCAACATCGGCGAGTTCGGCCAGGTCCGCGGTGACCACCGAGCCGATCGGCAGCACGATCAGCCGGTCGACGTCGCAGGACAGATCCACGGTGAGGAACCGGTCGGTCTCCTGCGGGTAGTGCCAGCGGCCGTCGGGCTTCGCGATGCGGCCGGGGTACGGACGGGCATCCACCACCGACACCCGGATCGGCTTCGCGTCGCGCTCGAGCTCGTCGACGTGGTAGATCTCGGGCGTACGAGTGATCAACTGCACGTGCACCGGGCGCGTCGTGTGCTCGGCGATCGAGGACAGCAGCACGGCCACCAGCCCGCGGTGATGGGCGTTCACCCGGACAGCGACCTGCACCGTGTGCTCGGCCGGCCCGACCGGCGGCGCCGGCACCGAACCGGTCACCGTCTCCACAAGATCGGATCGCGGTCCTGCCAGCCCGACCGGCCGCGCCAGCCGCGCCTTGGCGGCAGCGACATCGGGCGCGGTCAGTTGTCGCCAGAGCCCGTACACCTGATCCACCGGAGCGCCGGACAGCGCGGCTCCGAGCACCTGCTCCAGTCGCTCGTTGATCGAGCGCCGCATGCCGTCCAGCGCGAAGTCGTCGATCGGTGCCAAGCCGGCGAACCGCGGATCGGACGCGTTCTTCGGGGTGAACTTGACCGTTGCGCCGATACTGCGCCCGGGCAGGTAGGCATGCAGCCGGCTGGTGCTCAGGCCGGCGTACTGACTGCGGTACGACTCCAGCATCGCGGTGGCCACGTCGACGTTGTCGACGAACGGGGTGGTCCGCACCTCATCCCGTCGCTGGTGCAGCCGGGCGAATCCCTGCTCCCGGTCAGGGCGGACGTCGACAAAGGCCCAGGGCGCGTCGGCCGGCGGCGTGACCTCGGTATCGGGGAAGACATTGCTCACCGTCGTGGTCAGACAGCCGGAGAAGAACGCGTCCACGCCGGCGGACAACAGCAGATCGACCGTGGACCGATCCCGGCAGCCGATCGGCCCATACCGCTGTAGGTACGCCACCGCCTCCGGCGTCAGCAGATCCCGTTTGCTGACGTGGAAGGAGACGAAGATGGGTCGCAGGTTGGGATGCAGCGGGAAGTCGAAGTTGATCCTGTACTGGGGATGCATGTACCAGCCGAAGGCGAGCGCCCAGGTGTCGGGCGGCAGCGCATCGTGCTGGGAGGCGTCCCGTTGGGCCAGGAAGAGGCCGACCCGGCCGCTGCGATCATCGCGTCGGACCTCCGGCCGCACCCGCTGCTGCAGCCGGACGGCCAGATCCACCAGGCTGTCCGGCCCGTCGAACTCCAACCGCTGATGCCGAACGACATGGCTGAAGGCGGCCAGGGACTGCACGTGATCACCGATGTTCGCCGAGGCACGGAAGCGGTCCGGGTGGCGATAGTCGAGGATCGCGAACGAGGCGGTGGTCCCCTCGAGCGGTGGCACCGACGGCGCATCCGCGGGCCTCTTCACCCAGTCCGGCAGCCAATCCCGGGAGAGCACCACCGCACTCTCCTGCCCGGCGCCATCGCCGACCGCAGCATCCAGCCGATCGAACAGGGCCTGTGCCAACTCGAATTCGCCGTATGCGTAGACCGGGCCGAGCAATTCGAGCCAGCTCTCGGCCGGGACTTCGGCCGGCGGATCCTTGACCAGCGCCCACAACGACGTGACCGCTTCATCGCGGGCACACAGCATCCCGGAGCGGACATATTCGCTCGGCGCCGCCACACTCCACACGGCCGCCGGCTGCCGTCTGAGCAGTGCCCAGGCGCGATCGTGGTATCCGCGCAGGCCGGCGATGATCCCACCGGCCAAGGCACCATGCCGACCACCCAGCCGTTCGGCGACCGCGATCGCCGTCGGTTGCTTCTTCTGCTCCATCAGAGCCCTGACGGCAGCGGCGACGTCGGTGGCCGAGCGCGTCGACAACAATGCGGCGATCTGCGCCGGCCGCTCCGGAAGGTCGATCGGAATGACCGTCACGAACGGCTCGCCTTCGTACGTGTCCGGCTTCGGGTGCCGTAGGGCATCTGACTCCTCTGCTGAGGTGAATCTGAGTACGGTCCCGGACGGTACAAGAACCCCGCAGACTCCGCGGCCGCCCAATGCCGGTGAGAAAGTCAGTTCGCCGAAGCTTCATCTGTACGGTGCCGGCTGTCCGGTTGGGGGACAGCCCGGCGTCACGTCCGGACCAAGATCAACATCGAGCCGAGATCAACATCGGCTGGTGGCGCGGCGACCTCGCGGTCGGTCGAGCGCTCAGTGGAGCGGTAGGCAGACCCGCAGTGCCGACGGCACCTGGGTGACGGTCAGCGGCGCGGCGCCGAGCATCTCACCGTCACCGAAACCGACCAGGCCGGGTCCGTCGATGGTGATCTCGTGCACCCGTGCCAACTCGACGCAGGGCGCTGTGACGAAGCCGCCGGTGTAGAGCGAGGGCATCAACCGCAGCAGGGTCGGCCGTCCGACCGGGTGGATGATGCTGACGTCCAGCAGCCCGTCGGTCGGGTCGGCGTCCGGACAGATCCGGATCCCGCCGCCGTAGCAGCGGGTGTTGCCGACAGCGATCAACATCGCGTCCAGGTCGCGTCGTACGCCGTCGATGGTCAGTTGGTAATGCAGCGGCTCGAACGTCCGCAGCACCGACATCAGCGCCAGTGGGTAGCGGGACGTACCCTTCGGCCAGCTCATGTCGTTGGCCCGCCGATTCACCATCGCATCGAAGCCACTGGCCACGATGGTGCCGATGTAGGCGTCCCCGACCCGGGCCAGGTCGATCGCCTGCTCATGGCCGGCCAGAATCACGTCCAGCGCGCGGAGCGGGTCTCCCCCGATGTCCAGGCCGCGGCACAGATCGTTGCCGGTGCCGGCCGGAATCAGCCCGAGAGTCGGCGCCGCCGGACTGTCCTGCTGGGCGCGGACGATTTCGTTCACGCCCAGATGCAGCATCCCGTCGCCGCCCATCACGGCGACCACGGACGCATCGGAGCCGGCGGCCTTGTTCAGCAGCCGGTGTGCTTCCTCGTAGTCGCGGCTGAGCCAGATGTCCAGGTCATGGCCGGCATCGCGGATCCGGCCGGCGATCTCCGGCAGCAGTTCCTGAGCTCGGCCCTTGCCCGCGGACGGGTTGACCACGAGGGCGATCTTGCCGGCCGGGCGGCCCCTGTCGGGACGCCCGTCCGGACCCCTCCTGCTGTCAGGAGTTGGCATCGTCGGGACCGTTGGACTTGTTCAGCCCGAGCAGGTCGGCGACGGTTTGCTTGCTCTGGCTCTTGAATTCGTCGGCGGTCGGCAGCTGCGGATCCTCGTCCGGAGCCCGACCGTCCAGCTCCGCCAAGGCCCGGTCGTTCGCGATGCCGCGATTGACGTCGACGTCGTCCTTCCCGAGCTTGTTCCGGATGGCGCGATCGTGGATGTGACAGATCACCTCGGCCGCCATGAACAGCACCGCCATCGGCACTGCCAGCATCAGCATCGACAGCGGGTCGGTCTGCGGAGTGGCGATGGCGCCGAACACGAAGCAGCCGAAGATCACGAACGAGCGCGCTCTGGAGATCTGCTTCGCCTTCAACACCCCGAGCATGTTCAGGCCGACCACGAACACGGGGAGCAGGAATCCGGCGCCGAAGACGAGCATCACCCTGATCAGGAAGGTCAGGAAGTTCTGCACGTCCAGCAGGTTGGTGATCGCGCCGCTGCCCGGCGTGAAGCCGATCAGCACCGCGATGCCCTTGGGGATGACGAAGTAGGCCAGTGACACGCCCAGCAGGAACAGCGGGATCGCTGCCGCGAGGAAGGCGACCGTGAGCTTCTTTTCCTTGGCCATCAGCCCGGGCACGATGAACGCCCAGATCTGGTAAAGCCAGATCGGCGAGGTCACCACCAGGGCCGCGATGAAACAGGTCTTCAGCACCAGGGTGAACGGATTGGTGACGCCCTCGACGACGGTCTGGACGTGCAGATTGGGGTGCTGCTCGGTGATCTGTTTCTGCGCGATCTCGTACGGCCGCATCAACACGTCCCAGATCAGGTCGTGGAAGATGTAGGCCACAACCGTGCCCAGGATGATCGCCACCGCGATCACGACGAGCCGGTACCGCAGTTCGCGAAGGTGTTCGAACAGCGTCATATTGCCGTCCGCCGGCATCGGCGGCGGCTTCAACCAGGCGAGGCTGAACCGGATCGGCCGGCCTCGGATACTGAGTGCCACTACAGGTGTGAGCTAGAGCCCAGGAGCCCCGGCCTCAGGCGTCGCGGCGGGAGTCGTAGGGCTGGGTCGCGCTACCCGGCGTTGGCTGGGTGGCGTTGCTCTGCTGCGGAGCGGCCGGTGCCTGCTGCTGCGGCGCCTCGACCGCCGGCGGAGTCTGCGGTGCCTGCTGAGTCGGCTGGTCGACCACCTCGGCGTCGACGACGTCGTCGTCCTTCTTCTTGTCGCCCTTCTTGTCGCCGGTCAGGCTCGAAGTCTCTTCCTTGAACTCCTTGATGGCCCGCCCAGTGCTCTTGCCAAGACCAGCCAGCCGGGCGCCACCGAACAGCACCAGCACGATCACGAGAATGATGATCAGCTCGGTCGGACCGAGATTGAAAGCCATCGGGGTCATGGGTGTTTCCCTCATTTCACGTCTGTGGTTGCGTTTGGCCCGCAGCATCGGCGCTACGGCCGCAACGGGTGTCATCCTACGTCGTCTGCCGAGGCCCCGAGTGAGGTGGCGGTTGCATTCTGTGCAGTTTCGTTATCGTCGAGACGGACGCGCCGGGCGGGCGGCCCGGAGACGCTCGCAGGCGACTCGGGAATCTCGATCTGGGAGGCGATTTCGAGCAGTTGTTCGCCCCTCTTGCCGAGCACTTTCAGTTCGCCGAACACGTCTGAGGCCTTGTGGGCCAGCCAGATCGCGTAGGCGACCAGCATCAGCAGCCCCGCCAGGGCGATGCCGCCGAACACGAAGACCCAGATCACGGGCACACCATAACGACCACGACCCAACGCGTCACCCCGGTGTCCAGGAATCTCAGCTGCATGATCCCTGCCGGCGGGACCGGCGTTGTCGGCGCTGCCACGGGGTCAGCGCTGGGACCGCAGGGCGGCGTACTGATCCAACGCCTCGGTGGCCGCGTCGGCCGCCGAGTCACCGGCGCCGTCGGGTGCCAGCACCCGAGCACCGCCACCCAGTCGCAGCAACAATCCTCGCAGCCAGACCGGATCGCTGACCCGCAGCGAAACGGTCAGACCACCATCCTCGGCCGGGGTGACCTGCTCGGTCGGGTAGTACTCGGCGACCCAGGCGGCGCCGCGATCCAGCGCCAAGGTCACCAGCGGTGCGTCCTTCAATGCGTCGAACCAGCCACCGGCCAGATCCCGCAGTTCGACCTCGTGCTCGGCGACGTCCGCGTCGGTGATCTCCACCGCAGCGATCCGGTCCAGCCGGAACGAACGCAACGCATTCGCCGAGTAGCACCACGCGTCCAGATAGCCGTAGCCGTCCAGCACGAAGACCCGCAGCGGGTCGACGAAGCGATGGGTGGTCTCGGCCCGGGAGGCGACGTCGTAGGTCAACTCCAGCCGCTTCTTGCGGTGCAGTGCCTCGCCGACGGTGCCCTGGATGTCCTCCCGGCCGCCGGTCACCCGGACCTCAGCCCGGTCGGTCACCTGGGCCACGGCCTGCAGCTTCTCCAACGCCCGGTCGATCGCCGCCCGGTCGTCGCGTGCGGTGACGCCCCGCAACGTACGCAGCGCGAGGATCAGCGCCAGCGCCTCGTCGGCGGACAGCCGCAGCGGCCGGGTCAGGTAATCGGCGTTGGACAGGTGGATCACGCCCTGCCCCTCGACCGCATCCATGTCGATGTCGATCAGGTCGCCGGGACTCAGCCCCGGCAGTCCGCACATCCACAGCACACTCAGGTCCTCGCGGATCCGCTCCGGCGTCACCCCGAAGGCTTCGGCTACGTCGGCGATCGCAACACCGTCATGTTCGCGCAGGTACGGGATCAGGCTCAGCAGTCGCCGGACCTGCGACTGGGAGGTCTGGGCCTGCGCCTGCTTCGTACCACCGTTCGTGGTGGCCTTGGGACGGGTCGTCATCAGACCATCCCCCCGACGGGCGGCGACGCGTGCCGGCGCGATGTCGACCGGGTTGCAGATACCGAGCGCAGCCGGTCGATCACCGCAGTCCGCAGCTCGGCCGGCGCCAACACCACCGCATCGGCGGCGTAACCGGCGATCTCGTCAGCGGTGAAGGTCAGGTCGGCGAACCCGACCTCGACCACCTCGAAACCGGTCGGCCAAGTCAGGTCCAGCGCAGCCAGCCGCTCCGCCGATGCCGGATGGCCGTGTCGCCGGAGGTTGGGAGCCTTGCCCGGACGGATCGCGATCACCGCGGTCGCCCGCGGTTCCTCCGGGGCCAACGAACGGGCCAGCGAGCGCAGATCCAGATCAGCGGGCACCTCGTACGCACCCTCCCGGGAGACTCGCTTGGGGGTACTGCTGATCCGGGACAGCTTGAACATCCGGGTCGCATCCCGGTCGGTGTCGTGGCCGATCACGTACCAACGGCCGTGGTTGGAGGTCATCCCCCACGGCTCGAGCGTGCGGGTGTCGCCGCCGCGATAACCGAACGAGACCCGGACCCGATCCAGCACCGCATGCCACAGCGGCTCGAACGCCGGCTCGTTGGCCGACACGCTCGGCTGCAACGAGGACAGCTGCGAAGCGTCCGGTTCGATCCCGGCGGCGCGCAGCTTGGTGAGCGCGCTGCGGGTCGACTCGGCCACCGCGGCATGCTGCCAGGACCGGGCCGCGACGCCGACCACCGCAGCCTCCTCTGCGTCGAGCTCGATCGGCGGCAGCTCGAAGTCGGAACGCTCGATCCGATATCCAGGCTCGTCCTCGAACAGCGGATCGTAGGAGCCGACCTGAAGAGGGATGCCCAACCTGCGCAGTTCTTCCTTGTCCCGCTCGAAGGTGCGCTCGAAGGCCTGGTCGGACAGGTCGTGATAGCCCTCGACGATCTCGCGGATCCTGGATTTGGGCAGGAAGGTCCGCGTGACCAGCAAGCAGATCGTCAGATTGAGGATCCGCTCGGTCTTGCGGGGTGCCATGCCGGGCACGCTACCATCACACAGGAGTTCGATTAATCCCCGACACCCAGCGCCGGAGGCCCCTTCAGCGACCGCCCCGGACGGTGATCGTCACGGTGCCCGTGCTGGTCGGCACGGACGCCCCGTCGGCCGACACCTTCCTGGTGTCGACGACCAGGTATTCGCCGCTGTCCTGCTGCCCGTTCGGCAGCGTCTTGGCCTGCAGCTGATACGGCGGCTGGTCGTTGCTCAGGCCGGCCAGACCGGAGTCGGAGTCGTTGCTGATCACCAGCTTCCGGCCGCCGGCGACGCTGGCGATCCCCTCCACCTTGTCGTGGCCGAAGAAGCCGCCGGTCGGGTCGAGGGCGCTGACCAGGCCGGCCAGGTCGAGATCCAGGGTCTTGCTCACCACAGTGATCCCGACGTCGGCCAGTGCTGCCGTGGCCGCGGTCGTGTCGGCCTGCTCCAGGTAGCCCTCGATGGTCCGACCGTCGACCTGCAGGCCACCGTTGGCGGCGTCGTAGTGTGCGCCGGGCAGGGTCGCAGCTGGGCCGACGTCGGTGGCGTTCGCGGTGTTGATCTTGAAGATCTTCTTGTACGCGCCCGGTTCGAGCTCGCCGTCGCGTTCGTCGACCAGGAAGGTGTGATCATCCAGCGCGGTGATCTCGCTGACCGCGGTGCCGTTGGTCCGGATCGTCCAGCAGATACAGGTATTCGTGGGTCTGGTGGGTCCGCAGGTCAACGGTGACGATCCGTACCGGGGCGACGTTCTTCACCTTGGCAGCAAGATCATCTTGATGCAGCGCGGACTGCATGATGCCGACCAGGGTGCTGCCGTCGGGGGTGATGGTCAGGCCCTCCATGCCCTTGTTCACCTCGCGCTTGGCCAGCTCGGCCGGCAGCGAGCCGTTGGACGGCGACAGCCGCTCGAGCGCCCGGCCGTCCGCGGCGAAGTGGGTGATGTAGGGGCCGTACTCGTCCGAAACCCAGAAGGTGCCGTCCGGCAGTGCGACCAGACCTTCGGGGTCGTACCCGAGAGTGCTGGTTGGCAGCGGCCGACCGTCGAGGCCCTCGATCGTCTCGCCGGTGTCGGCTTCCGGATTGACCTGTCCGTTGTACGGAGTCCCGTCGGCCGCCCGGAGTTCGATCTTCTTGATCAACACGGCCTTGCCGTTGACGAAGCGGAACCGGCCGATCGCCGGATGGAAGTCCGGCACCGGTTCGATCTTGACGTTGTCGGTGGGCCCGTCGACATTGGGACCGCGGTCGGTCAGGCCGTAGTACTCATCGTGGTGCGGCACTCCTCGACGTTGCGGCACCGGTGCGATCGACGAACCGTACGCACTGGACCCGATCGCGATACCACCGACGGTGGCCAACGGCGGCAGCTCGGAGCGATAGAGACTGACCGCATCGCTGACGGTGTAGTCGAAGCTGTCCCGGCCGGTGAAGCCGACCTCCGGCGTGTAGCGGAAGCTGCCGTCGGAGTTGATCTTGAGGCTGCCGTGGCTCGGCAGGCTGTGCGCCACCAGCGTGGCAGGTCGACCATGATCATTTCGCGTCACTCCGGGACGGGAGACAGTGAGGGTGCGGCCGGCGCGAACCGTATAGGCGTCGTCGCGAGCCGTCTCGCTCGGCGGGTGCGCGGCGACGGGTGCAGCGGCGGCGACGCAGACAGCGGCGGCCAGAGCGGCACTGCTGATGATCATGGACTTAGGCCCCACGGTGTTTCCTCCCCAACGAAGAGCGCGTCGCTGTGACGCGCCGGGCAACTCTTCTCCTGGCGGGTTGCTGGATCCGGGTCGTTACCGCAACCTCGGGATGAACGCCGAGTGAACGCAGCTCGTCCGGGGCCAAGCTGCCTACGTTTCCGCACCGGAGTCGGAATTGCGCGACCGGATCCGGGGCCGCCCGCCTGCGTTTTCCCACCGGAGCTGGAGTCCCATTCGGACCTGGGCCGAGCTGCGTGCGGATTCCCACCGGAGCGGGAATTCGCGCCCCAATCCCAGCCCGACCGCGTACGTTTTCCTGCCGGAGCTGGTTTCCGAACCGGATCCTGGGCCGAGCTGCGTACGGATTCCGACCGGAGCGGGAATCCGCGCCCCGACCCCAGCCCGACCGCGTACGTTTTCCCACCGGAGCTGGATTCCGAACCCGACCTGGGCCGAGCTGCGTACGGATTCCGACCGGAGCGGGAATCCGCGCCCGACCCAGCCCGACCGCGTCGTTTTCCTACCGGAGGTGGATGCCGCAGCCGGATCTGGGCCGAGCTGCGTACGGATTCCGACCGGAGCGGGAATCCGCGCCCCTACCCCAGCCCGACCGCGTACGTTTTCCCACCGGAGCTGGATTCCGAACCCGACCTGGGCCGAGCTGCGTACGGATTCCGACCGGAGCTGGAAGGCGCGCCGCTACCCCAGCCCGACCGCGTACGTTTTCCCACCAGAGCTGGATTACGCGACCCGACCCCAGCCCAGCCGCGGACGGATCCCCACCGAAGCTGGATTCCGCAGCCGTACCTCGTGCGAGCACTCGCACGTCGCCCAACCGGGGTGTGGTCGCGACAGTCGCCCGCGCTGCCCGAGCACCACCCGGCTGCAACACGCGGGCGGGAGTTCGCAACCATGAGTGCCATGACGCCGACCCGAGCCGAACGCCGATGATCCGCGGACGGTACGCGCCGAGCCCCACCGGTGAGCTGCACCTGGGCAATCTGCGGACCGGGTTGCTGTCCTGGCTGTTCGCGCATGCCGCCGACTCCGACGGCGAACCGGGCGAGTTGCTGTATCGGATCGAGGACCTGGACGCGTCCCGGGTCCGGCCCGGCCTGGCCGAGGCGCAGCGCCGGGACCTCGAGTCGCTCGGGTTGACGTTCGATCCACCTTTGGTGATCCAGTCCGAGCGGTTCGCGACGTACGACGCCGCACTGGACGGTTTGCTGCAGGCCGGACGGACCTATCCGTGCTTCTGCACGCGACGGGAGATCGCCGAGGCGGCCTCGGCCCCGCACCCGACAGACTCCCCCGCAACCCCGGGCTCCCCGACAACGCCGGGCCGCTATCCCGGCACCTGCCGCGACCTGACCGACACCGAACGTGCCGAGCGCGCGCGGACCCGTACCCCGGCGCTGCGACTGCGGGCCGAACCCGTCGAGGTGACGATCATCGACCTGCTCCACGGCGAGGTGACCGGCCGACCCGACGACATCGTGCTGCGCCGCAACGACGGCGTCGCCGCGTACAACCTGGCCGTGGTGGTCGATGACTCGGACAGCGCGGTGAATCAGGTGGTTCGCGGCGACGATCTGCTGGACTCGGCGATCAGCCAGGCCCACTTGGCCCGACTGCTCAACCGGCCGGTACCGACGTACGCGCATGTGCCGCTGGCCGTGAACACCGACGGCCGCCGGCTGGCCAAGCGGGACGGCGCGGTTACGATCACCGACCTGGCCGCAGGCGGCGTCGGACCGGAACAAGTGCTGACCATGATCGCGACCTCGCTCGGACTGGCGACGGACGGCGAGCGCGTCGGGTCCCGACAACTCCTGGATCGGTTCGATCCGGCCGCACTCCCCCGCACCCCCTGGATCGTCGGCGCGTGAACCGGTGCCGGATCAGCGGCACTCACCCCGGCACCGCGTTCGGGTCAGAACAAGATCACCTGCCGGATCGCCCGCCCTTCGGCGAGGTTGTCCATGACGCCGTTGATCTCAGTCAGACCGATGGTGGATGAGACCAACTCCTCCACCGGCAGCCGGCCCTCCCGCCACAGCTGGGCGAATCGAGGAATGTCTCGGGACGGCACCGCCGAGCCGAGGTAGCTGCCGACGATCGTGCGTGCCTCTGCGGTCAGGCCGAGCGGCCGGATGATTGCCTCGGCCGCCGGCGACGGAAGCCCGACGGTGACCGTGGTTCCGCCGATGCCGGTCAGGCCGACCGCGGTCTCGAAGGCACGCGGGTGACCGGCGGCCTCGATCACCACCGGGGCCCTGACCTCCGCAGCCAGCGCCTCGTCCGGCGTGTAGGCCGCGGCCGCACCGAGCTCGCGGGCCCGGGCGAGCTTCTCCGGCAGCGCATCGACCGCGATCACGGGACCGTGGCCGAGCGAAACCGCGGTGATCACCGCGGCCATGCCGACCCCACCCAGACCGACCACGGCCACGGCGTCTCCGGCTACCGGGCGGCCGGCGTTGAGCACCGCTCCGCCGCCGGTGAGGACCGCGCAGCCGAGCACGGCCGCCACCGCCGGCGGTACGTCGTCCTCCACCGGCACCACCGAACGCCGGTCCACGACCGCGTGGTCGGCGAATCCGGACACACCCAGGTGATGACGGACCGGCTGTCCGCCGCGGTGCAGCTTGATCCCGCCGTCGATCAGCGTTCCGGCGTTGTTGGCGGCCGATCCCGGCGTGCACGGCAGTCGGCCGTCGGTCCGGCAGTTCGGGCAGTCGCCGCATCGGGGCAGGAAGGTCATCACCACCCGCTGCCCGACGCTCAGCTCACCGACCTCCGTACCGAGCTCGACGATCCGACCGGCGGCTTCGTGACCGAGCAGCATCGGTACCGGCCGGACCCGGTTGCCGTCGACCACGGAGAGATCGGAGTGGCAGAGTCCGGCCGCCTCGATCCTGATCAACACCTCATTCGGCCCGGGCGGGTCGAGGTCGAGTTCGGCCACCGTGATCGGACGCGCCACGGTGTACGGGCGTTCGGCTCCGATCCGTTCCAACACCGCGCCGGTGATCTTCATCGGTCAACTCCCGTCCGGGCCTGTTCGTCCGCCGTCGCGGCGCCGTCGCGCAGACCGACGTGGCCAGGGAGTGTAGCGGGCCGGCTCTCCCCCCCCCGGAACGGCAATCGATGACCAGGGTCCGGCTGGAACGATCGGCCACTAAGCTCGGCGGCGTGATCGTCTGGGCAGAAGGCACCGTTTCAGCCATCGGCGACCGCTGGCCGGGTGCCGTCGAGGTGATCGTCGAGACCGACGACAGACGCAGTTTCCGATCACTGGCCTATCTCGATCTGGTCCCCGATCCGGTCCGCGGCGATCGCGCCTTGATCAACATCTCCGCCGTGGAGAAGCGGCTCGGCACGGGCGGCTACGCCCTGGTGGTTGCGGTTCTTGATCAAGACGGCCGGCTCACCGGGCAACCGGAACCGCCCCGCGGGCATCTGGTGAAGGCCCGCTACACCCCAACCCAGACGATGATCCGCGGGGTGGACGAGCAGGGCACCGAATTCCATGATCAACTCGCCGACGCTGACGATCTTGGTGGGCTGCCGGTCGTCGTGGCCGACCTGCACTCCGCACTGGCGCCGATCATCGCCGGCATCCGGGCCGAGACCGCCGACCATGATCAACCACCGAAGATCGCCTACCTGATGACCGACGATGCGGCACTGCCGCTCCCGTTCTCCAAGACGGTCGCTCAGCTGCGGGAGACCGGCTGGCTGGCCGTCACCATCACCGCCGGTCAGGCATACGGCGGCGACCTGGAGTCGGTCAACGTGCACTCCGGGCTGCTCGCCGCCCGGTTGGCCGCGGGCGCCGACCTGGTGATCGTGACCCAGGGACCGGGCAACCTCGGCACCGGGACCCGGTGGGGTTTCTCCGGCACTTCCGTCGGTGAGGTGGTCAACGCCGTCTCGGTCCTGGGCGGTCGGCCGATCGGTGCACTGCGGATCTCCAGCGCCGACCCGCGGCCCCGGCATCGTACGGTGTCCCACCACAGCCTGACCGCCTACGGTCGCGTGGCGCTGCGACCGGCCGAGCTGGCCGTCCCGGACTTCTCCGACGTGTCGGCGTTGAGCGGGATCCGTGATCTCTACACCCTGCCCAGGCTTGCGGCTCGCGTGCAGGAGGCGGTGGAGCCGTTGGCCGGGACCCACCGGCTGCATCGGGTCGGGTTGGAGGGTCTGGATCGTGCCCTGCTGGATTGCCCGGTGCGGCTGTCCAGCATGGGCCGCGACCTGGATGCCGACCCGGCCTACTTCCTGGCCAACGCGGCCGCCGGCCGACTCGCGGCGCAGATCCTGGCCAAACGGCTGCCCTGAACCGGCGACAGAACAGATCCGCCCACCTGCACAGGGCAGGTGGGCGGAATCGTGTGTCGTCGAGGACTACTGGGTCGGCTGGCTGAAGAGGATGTCGACCACCATCACCACGGTGTCGTCCTTGGTGACGCCCTGGCTCTTGTCGTCGTACTTGTAGGCGGTGCCGGGCGGGAACACCATGATCAACCGGCTGCCGATCGGATGCCCGACCATCGCCTTCTGCATCGCCTTGTTCCGCGTCGGCGAGTAGGTGCCGGTCTGTTGATCAAGCTGCGGCGTGAACGGCTGCGCCCAACTGTCGTCGACGACCTTGCCGTCCTTCCACAAGATCGTTTGCGACCGCGTGGTGACGTTGTCCGACGACTTGACCTTGGCGCCGTCGCCGGTGATCAACTCCTCCACCGTGGTCTTGGTCGGCGGATCGGTCTTGGGGATCGTGACGGTCGGCTTGTCGTCGGTCATCTTCACGATCGGCAGATTCGGATCCGGCTTGTGTTCCTTGCCTTCGGCCGTGGTCCGGGTGGTGTCGACGATGTCGACGACGAAGATCAATGTGTCGCCGACCTTGATCCCGGCCTGCGAGTTGCCGCCGCTGGAGTCGTAGCCGTCCGGACCGGTCATGGCGATCAACACCCGGTCGCCGGCGTGCTTGCCCTGCAGGCCCTTCTTGAAGCCGGGAATGACGCCGGACAAGGAGAAGTACGCGGTCTTCTGATGCTGGAAGGACTTCTCGTAGGAGGAGTCGAACTTCTTCCCGGTCCGGCCGATCCAGCCGGTGTAGTTGACCGCGACCGAACCGTCGTTCTGCACCTTGGCGCCGTCGCCCTTGGAGATCACCTCGGACTGGGTCTTGTTGATCGCCCAGGGGTGCTTGAACGTCAACGCCGGCGGTTCGCCGTACTTGCCGCTCACCTTCAGGCCGTCGAGATTGGTCGACGGCTTGATCGTCGGAGTCGGGCTGGCGCTCGGAGATGCGCTGGCCGTCGACTTCGCGGTGCTGCTCGGGGTCGCGCTCGGCGACTTGCCCGAGGAAGCGGTGTTGTCGCTGCAGGCTCCCAGCACACCGAGGCTGGCAGCGACTGCGGCGGTGATCAGCAGCTTGGCAACGCGACGCGGCTTGCGGGCATCGGATGGTGTCGACGTCATGCTCACGCGCTTCGGCCCTCAACTTCTCTCATCGGTACGGCAGTTCAGCACCCAGACCCTACCCGGCCCGGCTGAGAAACCTGCTCCCCGACTGCGAAGAGTCAAGAACTCCGCATGCTGGCGATCAGCCGATCGACGCGTTCGTCGGAGGAGGCGAACGGGTCCTTGCACAGCACCGTGCGCTGCGCCTGGTCGTTGAGCTTCAGATGCACCCAGTCGACGGTGTAGTCGTTGCGGCCTTCCTGGGCGTGCCGGATGAAGTCGCCGCGCAGTTTGGCCCGTGTGGTCTGCGGCGGCACCGACTTGGCCCGGAAGACGGCCGGGTCGGTGGTCACCCGGGCAGCCGATCCGCGCCGCTCCAGCAGGCTGAACAGGCCACGGCCGCGGCGGATGTCGTGATAGGCAAGGTCGAGTTGAGCGATCCTCGGATCGGCCAGGCTCAGCCCGTGCTTGGTCGCGTACGCGTCCAGCAGCTTGAGCTTGATCGCCCAGTCGATTTCGGTGTCGATCAGACTCAGCTTGTCCTCGGCGACCGCACGCACCGCCCGCTCCCACAGGTCAAGCACCCGCATTGTGGCCGCAGTCTCCAGTCCGCGGGCGGTGACGAACTCCGACACCTTCTCCAGGTACGCGGTCTGCAGGTCCAACGCGGTCATCTTGCGCCCGTTGGCCAGCGACACCAACACCCGGCCGGTACGGTCCCGGCTGATGTCACGGATGGCCCGGATCGGGTTCTCACAGGTGAGGTCACGGATCGGCACCCCGGCCTCGACCAGCCGCAGCACCAACTCGGTGGCACCGACCTTCAGCAGTGTCGTCGTCTCACTCATGTTGGAATCGCCGACGATCACATGCAGCCGGCGATAGCGTTCCGGATCGGCATGCGGTTCGTCCCGGGTGTTGATGATCGGCCGGGACCGAGTGGTCGCACTGGACACCGACTCCCAGATGTGCTCGGCCCGTTGGGACACCGAGTACTCCGCACCGCGCACGGTCTGCAGCACCTTGCCGGCGCCACAGATCAACTGCCGGGAGACCAGGAACGGCACCAGCACGTCGGTGATCTTGGAGAAGTCACCGATCCTGCTGATCAAGTAATTCTCGTGACAGCCGTAGGAGTTGCCGTGGCTGTCGGTGTTGTTCTTGAAGAGGTAGATGTCGCCGGTGATCCCCTCGGCCGCCAACCGCTGCTCGGCATCGATGATCAAATCCTCCAGGATCCGTTCACCGGCCTTGTCGTGCGCGATCAAGGTGTCAAGATCACCACACTCTGCAGTCGCGTACTCGGGATGGGATCCGACGTCGAGATAGATGCGAGATCCGTTGCGGAGAAAGACATTGCTCGATCTGCCCCAGGTGACGACCCGGCGGAAGAGATAGCGGGCGACCTCGTCCGGGGTCAGCCGTCGACTACCACCGGAGGTGCAGGCTACGCCGTACTCCGTTTCCAGACCGAAGATCCGTCGATCCATGCGCTTGGCCCGTCGTCCTGGTTACCTGTTGATCAGGTCGAGTAGTTTGCCGAGTTCGTCGCGATCAAGATCACGGAACTCGCCGGGTTTGAGATTGCCGAGTTTGACCGGGCCGATGGCAACCCTGGAGAGCCGACGAACCGGATGACCGACCGAATCCAACATGCGTCGCACGATGCGGTTTCTCCCTTCGTGCAGAGTGACGGTCACCATGCTACGTTCCGCGGTGGCCGAAACGAGGCGAATCTCGTCGGCGCGTACCGGACCGTCATCCAAGATCAACGGTCGACGCAGTTTGTGCAGGGTCGCGCGATCGATGGTGCCGGCCACTTCGGCCACATAGGTCTTGGAGATCTCGTACGACGGATGGGCCAGCCGATGCGCGAATTCGCCGTCGTTGGTCAGGATCAGCAAGCCTTCGGTATCGGCATCCAACCGGCCGACATGGAAAAGGCGTTCCTTACGACCCTCGACGTACTGCGACAGGGTCGGCCGGCCCTCCGGATCGTCCAAGGTGGACACGACGCCGCGGGGCTTGTTGAAGGCGAGATAGACGTGCCGCCGCGGCGGCGGGATCCGGGAACCGTCGACGCGGATCACGTCCGTGTCCGGATCGACCCGCATGCCCTGGATGTCGACGACCTTGCCGTTCACCTCGACCCGACCGTCGGCGATCAGCTGTTCGCTGGCCCGACGGGAAGCGATTCCAGCCGCGGCCAGAACCTTCTGCAGTCGAATGCCGTCGGTGCCCTCCGGCGTGCTCATCGGAGTCCCTGCTCGGACCCGGGGTCTTCGTCGACCGGTTCGGGAGCTCCATCGTCGTCGGTTCGTCCGACCGCGTCATCGTCGGCGGAGTGTGCTGACTGCTCGTCCGCGACTTCCGCAGAAAAGGGTCCTTCGACCTGCTCAGCGCCCGCCAACGAGTCCGTCGACTCCGGCCCGGAGGCCGAATCGGCATCGGTCGATGTCTCGGCCGCGACGTCGGGGGGCAGTTCCGGATCGGCGTCGGCCTGCTGTTCCGGGTCGGGTACGACGGCGAGTTGGCCCAGCTCGGCCTCCAGGTCCGTCGCCTCGGGCAGGTACGGGGCCAACTCGGGTAGGTCGTCCAGCGATTGCAGCCCCATACGTTCCAGGAAGTAGTCGGTGGTGGAGAACAGAGTCGCCCCCGAATCCTCGGATCCGATCTCGGCGATCAGCTCACGGGTCAGCAGGGTCCGCATCACGCCGTCCACACTCACCCCGCGGACCGCGGAGACCCGGGACCTGCTGACCGGCTGCATGTAGGCGATCACCGCGAGCGTCTCCAACGCGGCCTGGGAGAGCTTGGCCTGCTGGCCTTGCAGCACATAACTGCCGAGCAGCTCGGCGTGCTGATCGCGGGTGTAGTAACGCCACCCGCCGGCCACTGACCGCAGCTCGAAGCCTCGGCCCGTCTCGTCGTAGAACTTGACCAGCTCGGCCAGCGCGTCGGCTACTGCGCCGGTCGGCGTGTTCAGCGCCGCCGCCAGGGTGGTCTCGCTGACCGGCTCGTCCGCGATCATCAGCAGCGCCTCCAGGGCGCTCTGCAGTTCCTCGGGCGAACGGCTGGGGGGTGCCTCGATCAGCGCGTCGTCGGTTGCGACCTCGGGCTCGGGGTCGGCGACCCCGGTATCTCGGAACGCGAGGGCAGCATCCTGGGATTGGTCCTGCTCAGTCATTCATCCATCCCGTTGTTCATCGTCGGCGTTTCGGCGTCCGCCGTCGTTGGTGCCACATACTGCCCCCTGTCGGCAACTTCGGCGCCGTTCTGTCCACGATTGTCATCGGCGTGTGTCTCGTCGTCGGCATCCGGGGGCGCGGGCGGCGCATCGAACTCGTCCGAGATCGTGACCTGCTGATCCTCGGCTCCGGTCCAGCGGATGATCAACTCGGCCAGCGGGGTCGGCTGCTCGAACGACACCGCCTTCTCCCGGAACAACTCCAGCAGTGCCAGAAACCGGCAGACCGTGGTGATCCGATCCGGTGAGTCCTGGGTGAGGTCGGCGAAGGTCAACTGTCCCGAGGTACGCAGCCGACCGACGATCCGCGCCCCCTCCTCCCGTACGGTGACCGCGGGCGCATGCAGGTGGGCCAAGGAGACCACGTCGGCGTCCTTGGGCGCCATCGCCCGTGCCGCCAGCTCGGCGAAGCGTTGCAGGGTGACCTTGATGGTGATCTCGGGCAGCAGTTGGGCCAGCCACGGCTCGAGCCCGACCGCCCTCGGCGTACGACGTGCCTGAGCCTCGAGCCGCTCGCCGAAACCCGCCGCGATCTGCTTGAACGCCCGATACTGCAACAGCCGGGCGAACAACAGGTCCCGGGCCTCCAGCAACGCCAGGTCCTCGGGATCGTCCATCTCACCGCTGGGCAGCAGCCGGGCCGCCTTCAGGTCGAGCAGCGTCGCCGCCACCACGATGAACTGGCTGGTCTGCTCCAGGTCCCATTCGTCGCCGGCGGCCTTGATGTGCGCGATGAACTCGTCGGTGACCTGGGACAACGCGACCTCGGTGATGTCCAGCTTGTGCTTGCTGATCAGCTGCAGCAGCAGGTCGAACGGACCCTCGAAGTTCTTCAGCCGGACGCTGAAACCGGCATGTCCGGCCTCGGCGTCGGTCGGCCCGGTGGCGGTCGTCTCCGGATCCGCCATCGGGTCGCTCGGTGCCGTCACGACTGGGACAGCCTTCGGACCAGGTCGGAATCCGCACCGTGCTCGGTCAGATCACCGATCACCAGAGCCAGCGCCTCACGGACGATCCGGCCGCGATCGACAGCCATTCCGTGCTCGGCCCGCAGCGACAGCCGGGCCCGTTCCAGATCGAGCAGCTCGTCGCTGCTGACGTACACGGTGATCTTCTCGTCATGCCGGACCCGGCCGGAACCCCGGCTGCTCTTGCCGGGGCGCGCCGGAGCAGTCTCCGGCTCCGGCTGCGGGGTGCCGTCGGCGGTGCGTCCGTCGGCGCGCCCGTCGTCGGTCCGCGGTCGCGGCACCGAGATGTCGCCGCGGCCGGCTTCGGAACCGTTGAGGTCGGGGGGCGTCGGGAGGGGTTGGTGGCGGGATTCGGCGGGGGTGGTGCGGAACAGCTCCGCCGCACCCGGCAGGCTCACCCGACGAGGCATCGCGCGAGTACCTCTCGGGCGAGCATCCGGTACGCCGCGGCGCCAGGCGACTCCGAGGCGTAGGTGGTGATCGGCTCCCCGGCCACGGTGGTCTCGGGGAATTTGATCGTCCGTCGGATCACCGTGTGGAAGACCGTGTCACCGAATGCCTGCACCACCCGCTCCAACACCTCACGGCTGTGCAGGGTGCGGGGGTCGTACATGGTGCCGAGGATGCCGAGCATCTCCAGCTTCGGATTCAGCCGCTCCTGCACCTTCTCGATCGTGTCGGTCAGCAGGGCGACGCCGCGCAGCGCGAAGAACTCGCACTCCAGCGGCACGATCACCTTGTCCGCGGCGGTGAGCGCGTTGATGGTGAGCAGCCCCAACGAGGGTGCGCAGTCGATCAAGATCACGTCGTAGCGGCCGGTGACCTTCTCCAGCACCCGGAGCAGGGTCTGTTCCCGGGCGACCTCGGAGACCAACTGCAACTCGGCGGCCGACAGATCGATGTTGCTGGGCAGGATGTCCAGGCCGTCCACCGTGGTGGGCGCGATCACCTCGTCCACGGTCACGTCCCGGCTCAGCAGCAGGTTGTAGATGCTCAGCTCGAGATCGTGCGGGTTGACGCCGAGACCGACCGACAACGAACCCTGCGGATCGAAGTCCACCAGCAACACCTTGCGGCCGAGCTCCGCCAGCGCGGCACCCAGGTTGATGGTCGTGGTGGTCTTGCCGACGCCACCCTTCTGGTTGCACATGGCGATGATCGTCGCCTTGCCGCCGGCCGGCGCCGGCGGGATGTCGGGCAGGTTCGGCCAGGGCCGCCCGGTCGGGCCGAGCTCCGGCTCGGCGGTCTGCGTGGCGGTCCGCGCGGGCTCCGGCACCAGCGCCGGCTCGGCGTCGGGTGCGCCCCGCTCCGACCCGGTCGACTTCGACTCCGGCAGCGGCAACGGGTCGGGCTGCGATGGATCTGTCGGACCCGGTGTCGGCGGGCCGGGCTTCGGCGGACCGGGCTTCGGCGGGCCGGGCTTCGGCGGAGCCGGTCGCGGCTCGTCGGGCTCCGGCGCGGGGACCGGCCCCGTCGGCTCGGGACCCGGGACGGGCCCGGTCGGCTCCGGTTCCGGGACGGGCCCGATCGGCTCCGGCTCTGGCAGCGACTGGCTCGGCTGGTGCGGGTCGGAGGAGGATTCGTCGCCGTCGGTGCCGGGCACCACGAAGCCGTCCGGACGATGGCCGTCGGTGCGCGGGTCGTACAGCTCCGATGGACTCAATCCGTTGGTCGGTGAGGGGTTGGTGTCGGTGTCGGTCTGCCGGGTATCCGCGAATTCCGGTTCCCGCGGATCCTGCGATGTGGGCACCGATCCTCCTCTTCCACGCCCGGCGGAGCCCTCCCGTGAAGGTGCCGTGACCGTCTCGTAACCAGCAACAGTTCCGAGAGAGCCTAGCCCCTGTGGGCTGTTGGTTGCAGCCCGCTCCGATACTCAACCGTTCGGCAAGGCCCTTGGCGATCACTCGGACGGCGCCGCGCAGGCCGGACTCGGCGGGTGATGTTGATCATGGAATTCCGCTGCTCACCGACAAGACATCCAGGTTGACCAGGAGACTGCGCGTACTGAGCCGGCCGGCGGCGACGACGGCAGGGCTCGTTGCCGCCGAAGGAGTTCGGTCTCGATCCGGCCGGACGAGTGCTTAGGACGGCCGATCGCGTTGTGGACATTCCTCGGACACCATGATCATCGGGCGCGCGGGTGCGAGGTCAGGTAGACCTCGCGCAGATGATCAACAGTGACCAGGGTGTAGATCTGGGTCGTGGTCACCGACGCGTGCCCGAGCAACTCCTGGACGACCCGGACGTCTGCGCCACCGTCCAGCAGGTGGGTGGCGAACGAGTGCCGCAGCGTGTGCGGAGAGATGTCGATGTTGATCTTGGCCCGTTCGGCTGCTTGCTGGATGATCAGCCAGGCACCCTGCCGGGAGAGCCGGCCGCCACGCGCGTTCAGCAGCAGCGCCGGCGTCCCCTTCCCGCGGCGTGCGAGCTCCGGACGTCCGCGGACCAGGTAGTCGGCCGCAGCCCGCTTGGCGTAGCGACCGAGCGGGACGAAGCGCTCCTTGCTGCCCTTCCCGATCACCCGCAGTCCGCCGACCTGATCGGGGTCGGACAACAGGCCGGACAGTTCGTCGACATCGAGTCCGACGATCTCGGAGATCCGGCCGCCGGTGCCGTAGAGCAACTCCAGCAGTGCGGTGTCCCGCAAGGCCAGCGGGGTCTCGGTACCGGGTGCGGCGAGCAGAGCCTGCACCGCGTCCAACGGCAGCGCCTTCGGCAATCGGCGGGCGGGCTTCGGCGGGCGGATCTCGGCAGCCGGATTGTCCGGAACGACGCCTTCCTCGGCGGCGAACTTGTGCAGCCCCCGTACCGCAGCCAGGGCCCGGGCAGCACTGGATTGAGCCAAGGGTGGATACCACCACGCCAGACCGACGCCCGAGCCGGCCGCCGGATCCGGTACGCCTTCGGCCAGACTGACGGCATAACCGGTGATCACCGTCGTGTTGATCTTGGCCGGAGCATCGATCTGCTGATCATGAAGATAGTCGGCGTACCGACCAAGATCACGACGGTAGCCGGCCACGGTGTGCTGGGACAATCCGCGCTCGACCGCGAGATGATCAAGGTAGGAGTTGATCAACCGCTCCACCTTGTCCATCCACCCTCCCCCAACCGCGCCGTTCGAATCTGAGGTTGTTGCAGCAGGCCAGATTCTGACAGGTCAGATCAGCACGTCGTCGAGCGCCAGCGCCGGCAACTCGTGCACGTCGGCGACCGAAGGATAGGTGATGTGCCCGTCGTAGGTGTTCAACCCCTTGGCCAATGCGGGATCCTTCCGCAACGCCGTCTGCCACCCCTGGTCGGCAAGGTTGATCGCGTACGGCAGGGTGACGTTGGTCAGTGCATAGGTGGACGTGTTCGGTACGCCGCCGGGCATGTTGGCGACGCAGTAGAAGACCGAATCGTGCACCCGATAGGTCGGTTCGGCGTGGGTGGTCGGACGGGAGTCGGCGAAGCATCCGCCCTGGTCGATCGCGATGTCGACCAGCACACTGCCCGGCCGCATCCGGGACACCAACTCGTTGCTGATCAAGGTCGGCGCCTTCGCCCCGGGCACCAGCACTGCACCGATCACCAGATCGGAGTCCAACACCGCGCGCTCGATCTCGTACCGATTGGAGGCGACCGTCTGCAGATGGCCGCGATAGATCCGGTCCGCCTGCCGGAGCCGTTCGATGTTCTTGTCCAAGATCAACACCTCGGCATGCATGCCGAGCGCGATGGCGGCCGCGTTCATCCCGGACACGCCGGCCCCGATCACCACCACCTTGGCCGCGTAGGTGCCGGAGACGCCGCTCATCAGCACGCCGCGTCCGCCGCCGGGGCGCATCAGGTGGTAGGCGCCGACCTGCGGTGCCATCCGGCCGGCCACCTCGCTCATCGGCGCCAGCAGCGGCAGCGAGTCGTCCGGCAGTTGCACGGTCTCGTACGCGATACCGGTGACCCTGTGATCAACCAGCGCCTGGGTGCAGTCCCGGCTGGCGGCCAGATGCAGATAGGTGAAGAGCACCTGGCCCTCGCGCATCCGGTCGTACTCGTCCTTGATCGGCTCCTTCACCTTCAAGATCAACTCGGCGTCGGCCCAGACATCATCCGGATCGCCCACCATGGTCGCGCCGGCGTCGACATATTCCTGATCGGTGATCGAGGACCCCAGCCCGGCACCGGACTGCACCAGCACCTGATGACCATGCGCGGTGAATTCCTGGACTCCCGGCGGAGTGATCGCCACCCGGTATTCCTGGCTCTTGATCTCGGTCGGAACGCCAACCTTCATCCCCAGCTCCTTCACTCACGTCCGGAACGTGCGCACTCGACGCACGCGGGCCTCAGGGCGAGCATATCCACCACCCGGCCGCCCGGACCGGAAGATTCACACTCCCCGGTGGCGCTCGCATGAGATCTCCCTGCCAGCTACCTGGACGGCCGCAGGGTGCATCGGATCGGCCCAGCTCGTCGGACGCTAGTTTTCCTGTAGCCACACCAGCCACGGACAACTCGGAGGGACCTCTGACATGGGCGAGAAGATCATCTTGGATTGCGATCCCGGCCATGACGACGCGATCGCCATGTTGCTGGCCCACGGCAACCCGGACATCGACCTGATCGCGGTGACCACGGTCGCCGGCAACCAGACCCTGGAGAAGGTGACCCACAATGCCCGGTCGGTGGCCAGGGTCGCCGGCATCACCGGGATCCCGTTCGCGGCCGGCTGTCGACGACCTCTGGTGCGGACGGTGGAGATCGCCGGCGACATCCACGGCGAGTCCGGTCTGGACGGCCCGCGACTGCCGGAGCCGACAGTGCCGCTGGATCCCCGGCATGCAGTCGATCTGATCATCGACGAGGTGATGTCCCGGGAGCCGGGGACGGTGACCCTGGTGCCCACCGGCAGCCTGACCAATATCGCCCTGGCGGCGCGGAAGGAGCCGCGGCTGGCCGAGCGGGTCAAGAGGGTCGTCCTGATGGGCGGCGGCTACCACCTCGGCAACTGGACCGCGACAGCGGAATTCAACATCCTGGTCGACCCGGAGGCGGCGCACATCGTCTTCAACGAGCCGTGGGAGTTGATCATGGTCGGACTGGATCTGACCCACCAGGCGCTCGCCACACCGGAGGTGATGGAGAGGGTGGCCGCACTCGGTACCGGACCGTCGACCTTCGTCTGCGAGTTGATCGACTTCTTCGGCGCCGCTTACCGGCGGGAGCAGGGTTTCGACGCACCGCCGGTGCACGATCCGTGCGCGGTCGCGTACGTGATCGATCCGACCGTCGTCACGACCCGGAAGGCACCGCTGGACATCGAACTGACCGGCACCCTCACGCGCGGGATGACCGTTGCGGATCTCCGCGGCCCGGCGCCGGCTGACTGCCGTACCAGTGTGGCCACAGAACTTGATCATGAACGATTCTGGGACTTGATCATCGATGCGCTGGAGCGGATCGGCGACCCCGACGGGGTGCCGTCCTGATCGTCGATGCCGAGCGGAGGGTCCACTGCCCGCTTGGAAAACGTAAGGATTCGTCACGCAGATTGGGTGCGAAACTCAACCGTGGCTGGGAAACGTTCGCATCCGTCGCACTGACCGGGCGCGGAACTCAACTGTGGCTGGAAATCGTACGCACCCATCACACCGGTCGCGCGCGAAACTCAACCGTGGTTGGAAAACGTACGCAACCCATCACACCGATCGGGCACGAAACCCGACCGCGGGCGGAAAACGTACGCACCCGTCGCACCGATCGGGCGCGGAACTCAACCGTGGCTGGAAAACGTACCCACCCACCACACCGACCGGGCACGAAACCCGACCGCGGGCGGAAAACGTACCCACCCATCGCACCGGTCGGGCGCGGAGCTCAACCGTGGTTGGAAAACGTACGCACCCCACCACACCGACCGGGCACGGAACCCAACCGCGGGCGGAAAACGTACCCACCCATCA
>DATCVL010000166.1:0-9961 GCA_036566865.1 Microlunatus sp.
CGCCGGGGCTTCGATCGTGCTCGATGGCGCCGAAGGGCGCCACGCCGCCACGGTACGACGGATCGGGCCGGGAGAGTCGGTGGTGATCTCCGACGGCGCCGGACGCGGAGTACGCGGTCCGGTGATCGAGGCCGACAAGTCCAGCATCACCGTACGAGTCGACCAGACCATGATCATCGGCGAGCCGGAGATCACGATCACGGTCGCCCAGGCGCTGGCCAAGGGGGACCGCTCCGACATCGCGCTGGAGATGATCACCGAACTCGGTGTGACCAAGATCATTCCCTGGCAGGCAGGGCGCTCGATCGTCCGCTGGCATGGGGATCGCGCGCTGAAGTCCCGGGCCAAGTGGGTGAGCACGGTCCGGGAGGCGACCAAGCAGTCCCGACGGCTGCGGATCCCCGAGGTCACCGAGGTCGCTTCGACCAAGCAGCTGGCGTCCATGATCGTTGATCATGACCTGACCTTGGTGCTGCACGAAGAGGCGAAGATCAAGTTCGCCGAGCTCGAGCTGCCGACGGCCGGCCGGATCATGATCATCGTCGGACCTGAGGGCGGCATCGCAGCCGAGGAACTGGCGGCGTTTGCCGCTGCCGGCGGCCACCCGGTGTTGGTCAGCGACGGCGTGCTGCGGACCTCGACGGCGGCTGCGGTCGCCATCTCTGGCATCCTCTTGCGGTGACCGAGACCGTGCCCAGCACTGCCGCGACGGCTGACCAGCAGCCGTTTTCCTTCACCCCGCAGGCCGACCTGGCCGACGGCCAGGGCCGTACCGGGGTCATTCACACACCGCACGGGGACATCGCCACACCGGCCTTCACACCGGTCGGCACCAAGGCCACCATCAAGGCGGTGTTGCCGGAGTCGATGGCCGACCTGGGGGCGCAGGCACTGCTGGCCAACGCCTACCACCTCTTCCTGCAGCCAGGATCCGACATCGTCGACGAGGCCGGCGGGCTGGGCGCCTTCATGAATTGGCCCGGCCCGACCTACACCGACAGCGGCGGCTTCCAGGTGATGAGCCTGGGCAGCGGTCACAAGAAGGTCATATCGATGAACCTGCCGGGTTCGTCGGAGCGGCCGCAAGAGATCTTCTCCTCCTCCGGCAAGTCCGGAAAGCTGGTCAAGATCGACGACGACGGCGTCACCTTCACCTCACACATCGACGGATCCAAACACCGGTTCACTCCGGAGGTGTCGATGCGGATCCAGCATCAGCTCGGCGCCGATGTGATGTTCTGTTTCGACGAGCTGACCACACTCTCCGACCCTCGCGAGTATCAGGAGCTGTCGCTGGATCGCACCCTGGCCTGGGCCCAGCGCTGTCTGGACGAACACGTCCGGCTGACCGACGAACGCACGCACCGGCCGTATCAGGCGCTCTTCGGTGTGGTGCAGGGTGCGCACTACGAAGACCTCCGACGCAAGGCCACCCGTGATCTTGTCGCACTGCGATCTGCCGATGATCAACAGCGCACATTCGACGGCTACGGGATCGGCGGCGCATTGGAGAAGGAGAACCTCGGCACCATCGTCGGCTGGGTCTGCTCCGAGCTTCCGGCCGAGGCTCCCCGGCACCTGCTCGGCATTTCCGAACCGGACGACTTCTTTGCTGCCGTTGAGAACGGCGCCGACACCTTCGACTGCGTTTCACCCGCTCGGGTCGCCCGGAACGCGGCGCTCTACACCCGCGACGGCCGCTTCAACGTCAACACCGCGGCGAACCGGCGCAACTTCTCACCGGTCGACGAGGGCTGCGACTGCTACACCTGCACGCACTACACCCGCGCCTACCTGCATCACCTGTTCAAGGCGCACGAGATGGTGGCCAACACCTTGGCCACCATCCACAACGAACGCTTCATCGTGCGATTGGTCGACGACATCCGCGCCAGCATCGCCGACGCCTCGTTCACCGACTTCAAGATCGACTTCCTGGGCCGGTACTACCGCAAGGCGAGGAAGTAGCTCAGTCGAACAGGTCGTCCAGGAACGACCGCTTGCGGCGCTTGCGCTGGCGGGGATCGTAACCGGGCTGGGGAAAACTGCCCTGTTGCCGATAGCCGTAGTCGTCCGGCGACGGTGGCGATCCGGCCATCCGCGGGGAACCGTAGCGGTTGTTGTTCCAGCTCTCCTCGGCGTTGATCAGGTGTTCCAGTTCGCCGCGGTCGAGGAAGACGCCGCGGCATTCGGTGCATTGGTCGATGGTCACGCCGTTGCGCTCGTACTGCCGCATGGGCGCGTGACACTTCGGGCAGGTCAGCTCGATAGCCATTTGTCGAGGTTACCGAGTGATCAAACGCTGCGTGCCCCCGAAGCGTCGACCGGCTACAAGACCTGGTTGTCCGGTCCGAGGGTGACCGCGGCGAAGTCCGCCCGGTCGAGCTTGTCGTCCTCGATCCAGGACAGCGACTGCTCCGGGTCGGTGGTCTCGAAGACCTGGGCCGGGTCGTACTCCCACCATTGCGAGGCCAGCAGCCGCGCGACCAGGTCGTCGCCGAAGCGCATCTTCACCACGTGGGCGGGGTTTCCGGCGACCACCGAATACGCCGGCACGTCCTTGGTCACGGTCGAGTTGGCGGCGATGATCGCGCCGTGGCCGATCCGGATGCCCATCGCCAAGGTCACCCGGTCGCCGATCCAGACGTCGTTGCCGATGGTCGGGTACGGCTCCTTGCCGACCACCGAGAAGCCGTTGGCGTAGTCCTTGACCGCCGGGGTCAGGGCAGGCCCGTAGAGCTTGTTGCTCGGCCGGAACATCAGCGCCGAGCTGGTCAGTCGATCGGTCGGGTGGAAGGAGTCGATGAACTGCAGTCCGCGGGAGATCGAGCAGTAACGGCCGACGGTGAGCCCGTCCGGCAGAGCGGAGTACGAATAGCTGAACGCGCCGATCGTGCACAGCCCCGAGGACCCGCGACCGCCGACCATCGGCCGGTAGTCACCGATGTAGAGGCCGGAGTTCTGCTCCATCCGGATGCTGTGGTGCAGCCGGATCTGCTTGCCCTCGGTCAGCCAGCCGTAGCGTCCGTCAGCAGGGGCGGCGCAGTTCCAGCGGAGCAGGATGGTGTGCTCGTAGAGCTGTTGCAGGAGCTCGTTGGTGACCGTGTGGGTGCTGCCGTTCATCCCGCGATGCTAACCCATTCCCTACTGTAACTGCCGGAATAGTCCGAGCTGTGTCGGCCACTACTGTGGCCGATATGAACGAACCGGATCTGGCCGGCAAGAGTGCCGGATACCGACATCTGCCAGGAAGGCGGGGCAAGCTGATGAACAGCCTGGTGCCGACCGCGGTCAAGGCCTTCTTCATGGTGGTCCTGCACACGCCGCTGCACCCACTGCTGAGCCGCCGGTGGGCATCACTGGAATTCACCGGCCGAAAGACCGGGAAGGTGTATCACACGCCGATCGCGTACTTCCAGGACGGCGACCGGGTGTACGTCACCACCGGATCGCGCTGGTGGCTGAACCTGCAGAACGGGGCGCGGGTCCGGCTGCTGATCAAGCTGCGGGCGTACGTCGGTCGCGCCGACCCGATCAGGGATCCGGCCGAGGCTGCCCGGCGACTTCGCCAGATCCTCGATGCGGTGCCGCAACTGGCCTATCCGGGCGATGTGCGGATCGTGGACGGATCGGTGACTGATGCCGAGCTGGCCCGGGTGATCGCAGCCGGGCGCAAGGTGATCGAAATCCAACTCGAGAAGAGCGGGTAGGGGGAGTCGTGGGTCGAGGCAGCGACATGGCAGGCTGACCCCCATGAGTGATCGCAGCCTCGACCCCAGCGAGTACGACGAGGTGCCGGACCAGTCCGAGCAGTTGGACCAGATCCAGCCGGAGGACTCGCTGGACGACCGCGGCGTGGAGGACGTACTGGACGAGGGTCTGACGACTCCGGAGCGCTGGTCGGTGCTGGAGCGTTCGGGTGAGCACGAGACGCTGGATGAGCGACTCTCCGAGGAGCAGCCGGACTCCGACGACGACGAGCCCGAGCAGGAGTTCGAGGACTTCCTGGACGACGGCGAGGTCGGCGGCCGTCGGGCCGGTCGGCTGGTCGAGCCCAATGAGGGCGCCGGCGTGGACGACGAGTCCGAGTTGTACGGGACCGATGTCGGCATCGACGGCGCTGCCGCCAGCGCGGAGGAAGCCGCCGTGCACGTCGTCGACGACGACGATCGCTGAGGGGTAGCCGACCGGCGATGGTGACGATCAAGGAGGTCGCCGCGCGGGCCGGCGTTTCCACCGCGGTGGTGTCGGCGGCGATCTCCGGTGCGCAGGGAACCATCCGGATGAGTGAGGCAACCCGGGAGCGGGTCGAGCGCGCCATCGCCGAAACCGGCTATCGCGCCAATCACGCGGCCAAGTCGCTCAGTCTGTCGCGATCGGGAGTGATCGCCGCGGTGGTGCCGAAGATCGCCAATCCGATCTTCGAGTTGGCCATCCGCGGGATGCAGGACGCCGCCGAGGCCGACGGTGACGTGCTGCTGCTCGCCGACGCACTCTGGATCGAGCCCGGCAGCCACCTGATGAGCCGGATCGCGGGCACCGGGATGGTCGATGGCTTCCTGCTGCGCACCACCGACTGGGGTTCGGAGACAGCCGAGGAGCTGACCAGCCGATCGATCCCGTTCGTCATCCTGCAGACGCCGATCGACGGCGGACCGGTCGCCGTGTGGGTGGACGACCGGGCCGGCATCGATCTGGCGACGAGCCGGCTGCTCGATCAGGGGCACCGCCGGATCGCGCTGATCGGCGGGCCTACCGGCGGGCCGACCAGTGATGGACGGATCGACGGCTATCGCGACGCGATGCGCCGGGCGCAGGTGCGCGCCGATCTGACGTTGGTCCGGCAGGTCGGCTACGAGCCGAGCGACGTCGGCGCCGAAACCCATCGCTTGCTGACGTCTGTCGAGCCGCCGACCGCCTTGATCATCGACAACGTGGTGGCAGCGCCCGGCGCTCTTGCGGCGATCACCGACCTCGGCATCCGGGTGCCTGAGGAGTTGTCGCTCATCGTCTATCACGATCTGCCGCTGGCCGACAGCCTGCGGCCGGCGCCGACCACGGTCAGGATGCCGGTGTTCGAGGCCGGTCGGCGTGGTTATCTCGCGCTGCGCCGGCTGATCGACGGCAAGCCCGCCCGCTCCACGACGATCGCTCGGCCGGCGCCGAAGCTGATCGATCGCGGTTCGGTGGGCCCGCTCCGGTAACGCCCCAATCAATTCCGCGCTCCCGACAAACCCTGGCAACGCCTTGATTTACCGGTTAATCACGTGTCACGATTCCCGGGCGCCGCAGCGAGCGGCCCCTCAGTCCGCCCGATCCAGGGCAGAACGGAGTCAGCAACGTGGTCCACGTCCTCCTGGTGTCGGGATGGCAGACGGTCAACATCGGTGACGTCGCGCACACGCCGGGCGCCTTGGCGGCGTTCCGGCGATACGCCCCGGACGTGCAGTTGACGCTGTGGGCCCATCAGATCGACGACGCCGTCCGACGGTTGCTGGATCGCTACTTCCCGGAGGTGTCGGTGATCGAGGAACACCTGCAGCCCGGACAGCAACCCGGACCTCGACTGGCCGCCGCCTTCGATCAGGCCGACCTCCTGGTGCACGGATCCGGCCCGAATCTGGTCGCCCGATCCGAGGTCGAACGGTGGCGCGAACACACGGCCAAGCCGTACGGGTTCTTCGGCATCACCGTCGATCCGCTGCAGCCGTACACCGCGAGCCTGAGCCGCTCGGCGACCATGATCAACTCGATCGACGGCGATCTGCTGACGGCCGCCGATCGGGTGCTGCTGGAAGGGGCAGCGTTCATCTTCTGCCGCGACGGGCTGACCCGGCAGTTCCTGCAGGGCCAACGGCTCGGGGTCGAGCCGCTGCGATTCGGTCCGGACGCGACGGTGCTCTTCGACTTCGTCGATGATGATCATGGACGCGCGGTGCTGGACGAATTCGATCTACAGCAGGGATTCCTGTGTGCCGTCCCTCGACTGCGATTCACCCCGTACTACAAACTGCGCCGGCACCAGCCGACGGCCACCGACCTGCGTCGGGCGGCGTACAACGCGGGCTATCTCCAGTCCGATCTGGCGATCCTGCGGCAGGGAGTGATCAGCTGGGTGCGGGCAACCGGCGAACCGGCGTTGATCGTGCCGGAGATGAGCTATGCGATGGAGCTGGCCGAGCAGGAACTGGCCGGTACCTTCCCCGACGATGTCGAGGATCGAGTCCACATCCTGCCCCGCTTCTGGGATCTGACCGAGGCCGCCGCCGTCTATCGGCGGGCCGGCGCGGTGTTGAGCATGGAGTGCCATTCGCCCCTGATCGCTTTGGCAGAAGGAGTTCCGGCCCTGTACGTCAGGCAGCCGACGGACACGATCAAGGGCGCGATGTATCACGACCTCGGGCTCGGTGACCAGCTGATCGAGGCCGGCCCGACGGCCGCCGCCCAGGTCGAGCAGCGACTGACCAAGATCGCCGAGGACCGGCACGCTGCCGTCGACCTCACCTTGCAGGCCAGGGATTTCGCTCGGAACGAACTGCAGCGGATGGTCCACCAGAGCATCGCTGCAGCAGGGACCTCTCAATGACGAAAGGGATTCACGATCATGGACAGCATCAGACCGGCGTTCTCGCGCCGTAGTTTGATCAAGGGGATGGCCGGCGCCGCCGTGCTGGGCGGTGTTGCTGCAACCGGCGCGTGCACGACGAAGAGTTCGACTGGCTCATCCGGCGCCATCGACAAGGCGCTGCTGCCGACCTTCACCGAGGTGGGCGCGGTCAAGCCCGACCTGACCAGCAAATTCCCCGGCGGGATGCACGGGTACTTCAGCTATCCCGCCGATCCGCAGCCGGCGGTCGCCGACGCGCCGCTGTCCGGCGACAAGATCACGGCGCTCACCTACACCTACGATCCAGTGGCGCCCCGGCTGTCGAAGAACCCGCTCTGGCAGGCCGTGAACGACCGGATCGGCGGGCAGCTCGACATCAGCTACGCGTTGGCAGCCGACTATCCGCAACGGTTCGCGTCCACGATGGCGAGCGGGGACCTGCCCGACCTGGTCACCGTCTTGGGCGCGGTCCAGCAACTGCCCGCGATGCTGCGGGCAGAGTTCGTGGACCTGACCGATCAACTGGCCGGCGATGCCGTTTCCGACTATCCGAATCTGGCCGGGCTGCCGACCGAGTCGTGGCGCAAGGCCGTCATCGACGATGCCCTGTGGGGTGTGCCGATCTCCCGGCCGCCGATCGGTGGGATCGTCTTTCTCCGCAAGGATCTGATCGACGCTGCAGGGCTTCCCTCGCAGCCGAAGGACTACGGCGAATTCAAGGAATTGCTGGTCGGACTCAGCGATGAACGTAGAGGTAGGTGGGCTTGCTCCGACCCGGCCGGCACGCTCGGTCTGCTCGCGGCGTCGTACGGCATCGCAAACTTCTGGGCGGAGGAGGACGGCAAGTTCACCGCGAACATCGAGCTTGATCAATATCGGGCCGCCCTGTCGGAGGGTACGGAGTTGGTCAAGGCTGGTGTGTTCCATCCGGACGGGGTGTCGGCCAACAACAACCAGCGCAATGCCTGGTTCACCAGCGGCAAGGCGCCGATCGTGATGGCCGGCTTCGTCGGCTGGCCCAAGTACGAGTTGTGGGGTGCCGAGGTGCCCGGATTCGAACTGGGTGCGATGCTTCCCTTCCCGCACGACGCCGACGCAACGGCGCTGCATCCCCGCGGCAGTGTCAGCGGCGGGCTGACGGTGATCAAGAAGTCGGGCGCGGACCAGACTCGCAAACTGCTGAAGCTGTTGGACTGGCTGGCCACGCCCTTCGGGTCGGCCGAATACCTGCTCCGCAACTTCGGTGTCGAGGGGGTCAGCTACACCGCCGATGGCACCGACCCCGTCCTGAACGCGGCGGGGCAGAATCTCAAGTTGGTGCCGTTCAAGTACGTCTCGGATGCCTCGCAGGTGGTCTACGACCCCGGCCGGCGACGGGTCAGCCAGGCGCGCTTCGACTATCAGGAGGCGGCGATGCCGATGCTGGCGCCCGATCCGACTGTCGGGTTGTACTCGGAGACCGAGGCGGCCAAGGGCGCGCAGTTGACCAAGGCGCTGGATGCCGCCCGGATGGACATCCTGCAGGGACGTAAGCCGCAGTCGGCGTGGAAGGACGCGGTCTCCAGCTGGCGGAGCGGCGGCGGTGATCAGATCCGGGAGGAGTATCAGAAGGCGGCTGCTGCCGGCGGTGAGCGGTAACCGTCCGGCGATGGTCGCCGAGAGGTCACTGCGGCGCCCCGAGTGTGCCGTTGTCGGTCGAAGTCGGGCTGCCGGAACCGGTCGGTGCTGATCCGAGCGCCGCCAAAGGGACTAATGCTTGGGCCGATGACGTTGGCATCACTAGACTCCAATTCATCATTCCCGGATCGGATGCGAGGAAGTCCTGAGTAGCACACAGCGATCGGCCACCGCGATGGCAACCGAAGAGACCGAGTTGGCCGGCGGCACCCCGGGCGAAGCCCCGTCGGGTGAGGAGTCGGAGTCGGGCACCGGGCCCAGTTCGCGGAAGGTCACGATCCCGACATCGATCAACATGGTCAGCGTGCTCGGTCCGGGGGACGCGTTCCTGCGCATCCTGGAACGCGACCTGGCGGCCGACATTCACGTTCGCGGCAACGAGATCACCCTCACCGGCGATCCGTCCTCGACCGCGATGGGCGCTGACGTTCTCGGTGAGATCGTCACCATCGTCCGCACCGGTCAGGGCATGACCGCCGACGGCGTCGAGCGACTGGTCGGGATGATCGCCGACCGCGAGGACGCCCGTCCCTCGGACGTGCTGACCCACAACATCCTGTCCAGCCGCGGCAAGACGATCCGTCCCAAGACCCTGAACCAGAAGCGGTACGTGGACGCGATCGACAAGCACACGGTCGTCTTCGGCATCGGCCCGGCCGGTACCGGCAAGACCTATCTCGCCGTGGCCAAGGCCGTCCAGGCCCTGCAGAACAAGGACGTCAACCGGATCATCCTGACCCGGCCGGCGGTCGAGGCGGGCGAGCATCTGGGCTTCCTGCCGGGCACCCTGAACGACAAGATCGATCCCTACCTGCGACCGTTGTACGACGCCCTGCACGACATGGTCGACCCGGATTCGATCCCGCGGCTGCTGACCTCCGGCACCATCGAGGTCGCACCGCTGGCCTACATGCGCGGCCGGACGTTGAACGACGCCTTCATCATCCTGGACGAGGCGCAGAACACCTCGATGGAACAGATGAAGATGTTCCTGACCCGGCTCGGTTTCAACTCCAGGATGGTCGTCACCGGCGACATCACTCAGGTCGATCTGCCGGGTGGCACCCGGAGCGGTCTGCGCGCGGTTCAGGGCATCCTCGACACGGTCGACGACATCGCCTTCTGCAACCTGACCAACCACGACGTGGTGCGCAACAAGCTGGTCGGCCGGATCGTCGCCGCCTACGACAAGTTCGAGGCCAAGCATCAGAGCCATCCGGAGCGCGGGAACAGTTCGTCGCATGGGAGCCGACGATGACGGTGGAGATCAACAACGAGTCCGGCTTGGAGGCCGACAGTCCGGACTCAGCCGAAGCAAGCCTCCAACTCGACGGCCTGGTCCGGTTGGCCGAATTCGCCCTGTCCCAACTGCGGATCCATCCGCAGGCCGAGTTGTCGATCTTGCTGGTGGACACCGACACGATGTCTGCCTACCACGAGAAGTACATGGGGGAGCCCGGCCCGACCGATGTGTTGAGCTTTCCGATGGACGAGTTGCGGATCCCCGAGGACGACGAAGAACCGCCGATCGGTCTGCTCGGGGACATCGTCCTCTGCCCGGCCGTGACCAGTAAGCAGGCCAAGGAGAACGGGCGCACCCCGGACGCCGAAGCCGAATACCTGCTCGTCCACGGTTTGTTGCATCTGCTCGGATTCGATCATGCCGAGCCGGAGGAG
>DATCVL010000167.1:0-9147 GCA_036566865.1 Microlunatus sp.
GCATCCCGGTACGGATCATCCCCGGAGTGACGTCGGCGGTCGCGGCCCCGGCTGCAGCAGGCATCCCGGTCACCCACCGCACCCTGTCCCAGGGGTTCACCGTGGTGACCGGCCACGTACGCCCGGACGATCCGCGGTCCACCATCGACTGGGCGGCACTGGCCCGCACCGGCACCACGTTGGTGATCATGATGGGGATGGCACACCTGCCGGTGATCGCCGAGACCTTGATCAACAACGGCCTGTCCGGCGACACCCCGGCCGCCGTGATCGAGGACGGCACGCTGTCCTCGATGCGGACCGTACGCGCACCGCTGGCCGAGGTCGCCCGGCGCACTCGGGCCGAAGGCCTCGGCGCACCCGCGACGATCGTGATCGGTGCCGTCGCCGCCTTCGACCCCGATGCCGATCTCTGAACCCTGCAAGGGATCCCGCCCAGCTGCTGGCCGCAGCGCAGCACGGACGACCCGCGTCGTGACGCAGCGCTACATCTGCCAGACAGTCAGGCAGAACGGGTGGCCGGCGGGATCCAGCAACACCCGCCAGGTCTCGCCCGGCTGGTGCTCCGGCACCGTCGCACCCAGCTCGACCGCGGCCCGTTCGGCGGCCGCGATGTCGGGAACCTTCAGATCCAGATGGAACTGCTTCTCGCTGTTGTCGTCCGGCCAGGCCGGCGGCGTGTACTGATCAACTTTGCCGAAGCCGATGGCGGGTCCGTTCTCGCCGGTGATCATGCCCACGTTCTCGTCCTGGTAGGCGATCTTCATGCCGAGCAGCCGGGAGTAGAAGTCCAGCAACGGCTTCGGATCGTCGCAGTCGATGGTGAACATGGCCACGCTCGCCACCGGTGCGGTTGTGGTGCTCTCGGAATGCTGTGTCTCGGTCATGGCACCAGTCAACCTCGTGCCGGCACCGGCGTCTTGAAGATTCCCGACGCGATGCCGATCTCAGCTCACGGCCTCGTCCGTGGTCGACTCCAGCATGAAGCGCCACACCAACCCGTGTGCCAGGACGATCAGGATGATCAACAACAGGGCGGCCACCTGGATCGGCGCGAGACCGATTCCGCCGGCCAGCGCAGGAGCAATGCCGAGTACGGCGATGAGGAGATAGACCAGGCCCGCTCCGGCCTGAGTGGCGGTCACGATCGTCGTCGACCGGTCACCTCGCGCATGCGACAACAGACGCACCATCGAGACGGCGCCCACCAACGAAACCAGGACGAAGGAGACCCGCCAGACGGCCGGCGTGGCCTCGCCCCCCACCTGGGCGAACAACCCCATCAGGGCCGGTAGCAGGAAGGACAGGTAGATGCCGCCGACAGCGCGCCGGGTGGACCTGTCGCGACGCCAGTCCGTACGGGCGTGGACGACGTTCCACCACAACCCGGTGAGCGTGAAGCAGGTTGCCGAGAAGAGTGCGTAGAACGTACTGACGTCCACGTTTTCACGGTAGCCACCGGGGCCGGTCCCGTGGTCGGAATCGCCGTCTCCGATGCCGGATCGACAGGGTGGTCGATCCGCTGCGGGCCTCAGCTCTGCTCGGCCCGCCGTCGGCGATAGGCGGCGACGTGCATCCGGTTGCCGCAGTTGCCGACATCGCAGAACCGCCGGGAATGGTTCTTGCTCAGGTCGATCAGCACGGCGTTGCAGTCGTCGGCGGCGCAGTGCTTGAGCCGACCCGTCTCGCCGGTCCGGATCAGGTCGACCAGGGCCAGCGCCGCCTCGGCGCCGATCCGCTGGGCCAACGGCGCCTCGGATTCAGTCAGGTGCAGATGCCAGTCCTGTTGATCATGACGGGTCAGGTACGGGCGGGCATCCGAGTCGGCGAACAACTCGTTCACGATCTCGGCCATCTCGGCCACGCTGCCGGCCTCCCAGACCGACCCGATGGCGGCGCGGACCGTACGCACCTCGGCCAGCTCCCGGCGGGTGCCCAACCGCCGGCCGGTCATCTTCCATTCGGTCAGCAAGCCATCCAGATCGGCCGGCGTCCGAAGTTGTTCGACGCCCTCGTCGAGGGTGTTCACCAGCGCCGCGAGCCAGGACAGCACGTCAACCGTGTCATGGGCAAAAAGCATCTTGACTCCTGACATCGGCGCGGCGTAACGTCATCACCAATCTAGCTGTTTGCTCCTGACGTCCGGGCGGCGGTGTCAGCGCCACAGGGAGAATGACATTGGCCATCGGGACTGCCAGCCGCCGACCGGCGCGGACCACGACCGGGATCGTGATCGCCGTGGTGTCGGCGGCCGCGTACGGGACGTCCGGATCGCTGGCGCATCCGCTGCTCGATCTCGGCTGGTCCGCGGCCGCGGTCACGCTGCTACGACTCGGCGGCGCCGGGCTGGTGTTGGCGATTCCGGCGGCACTGGCGCTACGCCGCTGGCGGCCCAGCCGGGCCGGCGTGCTGCGGCTGATCGCGTACGGGCTGACCGCGACCGGCGGTGCCCAACTGTGCTACTTCAACGCCATCCGCTACCTGCCGGTCGGAACCGCGTCGCTGCTGGAATTCACCGCACCGATCTGGCTGCTCGGCTACGTCTGGATCCGGCACGGCCGGCGGCCGAGTCGGTCACTGCTGATCTCTGCCGCGCTGGCCCTGCTGGGACTGGTGTTGGTGCTGGATCTGTTCGGCGGCTCGACGACGGGCTTCGATCCGCGCGGGCTGGCCTGGGGGTTCGGCTCTGCGTTCTGCCTGTGTGCCTACTTCCTGCTCTCCGATGATCATGTCGACGCCCCGCCGCCGGTACTGATGGCCGGCGCCGGGATGCTGATCGGTGCCACCATGGTCGCCGTGGTCGGCATCATCGGGGTACTGCCGCTGACCGTCGCGCCCGGCACCGTCACCATCGGCGCAGCCCGGGTCGGTTGGCAGATCGCCGGCGCTTCGGTGATCTTGGTGCCGACCGTTTTCGCTTACCTGGCAGGGATTTCCGCGGTACGTCGACTCGGCTCCGGACCGGCGTCGTTCGTCGCGCTGGCCGAGGTGATCTTCGCCGGCCTCTTCGGTGCGATCCTGCTCGGGCAACTCCCCTCGCCGGTGCAATTGCTGGGGATGGCGCTGGTGGTGACCGGGATCGCGATCGCTCAGCGTCGTCAGGTCACCGAGACCGTCTGATCACCGCCGCGCGCCACTCGGGTCGCACCCCTCTCCGGGTAGCCACGCTGGACGGTCCCGCTGTGGCCGACACGACCCGGCCCCGGAGGACTGCCGACGGACGCGCTGCCGGCGGTCGCGCTGGGGACTCGAGCGCCATTCGCTGCCCCGTGAAGAGCAGCCTCCCCGGGGTTGGCAGGATGCAGGTCATGACCGAGTCCGCATCATCGCCCCTGCCCGACCGATCCGGGAGTGAGAAGTTGATCAAGGTCCCGATCACGGCGGAGCTGGTCCACGGTGCCGTCGAGCTCGAAGCGACCGAGCGGGGCGTACGTCCGCATCGGCTGCCCGGTTGGGCTCGGGCCGAGACTCCCGACGGTCAACTTGCCATGGTGGAGGCGCAGACCTCCGGCGTCCGGTTGGCGTTTCGTACGTCCGCCGGCGCGGTCGAGCTGGAAGTGCTGCCGACCAAGGTCGTCTATGCCGGCGCACCACCACGACCGGGCGTCCGCTATCACCTGATCATCGACGGCGAGCTGACGGCCGAGACCGAGGCTGCGACCGGCAATGTGCTCAGCATCAACTTGGCCACCAACAGCACCCAGCTGGAGCCGGGGCCGAGCAGCACGCTTCGATTCGATGATCTTGGTCCGGCAGAGAAGTCGATCGAGATCTGGCTGCCGTACGGTGAGGTGGCCGAGTTGATCGAACTCCGGGCGGATGCGCCGGTCACCGCGGTGGTCGACGACCGTCGACGCTGGGTGCATCACGGCAGCTCGATCAGCCATGGTTCGAACGCAGACGGGCCGACGACGATCTGGCCGGCAATCGCCGCAGCATCCGGAGACGTCAACCTGACCAACCTGGGCCTGGGCGGCAGCGCCCTGCTCGACCCGTTCATCGCCCGGACGATCCGTGATCTGCCTGCCGACTTGATCAGCATCAAGCTCGGGATCAATCTCACCAATGCCGACCTGATTCGGATGCGTGCCTTCACCCCGGCCGTACACGGCTATCTGGACACCATCCGGGACGCCCATCCGGACACGCCGCTGCTGGTGGTGTCGGCGATCTACTGCCCGATCCAGGAGGACACACCCGGACCGGTCGCACCCGAATTCCGCGAGGACGGGACGGTCGGATTCATCGCCACCGGGGACCCGGAAGCAGTCAGCCAGGGCAAGTTGACCCTGAACACGATCAGGGACGAGTTGGCCCGGATCGTGCAACAGCGCGCCGCCACCGATTCGCAGCTGTACTACCTGGACGGCCGCCAGCTTTACGGGCCGGATGATCATGACGAGCTGCCGCTCCCGGACAACCTGCATCCCGATCCGGCGACCCATCGTCGGATCGGCGAACGCTTCGCCGAGCTGATGTTCGGACCGGGCGGACCCTTCGCGCGGTAACAACCCAGCGGTACGCGAAACGGCCCGCCCCTGATCAAGGGGTGGGCCGTTCCATGATCAACAACCGCCGACGCCGTCGACTCCGACGGGCGCCACCGCGGCTCAGGCCAGGGACTCCTCCCAGGCCTCGTACAGTGCGGCATAGCGGCCGCCCTGCGCGTGCATCAACTCGGCCGGGCTGCCATCCTCCAGGATCCGGCCGTGTTCCAGTACCAGCACCCGATCGGCGATCTCCACCGTGCTCAACCGGTGCGCGATGATCACCGCGGTCCGGCTGGCCAAGATCGTCTGCAAGGCCTGCTGCACCAGCCGCTCGCTCGGGATGTCAAGGCTCGAGGTGGCCTCATCCAAGATCAACACCGCCGGGTCGGCGAGGAAGGCTCGGGCAAAGGCGACCAACTGGCGCTGGCCGGCAGACAACCTGCCACCCCGCTTCTCCACATCGGTGTCGTAGCCGTGCGGCAGGGCACTGATGAATTCGTGCGCACCGACCGCCTTGGCCGCCTCGATCACCTGCTCCCGGCTCGCGGTCGGCTTGCCGAAGCCGATGTTGTCGGCGACCGTACCGTCGAACATGAAGTTCTCCTGGGTCACCATCACCACGTTGCGCCGCAGGTCCTCGTCGCTCAACTGACGCAGATCGACCCCGTCCAGACTGATCCGACCGCCGGTCGGGTCGTAGAACCGGGAGATCATCTTCGCGATCGTGGTCTTGCCCGCACCGGTGGTGCCGACCAGAGCAACGGTCTGACCGGCCGGGATGGTCAGATCAAGATCAGGAAGCACCGGGCGATCATCGACGTAGCTGAAGTCGACGTGCTCGAACTCGACCCGGCCACTGGCCCGATCCATCGGCTTCGGATCGATCGGTTCGACCACCTCGGGATCCTGCTCCAGCACACCGGACAGCTTCTCCAGCGCCGCCGAGGCGGACTGGAAGAGGTTGTAGAACTGGCTGATGTCCTGCATCGGATCGAAGAACATCCGCAGGTACAGCAAGAACGCGGTCAGCACGCCGACCGTGAGGTCGCCCTCCATCGCCCGCCAACCGCCGTACAGCACGACGATGCCGATGGTGATGTTGCCGATCAGCTTCACTCCCGGCATGAACAGCGCCACCAGCCGGAAGGCCTTGGTGTTGATGTCGCGGTACTCGCCGGACAGGTCCTCGAAGATCTCCGAGTTCCGCGGCTCCCGACGGTAGGCCTGGACCGCGCGGATGCCGGTCATGGTCTCCACGAACTGGACGATCACCATCGCGGAGAACTCCCGCACCCTGCGGTACGTCTTCGACGAGTTCACCGAGAACCAGCGGACCAGCAACATCAAGATCGGGAAGCTGAGCAGGCAGATGATGCCGAGCTTGGTGTCCAGGGTGATCAACATGATGCCGACACCGACCAGGGTCAGGACGGCCCGGATCAGGCTGTCGAAGCCGCCGTTCAGCATCTCCTGGATGGCTTCCACATCGCTGGTCAGCCGGGAGACCACCCGGCCGGAGGTATAGCGATCATGGAATTGGACATCCAGCTTCTGGAAGTGCCGGAACACCCTGCGGCGTACCTCGAGCAGCACGTCCTGGCCGACCTTGCCTGAGGTCCGCTGGAAGATGATCCGGCTGATCCCCTGGATGGCGGTGATGATCAACATCGCGATCACGATCTCGATCAGCACCTTGGCGCTGCCGTGATTCATGATCGGCGGTACGCCCTTGTCGATGCCGAGGCTGACCAGGAACGGGATGGCCAGCCGGGCCGCGTTCTCGATCACCACCACGGCGATCATGAAGACGACCGTCATCTTGTGCGGCAGCAGCAGATTGCCGAGCAACCGGCGGCTGCGGTGCTTGAGGAAGACGCTGCCCCGAGCGCTGAGCTCGGCCGAGTCCTCGGCCCCGACACCCCGCCATTGCTGCAGGTTGTCCTCGGGCGCCTTCGCTTCGGTCTCGGTACGACGTTCGCTTTCGACCTGGGTGCTCATCGGCGTGCCCCCTCCTCGAGCAGATCGAATTCCTCCTGCGGATTGAAGTCGGCACTGAGCAGCTCGCGGTACTCCGGCACCGTCTCCAGCAGCTCGGTGTGGGTACCGACGTGGGTGATGGTTCCGCCGGACAGCATGGCCACCCGATCGGCCAACAGCACGGTCGACGCGCGGTGCGCAACGACGATGCCGGTGACTCCCTTCAGCACCCGCTTCAGCGCCTGCTCGACCAACGCCTCGGTGTGAATGTCCAACGCCGACAGGGTGTCGTCGAGGACCAGGACGGACGGCCTGGCGAGCACGGCCCGGGCCAGCGCCAACCGCTGCCGCTGTCCACCGGACAGGCTCATCCCCTGCTCACCGATCCTGGTGTCGAGGCCCCAGGGCAGGTCGTAGACGAAGTGCGCCTGAGCGACGTCGATCGCCTCGTCGATCTCCTCCCCGGTCGCATCCGGCCGGCCGAGGGTCAGATTCTCCCGGGCCGACATCGAGAACAGTGTCGGGTCCTCGAAGGCGGTCGCCACCACCTGCCGCAGTTCCGGCAGCTTGAGCTGCCGGATGTCCGTGCCGTCGATGCAGATCCGGCCCTCGGTGACGTCGTAGAGCCGGGCGACCAGGCTGGTCAGGATCGACTTGCCGGCACCGGTGGCGCCGACCAGGGCGACGGTCTCGCCCGGCGCGATGTCGAGATCCAGCCCGTGCAGGACCGGCTCGTCGCCGTCCGGGAAGGTGAAGCCTGCACCCTCGAAGGTGAGGTGGCCGCGTACCGGCTGGCGCAGTTCGGACGGGCCGTCGGTGATCGTGTTGACGGTGTCGAAGATGTCGGCCAACCGGTCGGAGGCCGTCATCGACTCCTGGGCCTGGGAGATCTGCATGCCGAGCATGGAGATCGGCCCGACCAGCGAGGTCATCAGCGTGGTGAAGGCGACCAGGGTGCCCAGCGTGAGTCGGTCCTGACCGGCCGCCACCGCGCCGATCGCCAGCACGACGATCAGGGTGGCGTTCGGGATGATCTCCAGGAAGGTCCAGAAGTTCGACTGCAGCCGGACCTTCTGCAGCGAGGTCCGGTACAGCTGCACGCTGCGGGCGTCGAACTTGTCGAACATGTACCCGGCCCGGCCGAACGACTTGATGACCCGCAGACCGTGGGCACCCTCCTCGATGGTGGAGGCGACGTCACCGGTCTCGTCCTGGATCTTCCTGGACAGCCGGACGTACTCCCGGGTCACTCGCAGGCAGACCGCGACGATCGGCACGATCGAGATCAGCACGACCACACCCAGCGGCCAGTACAGGTTGATCAGGATCACCGTCACAACGGCGATCTGGAGGCTGTTGATGATCAGGAAGAGCAGTCCGAAGCCGAGGAATCGACGGATCGTCGACAGGTCACTCATCATCCGGGACAGCAGCTGACCGGACTCCCAGCGATCATGGAAGGCCATCGGCAGCCGCTGCAGCTTCGCGTACAGGTCGACCCGGATGTCGTACTCGACGCCGAGAGTGGCCTTGGCCACCGTCCAGCGACGGCCGAAGATCAAGATCGCCTCGACGATGCCGAGTCCGAGGGCGAAAAGGCCCAGGGCCCAGAGACCCTGGCTGTCCTTGTCGGCGACCGGTCCGTCGATCACGGCCCGGGTCACCAACGGCACCACGATGGTGGCGCCGACGCTGAGTCCGCCGAAGACGAACATCGCGATGAACCGCGGCAGGTACGGCAGCATGTAGCTGCGCAGCCGCCACAGTGCCGTGTAGGAGTGTCGCTTCGGGTTGCCGTTCTTGTCGTACTTCAGCTCTGGCGGCGGCAGGATGGCCGGCGGTCGATCCAGAGCTGTCGCGGTGGGTCCGGCGGCGAGACCCTGCCGTGTTCGAGTAGCTGTTGGTCCGTCCTTGCTCTGTGACGTCTGTGACGTCGGTGCCGATAAATCGGCGGACATGGGGCATACCTCAATAGCTCGATGGCGGAGAGCACGGGGGCGGCGTGCTCCTTCTTGCGTGCAGGTTCACTGACAACTCAGCCCCTGCACGCGCCCACAGATCGAGTCAGCGGATCGGGCCCCGGCGATGGGGCGGGAAGTCGCCGGACGAGGTACGGACCGGACGGCAGGGGCGGCTGAGCTTGACCAGTCTGCAAGCTCAACAGTGGTTGAGGTCAACTGGAATCCTGCAAGCCGTGGCGCGCGGAGATTTCCTCCGCGGCCGAGTCATCACTCTATCGGAGTTCGCCCGATCCGTATCGATCGATTAACTGCCAGTCTCACCTGTCGTTCTTTTCCGTACGATATTTCGCCGCGCTAACCAAGTTCGCGCGCGCAGTCACCGTCGTTCCCGCGCCATCCCAACCCAGCCGCAGCTTTGCCGGCCGCCGCACTCCGACGGTTCCGGTGCGGCCGTGACACTTCGGTGCGGCCGGCCCGCTCGTCGACGCGCGAATGCGACGATCAGGACCCGACAGCGTCCCCGACCTGCTGCACGGCGGCGCGATGCGAGGGCGAGGTCACCGCACCGGCCAACAACGGGTCCTCGGTTGTGGTCATCCAGTCGCTGAGCCGTTCCAGCAGGTCGGCTCGGACGTCGGCCAGCTCGGGGTCGTCGGCGCGGTTGACCAGCTCCAGCGGATCGTCGGCCAGGTCGTACAGCTCCACGGTCGGGTTGTGGC
>DATCVL010000168.1:0-11494 GCA_036566865.1 Microlunatus sp.
CCGGCTTGACGACGTGCCAGGCACCAAGAGCCAGCGCCAACGCGACCACCGTCCCGGGCACCACGATGTACCAGCGTCGGACAAACGCGCGGAGCGTATCGACCAGGTTCATGAGACCACGCTCGTTTTCATGAGACCACGCTCGTTGCCAGTCCGGAACGGCTCCGGCCGCGAGCCGCCCGCGGCTGACGATGGCGAGCAACGCGGTCCACTGCGGCCGAGAGCCAGGCGCTGGAGATCAAGACGGCAAGACCCATGGACGCGACTCCGATCAGCTTGTCCCGGTTCGACGGAGCAATCTGCACGATCTGGGTCGTGAGCGGTTCAACGGTTGCCGTGATCCGCCGTGAGCGCGGCGCAGTCGACTGCTGTTCATGGGCCCGGCTCCGGATCCGTTCGAGTACGGCGGTCTGCTGCGCGCGTACCCAGGTCGGATCGGGGCCGACGATCTGGATCTCGATGAGCGCAGACATGAAGCTCGTGGGTGCCCACTGCCCGCCGTAGTTGGGCAGCCTCACCGTGATTCCCTTTCTGACCCCGGCTCCGTAGAACGGTGCATCCACCGACGCGTACTGCGGTGATGACTGACCACTGTTGGCCTCGTTCGCCACCGAGCTCGCGAAGTCGATCACGCTGGCATCAGCCGTCCCGTTGTCGGGCTGAAGGGCCGAGGTCGACGGCAGCGTGAACGAGACAACCGTTTTGGTGGTGTACAAGCTGCCCAGATTCAGCAGCGCACCGGTCAGACCGACAGCGGCGGCAAGAATGACTACGGAGACGTACCAACGGCGAAACATAGCTCGCACAACGTCGTTGAATGTCATGTGTTCTCCCCCCGGATCATGACCAGCCCAAGGCTAGCCGAAGCGGGTGGTACGCAGGCTGCATCCGACAAACTGGAAGTGTCATGGCGCTGCCTGATGGAGGGACTGCGGCAGGTCCTGGGAAAGTCTGGCACGCGGTAGCGACGACCAGGTCCTTTCGGAGACAACGCTTCGCAATATCGCTCGATGCGCCGGAGCGTAGGACCGGACGAGTTCGTGCAGAACGACCGCACCGCGAAAGGTCGCGGCCGCGGCCGGGCTCAGATGCTTTCGTGCATAACGCACCCGATTCACCGCCAGCAGTCGGTCGAGATCCACCGATCTGCCAGATCCACCCTGGGAGTGGACGACAACGGCCGAGGGTTCGAACCAGATCGTTTTTCGCGCGACACGGATTCTGCGGCAGTAGTCGGTTTCTTCCGAGTACAGAAAGAACCGCTCGTCCCAGGGGCCGACTCTGGCTGCAACCTCACCGTCGATCAAGATCGCCGCCCCGGTCGCCCAGTCCACCGGCTGGGGCGAGGTGTACGCCGCCGGATCCGCGATGTTCTCGCTCAGGAAACCTGGTCGACGGGGGACCTTGGCGCCCATCGCCGCGTCGCCGAGTGCCCTGAGGATCGATGGCTCACGCCTGAGCGACGGGGAGATCGAACCATCGGGATTCAGGATCCGCGGCACGACCGCGCCGGCGTGTGACACCTGCATCCGTTGCAGCATGGCGTCGATGGCACCCGGCTCGATCGTCAGGTCGGGATTCAGAATCAGGACAGTGTCTGCGCTGCCGATGCTGGCCGATGCCGCGTTGATCGCTCCCGCGTAGCCGAGGTTGCCGCCCGTCTCGATCAGCAGCACATCCGGGTGGCGCCGAACCATCGAAACCGTCGCATCAGCTGAGGCATTGTCGGCCACGATGACCCGCAGCCGATGCGTCGCCGCCGCCGCCCGCAGCGAACTGATCAGCGCCTCGATCGAGTCCGCGTTGTGGAAGGTCACGATGACGACGCATACCTGCGCCGGATCGCTCGGTCCGACGAATCGGTGCTCTGCCTTCTTCATACGCTGTCTCAACCGCCTTTCCGGCCCGGGAGCGATCACTGGTCGTCGGTCGAATGCGACCGAACCGATGTCGTCAACGCCGCGACAACCGCCGCCTGCTGTTCCTCGGTGAGGTGCGGGAACATCGGCAGCGACAGGATCTGGCCGGCGGCCGCCTCGGCCACCGGGAAGGTGCCGCGTTGGTAGCCGAGGTCGGCGTATGCGGCCGTCAGATGGACCGGGGTCGGGTAGTGGATGGCAACCCCGATTCCTGCCGCACCCATCTCGGCCAGCACGCGGTCGCGATCCTCGACGCGTACGACGTAGAGGTGCCAGACATCCGCGTTTCCCGGGCGGACTGCCGGCACCCGAACGCCGGGAACGTCGGCGAGCAGTTCGGTGTAGTGGGCGGCGGCGGCCTGCCGGGCGCCGTTCCACTTGTCCAGCCGGCGCAGCTTGGCGCGCAGTTCGGTGGCCTGGATCGCATCCAACCGTGAGTTGAAGCCGATCCGGTCATGGACGTAACGGACGGTCGATCCATGTGCGGAGACGTTGCGGGCGAAGTCGGCGGCGGCTGGATCGTCGGTGAGCACCGCGCCGGCGTCGCCGGCGGCCCCGAGATTCTTGCCCGGATAGAAACTCGTCGCCGCGATCCGTCCCAGTGCGCCGGCACGACCGGCCGAGGAGGACGCGCCCTGCGACTGTGCAGCATCCTCCACGATCACCAGCCGGTACTTTTCGGCGATCGGCGTCAACGCCTCGACTGGGGCTGTCTGACCGAAGATGTGCACCGGGATGATCGCCCGAGTGTGGGGCGTCACCGCCGCCTCCACGGCCGAGGGATCGATGAGCAGGTGCTCGTCGTCGACGTCGACCAGGACCGGGACAGCGCCGACCCGCGACACCGCCTCTGCGGTGGCTATGAACGTGTTCGCCGGCAGGATCACCTCGTCGCCTCGCGAGATCCCCGCGGCGCGGAGGGCGATCTCGATCGCGTCGGTGCCGTTGCCGACACCGATGCAGTGCCCGACGCCGATGTAGTCGGCGTACTCGGCCTCGAATGCGGCGACCTCCGGGCCGCCGACGAACGCCGCCGACTCGAACTGCCGCCTCCAAACAGGCAACACCTCGTCGGCGATCTCGGCTTGCTGTGCCGGCAGGTCAAGGAACGGAACCTTCACGAGTCAACCCCCACGTTTGTCCCGGACATGCTGCCCGGATCCGGAAATGCAGATTCTGAGTGCCGTGCCCGCCGGGAGATCAACCTCCGCGAGAGCAACGGCCGACGGCCGACATGGATGGCTACCATCGCGTCGCCAGGTCCGGGGTCGGCGAGCCGGAAGTAACGCCGTACGTGTCGTTCTCGATGAGCCTCACAACCGCAGCTTGGGTGTCCTGCCAGTCGATGCTCATCGCCTGCGCCGCCTGCCGGCCCCGAGCGGTTGTGTCCGGAGCGGCCACCACCCGTCCGAGGGCGTTCGCCAGCGCCGCAGGTGTGGGGAACGCCCATTCGACGAAGGGACTGTCCAGAACCGCTCGCGGCTCCGGGCTGTCATTGACCACCGGGATGACACCGGCCCGCATGAGTTCGGTCGGCACCAGCGATACGTTTGTAAACGAGAGCGACAGACCGGCGAGTGAACGGTTGTATAGCTCGTTCAACTCGTGCGGGCTCAGGTGCGGATAAACCTCCGCAGAAAACGGAAGATCCCGCAGAGCACTTCCATAGACGAAGATCGGCACCTCGGGATGCTCCTGGTGGAACTGGCTCAATGCCAGCCGTGCCAGCCAGTAGCCGCGTCGAGGGTTTCCGGGGCGGGCGTACCAGACCACGCCGGATCGTCGGACTTCGGGCTCGATCAGGAAATAGGTCGAGGTGTCGCAGCCGAAGGGCACCTCGTCGGAGTGCACGCCGACCTCGGCTCTCAACTGGTCCTTGATCATCGCGCCGAGGGCGATGTGCCGGAAACCGAATCGGTAGGTGTCCAGTGCGAGCTGGTATTCGGTTCCCCTCGGATAGAACATCGGTTCGAAGTCCTGAACGAAATAGAACCTGCGCATCGGGGCCGTGCCATAGGTGGCGAGAATGTGGGCCGATTCCCAGCTCGTTGCCACAGCAACATCAACACCGGGGTTGCGTGCCTCCTGCATCGAGGCGAGATCCTTGATGTCGCGCACGTTTGCCTTGACCTGCGGCCAGCCGGCTCGGACCGTCTTCTCGTGGTCTGAGGCCAGTCCGCCGGGCACATCGAAGAGGAAGAGCGTGCACTCATGACCGGCCGCTTCCAGTGCGGACACCATCCGGAGCATCGTCGTGTGGCCACCGGAGCCGAGGGTCGGAGGAGTCGATACCCAGCCGATTCGCAGAGGGCGGGATCGCGACGGGTAGTCGTCGGGCACTGCGAGGTTGAGCGAGCGCGAGTCCCGGATCTCGTCCGGCTGGATCGGAAGGCGTGGGATCGAGTCACCGGCAAGCCTTCGATCTGCCGCGCTGATGAGCTTGCGCAGCAATTCGGTCGATCCCCCGGAGCGGATGATCGCGGCTGCGCGCCGCACACGTCGGCTTGAGGTCATGAGTGATCGCCTCCCCGTTGGGTCACAGTCATGCGGGAACCACCGTTTCGGCAGCTGCACCGGTGCTCACCGGCGCAGCTCGAAGCCTGCGGATGCGCCCGAGCCACCAGCGGGCCAGCGGCAGCACATAGAGCAGCACCGCCAAGCCGGCCGACGTGGCCACCGCCAGCCAGGGCGATGTGATCGTCGAGCACGCAATCCAGGACGCCACCGCGAGCGGCACGATGGCGATCGTGGGGACAAAGCAGCTGCGAAGGAGTGTCCCGACCCGCACGGTGGCCTTCCGGCAGAAGTAGAGATAGAGCGGCAGCGGGATCGCCATCGCCACCACCAGGTGCGTCAGGCCGGCGCCCGCGAGGCCGAACCACCGAACGCCGAAGAACATTGCCGGGATCATTCCGACGAGCCACCCGGTCTGGACCACGAGCACCGCGCGGGTATGACCGATAGCGATCAGAAAGGTTGCCAGAAGGTCGAAGACCAATCGGACGGCGCCGAACAGGGCCAGTCCCACGAGTGGGATCGCCGCCCCGAGCCAGTCCTTCCCGTACAAGATCGCGATGCCTTGGCGCGCACCGGTGGCGAGCAGGACGCCGACGAGTAGGCCAACCGCCCAGAGCGGGGCGATCGCCCGTTCGAGGGTCGCGTTGCGCGTGGTCTTCGTGCCCTGCTGGGAGAAACCGGGTAGCGCGACGACCCGAACGGCTTGGCCGATCGCGTTCATCGGCCATGACGACACGTTGAACGCCAGCACGTACAGGCCCAGATCGACGGGAGTCAGCGCTCGGGCGACGATCAGGTTGTCGACACTGAGGAGCACCCAGGACAGAAGATTCGCGACCGCGAGCGGTGCGCAGAATCGCACCGACTCGGCAGCGACCTTGGAGTCCCAGCGGAAGCGCGGGCGGTACTTGGCTGCGAGGTGGAGCCCGACGACCGTCACGACCTGGGTCGCGATCTGACCGATCGCCAAGGCGTACGGTCCGTAGCCGGCGATTCCCAGCGGCACCATGATCGCCGCCGAGGCGACCATCGCGGTCCCGTTGACGGCGAAGATCCGTCCCTGTCGGTATCCCCGCTGCAGCAGCGCCGCCGGAACGATCGTCAGGCCGAAGACTGCCAGCGAGACAGCCATCAGGCGCAGCACCGGTGTTGCCTGCGGCGTATCGAAGGCCGACGCCAGGAACGGTGCCATGAGCACCATGCCGAGGCCGAGGACGCTGCAACTGATCAGGCCGAGTGTGCCCACCGCGGGAGCGCGGTCGAGCGGATTCTTGGCGCGTACGAGATCGGTACCGAATCCGAACTCCGCCAGGGTTCCCAGCAGGGTCCAGACCGTGAGCGCGACGGCGAAGACGCCGAATTGCTCCGGCGCCAGCAGCCGGGCCATCACCACCCCGACGGCGAAGTTCCCCAGTCGGAGCGCGATGTTCGCGCCCGTGCTCCAGCCGAGGCCGCTCGCGGCGGTCGGTCCCTTGGGTCGGGCTGTTGTGTCGGTCATATGCCGTACCGACGTTCTCGTCGCCAGAGGAGGTGGTGACGCAGCTTCATTCCGAATCGCACCATCCCCGCTGCCGCGGGGTTCCGCCCGGAGCGGAGCCGGGTGACGGAACGGCTGCCGCACGCCGACGGATCCGTCTCGATCGCGAATTCGGCCAAGCTCACGAGCTCCTCGTGGGCGATGCCGTCGAGCCGTCCGAGCGTGATGTCGCGACAGGCCTCGCGCGCCAGCGCACGCCGCACCGCCGGGCGCAGCCGTACGATGTCGGATCGCTGCGGCGCGTGAGTGGAGAACAACAGCTCGAACGTTTCTCGCCGCTCACGAAGGTCGACAAGGGTGCCGGCGAAGGTGGTCAGATGCATGTTCGAGTCGTGCACCCGGTAGAGGGCCTGATCCGGCCCGTTGACCCGCCCGATGTCCCAGTTCACAGCCGTCCGCAGCCACATATCGAGGTCGCCGGAGTGGGGCAGCCGTGGATCGTAGAGCCCCACTTGGCGGAGCGCGGCCGTTCGCATGACGACCTCGGGGCTCGAGATGAAGTTTCGTGCCCGGCGTGCGGAGTGCCGCATCCAGTCGTGACCCGGCCAGATCGTCCAGTTGCGCACGGAGGGCTCGGGTGCCGGCGGTTCCCCCGAGAAGGACCTCGCATATCCGTAGACGAGGCCGACGTGTGGATGCGTGCTGAGCAGTGCGGCGGCGCGGCTGAGTGCGCCCGGCGGCAGCAGATCGTCTGCAGAGAGCAGTGCCACGAAGTCGCCCGTGACGGCCTCGAGCCCCTCGTTGTAGGTCTGGATGTGGCCGCGATTCGTCAGATGACGGATCACCTTGACCCGCTGGTAGTCGGCGGCCAGTTCTTCGGCCCGGTCGCCGCTTCCGTCCGGCGACGCGTCGTCGACGATGATCACCTCAACGTCGATTCCCGGTTGATCAACAACCCAGTCGAGCAGCTGGGGCAGGTAGCGCCCGTAGTTGTAGCACGGCACCACCACGCTCACGGTCGGTCGGCCGACGACGGGCACGGGGCGGACGAAGCGCATCAGTGGCCCCCGTCCAACGGTTCAGCCGGAACACCGGCCCAGGTCTGGCCATCGGGTACGTCGACCAGCACGACCCCGCCCATCCCCACCGTCGCCCCGGCGCCGATCTTGCGTCCCGGCAGCACCGACGCGTTCATGCCCAGATAGGCAGCGCGGCCGACGCGCACACCGCCGCCGAGCGACACCCCGGATGCAAACGTGGCGAAGTCGTCGACCATGCAGTCGTGCGGAATCGTCACCCGGGGCATGGCCACCACATGGGTACCCACCACGACCTCGGCGGTGATAGTGACTCCGGCCAGCAGAATCGAGCCCGCACCCACCGGGCAGCCGGCCGGATTGCGGACCGAGGGGTCGACCACCGTGGTGTAGCGCGCCGGGTCGAGGTCGAGCCGTTCCACGATCAGCGAACGGGCCGCGCCCGAGCCGACGCAGACCAACAGCTCGGCGTCGGGGTAGCTCCCGGCGTCGGCGATGCAACCCAGCACCGGCACTCCCGAAAGTGTCGCCGGCAGCACGTCGCGCCGGTCATCGAGGACGCCGAGGATGTCGCGCCCGGCCTCACGGAGCACCGGGATCACCTCACGAGCTAGGCCGCTGGCCCCCACCAGCAACACAGCCATGCTCAGACCGCCCCGGCTCCACGAACTACCGCGATCACTCGGTCCAGTTCGCTCGGCTCGATCTGGTGATACAGCGGCAGGATGAGCGTGTTGTCGGTGAGCCGCTCGCTCACCGGCAGCGGAGTCGGGCCGGTGTCCCGCCCGAGGTAGGCGGGTTGCCGATGGGCGGACATGATTCCGCGCCGGGCCGAGATGCCGGCCTCGGCCAGCGCGACCAGCAGACCCTCGCGGTCCAGCGGATAGTCGGTACCGACCTCCAGCCACAGCGACTGGAAGTTCGCCGTACCCCAGGCCGGGTCGTCGACCAGTCGAATCCCTGGCACATCTGCCAGTGCGAGCCGGTAGTACGCCGCATTCTCCCGCCGACGCTCGACCACACCGGGCAGTTTGTCGAGTTGGACCAGCCCCACCGCGGCCTGCAGGTCGGTCATCCGGAAGTTGAAGCCGACCTCGGCGAACTCCTCCGGCGGGGAGACCAGGCTCGCGTGCCGAGCGGCGGCCGAGACACTCATGGCGTGCTCGCGAAGCCGGCGCGCACGAGTTGCCCAGGCGGAATCGCTGGTGGTGATCATGCCGCCCTCACCGGTGGTGAGGATCTTACGCGGATGGAAGGACCAGGCCGCGATCTGTGCACCCGCACCGACCGGGCGACCCTTGTACGTCGACCCCGCGCCACACGCCGCGTCCTCGATCACCACGATCCCTCGCGGATCGCACAGCGCCCGGATCGGATCAAGATCAACAGGGATCCCACCCTGGTCGACGATGATCACTGCCCGGGTCGCCGGGGTGAACGCCGCCGAGAGGGTTTCGGCGGTGACGTTGCCGGTCGCCGGATCCACATCGGCGAACACCGGCCGCGCGCCCACATACGTCGGCGCGTTGGCGGTGGCGATGAACGAGAAGGACGGCACCACGACGTCGTCGCCGGCGCCGACTCCTGCCAGCACCAGCGCCAGTTGCAGGGCCGTCGTACAGTTCGACACCGCAACCGCGTCGGTGGCCTGCATGGCGTTGGCGAAGGCCTGCTCGAATGCGGCTACGCGCGGCCCCTGCGCCACCCACCCGGACTGGAGCACCTCGGTGACGGCGGCGATCTCATCCTCGCCCAGCCACGGCTTCATCACGTTGATGCGGGACAGTTCGGTGACCCGTGCTGCGGCTGCCGTGGTCATGCGGCAACCGCCTTTCGCTGAGCGGCGATCTCCTCGCGCAGCGGTGTCCACCACTCGACCAACCGGGCCAGCCCGTCCTGCAGATCCATGGTGGCTTCGAAACCGAGGTCGCGTTTCGCGGCCGAGGTGTCGGCCAGTCGTCGAACGACGTTGTTGACCGCGCGTTCGGGTCCGAACTCGACGCCCAGGTCGGAGCCCATCACCTTCAGCAGCGCCTCGGCCAACCCGAGCAGGCTGGTCTCCTCGCCGCTGGCGATGTTGTAGGTGCCTTCGACGACGGCGCTCTGCGCGGCGAGCACGTTGGCATGGGCGATGTCGGGTACGCAGACGAAGTCCATGGTCTGCAGGCCATCGCCGAAGATCAGTGGCGGCTTGCCGTCGGCGATCCGCTCCATCCAGCGGACCAGCACCTCGGTGTAGAGGCCGTGCACATCCATCCGTGGTCCGTACACGTTGAAGTAGCGCAGCACGACATAGTCGAGACCCTTCATGGCACGGAAACTGCGGATCAGTCCCTCGTTGAAGGACTTCGCTGCGCCGTACAAGGTGTCGTTGTTGTGGTGGTGATGCCGCTCCGTGGTCGGGAACTGCTCGGCCATCCCATAAACCGAGGCGCTGGAGGCCGCGATCAGCTTGTTGATCTTGTGCTCCGCTGCCGCCTCGACCACGTTGAAGGTGCCGTCGACCAGCACCTCGAGCGCCAGCCGCGGCTCCTCGGCGCACTGGGTGATCCGGATCGCCGCCTGGTGGAACACCAGGTCCTTGCCCTTGGTCAGGTCATGGACGAGGTCGCGATCACCGATATCGCCCCGGCACAACGTGACCTTGCCGGATGCCAAGGCGTCGGCGAGGTTGGCCTCCCTGCCGCGGACCAGGTTGTCGATCACGTCGATCTGTGCGACACCGGCTTCGAGCAACTGGTCGACCAGTGTGGATCCGATCGTGCCGGCGCCGCCGGTGACGAGGACCTTGCTGCCTTCGAGATGGCTCATCTGTTTGCTCCCGCAAAGCTCGGTTCGATGACTGATGTGTCGGCGATGGGTGACGGAGCACCGGAACACCGCAGGCTGGCACTGGCTGCTTCGAGCACCGACAGCACCCGCAGCCCGGAGGCGCCACCGGTGCGGGCTTCCTGCCCCTGCCGGATCGAGGTCGCGAACTCGGCCACAACTCCGGCCAGTGCCTCCTTCTCCGGCAGGGCCGGCGCCCACGTGTCGCCCAGCCGGTAGGAGATGTTGGAAGTCAGGCTGTCGGCGGTGCTCTTCGACTGCAGCGCAAGATCGACGCCACGGTCGTAGACGCTGAGCCGCTGCTGCGGGTTGAGGTCATCCCAGACCAAGGTCCGCTGGGTGCCGCCGATCACCATCTGGCGAATCTTGGTGGGGCTCAACCAGTTGACGTTGATGTGGGCCATGGCGCCACCCGCGAGCGGCAGGTTCAGGTACCCGACGCAGGACTTCCCGGTACGCAGCGGGTCGGCACCGTGTGCCGAGACGGTCGCCGCGTCCAGGCCGCCGGGCAGTACGAAGTCCAGGATCGACAGGTCGTGCGGAGCGAGGTCCCAGAACACGTCGACATCGGGCTGGATCAGGCCGAGGTTGATGCGAACGCTGTCGACGAAGAGGATCTCGCCGAGTGCGCCGTCCTGGACGAGCTCCCTGATCTTGAGCACGGCCGGCGTGTAGCAGTAGGTGTGATCGGCCATCAGCACCAGGCCGCGTTCACGAGCCTCGCGTACCATCTCGACGCCGTGCTCCCGAGTGTCGGCCAGCGGCTTCTCCACCACCACGTGCTTGCCGGCGCGCAACGCCGCCATCACGATCGGATGATGGGTCCGCGCCGGAGTGGCGATCGCAACCGCGTCGATCGTCGGGTCGGACAGGACGTCGTCAAGGCTTGGTGTGATCGGCACTCCACCGAGGCTGTCGGCAACGCGCTGGGCACGTTGGGTGTCGAGATCACAGATGCTTGCCAGTTCCCAGTCGGAACTGGCTCGGAAGTTGCGTGCCAGATTGGGACCCCAATAGCCGGCACCAACTACGGTCGCGCGCAGACGCTGGTTCACAGACTTTCCCCCGATAGACCCGAACCAATGTGATGTTGATCAGACGTGGTCGGGCAGGGGTGCCGCTTCGACCTGCTCGACATCGCGGCGAGGGCCTGGGCCCCGGCGATGACGTGCAGTTGAAAACAGTCACAGACAATGTTGCTCAAGTCCCCCGACTTGTCTGGATTTCGTTGATCGTACGGGACGGCGGGGACCGTGGCGGCGAAAAGGAAAGATTGCCTCGAATTGGATCCTGAGACGTTTGACCAATGCCGGATCCGGTTAGCGCAGTCGTGCCTAAACTGACCGACCATGGCTATGTTCGATCTTGATCTTGAGCAACTGCAGCAGTACCGGCCGACGGTGGCCGAGCCGCACGACTTCGACGACTTCTGGACCTCGACGCTGGCGCAGGCGCAGCAGCTCGATCTCGCTCCGAGCTTCGACAAGATCGACGCCTCGACCCCGGTCTTCGACAGCTACGACCTGACCTTCACCGGATTCGGCGGCACCCGGGTCAAGGGCTGGCTCACCACTCCGGCCGGCGCCGAGGGGCCGTTGCCGACCGTGGTCGAGTTCCTGGGTTACTCCGGTGGTCGTGGATTCCCCTTCGCCCGGACCGTGTACGCCGCCGCCGGCTGGGCACACGTGATCATGGACACCCGCGGGCAGGGTTGG
>DATCVL010000169.1:0-10287 GCA_036566865.1 Microlunatus sp.
TGCACTGGATCCGGAGGACCCGCCGGTGATCGAGGGCGCGGCACGGGTGACCGGGTGGCGTGAGGTGATCATCAACGGCCGGGCCGTGCTGGCTGCGCCGGCCCCGGTCGATCATGGCCGGGCGCTGTACGTCAACGGCGAACGGGCGCCGCGGCCGCGCCATCCGCAGCAGGACTTCCTGCGGATCGCATCGGTGGACGGGTTGGATCCGACGGCTGGTTTCGTGGAGACCCTGTTCGACGGCTCGGATCACTTCCAGTTCGGCGAGCATGAGCTGCCCGAACTGTCCGAACCGGAGCGGGTCGAGGTGGTGGTCCCGCACTACTGGGTGCAGGAACGGATGCCGGTCGCCGCAGTTGATCATGAAATCCGGGAGATCCGGACCTCGCTGCGCAGCGTGTTCGCGCTCCGCGACGACGCGGTCCAGAAGTTCGCCCGCTACTACCTCGACAACGTCGCCGAAGCGTTCGGCGAGGTGCCGGGCCAGTGGTATCTGGATTCGACCGGACGGCTCGCCGGTGCGGACGGGCCGCAACTCCTGTACGCACCCCGCGCCGAGGAGACTGCGGACAACCTCGATGTCCGGATGCCGGTGCTGGACACCTTCGTCCGGCTGGACGGCACCGGTGATCATCCGGTCCGCGAGGTGCGGTTCGAATCGGTGATCTTCGACTTCGCCGACTTCGCCGAGGTGCCACCGGCCAAGGCACCCTTCGGGATCCGGGAAGATCCGGTGCTGCCCGTCGACGTCGGTTATGCCGCCGACGTCCAGGCTGCCAGCACGGTACCGGCCGCGCTGCAGTGGGACGGCGCCCGATCCTGTGTTCTGCTGGATTGCACGGTGCGCCGGGTCGGCGGCTTTGCGGTCAGCCTCGGCCCTGGCAGTCGGGGCAATCTGATCAGTGGATCGACCTTTTCTGATCTTGGTGCCGGTGCCATCCGGTCCGGCGGATCGATCGACCGGACCTCGACCGACTTCAATTCGGACAACGAGTTCAGCGACAACGAGATCGAACGCGGTGGCCGTACCTATCCGAGCTGTGTTGCAGTGCTGCTGCAACATGGCGCCAACAACGTCGTGGCCCACAATCACATCCGCGACTTCTTCTACACCGGCATCTCGGTCGGTTGGGTCTGGGACTATGCCGAGAGCCCGTCGCACAGCAACCTGATCGTCGGCAACCACATTCATGATCTTGGTCAGCGGTTGCTCAACGACATGGGCGGCATCTACCTGCTCGGGATCGCGCCCGGCACGATCGTCCGCGGCAATCACATCCACGACGTGCACTGCGCGAACTACGGCGGCTGGGGCATCTACACCGACGAGGGTTCCTCGTACGTGGTGATCGAGTCCAACGTGGTGCACGACGTGTCCAGTCAGGCCTACGTCCACCACTACGGCCGCGAGGTCACCCTGCGCAACAACATCCTGGCGTTCGGCGGCGAGGGCCAGATCTCGATCACCCGACCGGAGGATCAGCTCGCGCTCACCGTCGAACGCAACATCCTGATCGGTGATCACACCTCGGGCTTCTCCGGCACCAGCGGTGCCCGCGACGTCCGGAACTACCAGGTGATCAGCGACCTGAACCTGTTCCATGATCGACGGCCGCTGCCGGACGGCATCCGCGCGGCCAACCTGCGGACCTCGCCGAATCCGGAAGCCGCACAGTCACCGCAGGGCCTGGACGAGGAGTGGGCGGAGCGCGGCCATGATCGGCATTCGATCACTGCAGATCCTGGCTTCGTCGATCTCGACCGGCGCGACTTCCGGCTGGCCGCCGATTCGCCGGCCGACCAACTCGGCATCGTGGTACCCGACGTGTCGTCGGCCGGACCGCGACCGTCGGCAGAACGACAGCACCCGCTGATCAATCCGACCAGACCGGCCCAGTTCGCCCGGATCCAGGCCGCCCGTGCCCACTGAGCGAATCGTCTGCCCTGCTGGCCGTTGCGCCGGTGCGGAGTCGTCGGGGTAGGTTGATCATCGCCCAGAACCGACGACGGCGAGGACGCCCATGTTGATCACCGGTTATCGGAAGCTGTCGACCCAGTTCCGTTGGCAGCGAGCGATCGGAGACGCGAACGGCTCGATCGCCGACGCGGTCACCGAGGTGCCGATCGTCATCCTGCAGACCGATGACGGTCTGCAGGGGATCGGGATCGGATCGCACGCTGATCTTGATCGACTGTTCCCGGCGATCGAGGGTGAGGACCCGCGGGCCGTGTCGGCGCTGTTCGACCGGATGCTGGCGCAGGTGTTCAAGGCCGGGCACGCCGGTCCGACCTACGGCTGCATCGGCACCCTGGACGCAGCGCTGTGGGATCTCAAGGCGAAAGCGGCCGGGGAGCCGTTGTGGCGGTTGCTCGGTGGCCGGGACCGATTCGTGCCCGGCTACGCCTCCGGGTTGGACATCGCGCTCGACGACGAGCAGTTGCACACGTTCTATGCCGGCTACGCCGAGCGTGGGTTCGTCGCCGGCAAGCTGAAGGGCGGACTTGATCTTGATGCCGACCTGCGGCGGCTCGGCATCCTGGCCGATGCCCTGTCCGGCGGCAGCCGCCGGCCGGGTCTGATGATCGATGCGAACGAGTCCTGGCAGCTCAAGCAGGCAGTCCGCTACGTGGCCGCTCTGGAGGAGCAGTACGACCTGCTCTGGGTCGAGGAACCGTTACGTCGTTGGGATGCCGACGGTCACGTCCGACTCAGCGCAGCGATCCGGGCTGCGGTCGCGACCGGAGAGAACCTGACCGGCATCGATCAGTTCCGGCCGTTCTTCCAGGCCGGTGGTCCGGACATCGTCCAGGCCGGTGCGGTCTGGGGTGTCACCCATCTGCACCGGTTGGCGCTGGCCGCCGACCTGCATGATCGTCCGATCAGCATCGTCGGGTACAACAGCAATCCGGCCGTGGCCCATGTGGCGGCCGCGATCCCGAATCATCTGACCACCGAGGTCCAGGCACTGCACAGCGCGCCGGGCATCGAGGTCGATCAAGAGTTCGCCGACGGCGGGATCGTGCTCGGTGATCAACCGGGCAACGGCATCAGCATCGACGAGAGCAAGATCAACTCGGACGGCGGCAGCGGTTGGACCGATCCGGCCGGGCCGCATCGTCGACCCGACCGGGCCGGGCTGCGGCTGCTGCTGGACGGTGTCGAGCGCTGAGCTCTCGCCGAGTTCGTCGATCTTGCGAAGGAGAATGTCAGCAGATGTTCCGTGGGCTCACCTGGGACCATCCGCGCGGCCGGAACGCGCTCGAACGCGCCGCCTCGATCACCGGCGTCGACGGTGAGCCGTTGATCCGGTGGGAGGTCCAGCCGCTGGAGGGCTTCGAGTCCGCGCCGATCGAGCAGCTGGCCGCCGACTACGACGTCATCGTCCTTGATCATCCGCACCTCGGCGATGCGCTGCAGCACCAGGCGCTGCGAGCCTGGGATGATCTTGTTCCGACGGCGCAGCTCGACGCCTTGGCCGACGGCTGTGTCGGGCCGAGCCTGGCCTCGTACCGGATGGATGGTTGCACCTGGGCGCTGCCACTGGATGCCGCCACCCAGGTCTCGGTCCGGGTGCCCGAGCTCGTCGGCCAGGCGCCGACCGAGTGGGAGCAGCTCGACAGTCTCGACGTTCCGATCGCGATCTGCCTGGCCGGGCCGCATGCCCTGATGAACTTCACCTCGCTCTGCGTCGGTCTCGGTGCGGAGCCGAACGTCCAACCAGGACAGGGATTCGTCGACGAGTCCGTCGGTGTCGCGGCCTACCGACGGTTGGCCCGGATCGTGTCTGCGATGCCGGCCGACGTCGGCGCGCTGAACCCGATCGCGTTGCTGGACCGGATGCGGCAGCGCCGGGACATCGGCTACCTGCCCCTGGTCTACTGCTACGTCAACTACGCCCGCGCTGACCATGATCAGAATCCGCCGCTGATCTTCGACGACGCGCCCCGGGTGGCGGCGGGCGGGCGGTTGGGTTCGACGATCGGCGGCACCGGGATCGGGATCTCAGCGCGGTGCCGGCCGGATCAGGCGCTGATCGATCACCTGCTCTGGCTGCTGTCGCCGGACACGCAGTCCGGCTTCATCCCCGACCATGACGGCCAGCCGAGTCTGCGCAGCGCATGGACCGACGACCGGGTCAATGCGCAGTCGGGCGCCTTCTACCGCCGTACCCTGGCAACCATCGAGGACTCCTGGATCCGACCACGGATGGCCGGCTACATCGGCTTCCAGACAAGCGTGTCGACCCTGGTGCGGGACGCCCTGCTCTCCGGTGCATCGGCCGTCTCGACGGTGCGGGAGATCAACCAGCTCTACGACGCCTTCGGCAACAGCTGAATCCTGACCAGCTCGTCTGCCGGTGGTCGACCCGCGACAACTCAGGAGCCGGCGAGCTGCTTCACCGTCGACTTGGCGCCGAAGGTGTGCAACGAGCGCAGGGTTTCCTTGTACGGATCGGTGAAGCGCGGATCCTCGATCAGGTCACCGAAGAGCTCACGGTTGGTCAGGAAGCCGAGTTCGTCCGCGTCCGGCCCGAGCTGCTTGGCGGCGTACGACTTCAGCACGTCGGCGATCCGGTCGTTGATCTCGATCGGCCGGCCGTCCTCGTCGACCGCCTCGCAATAGCGGGCCAGTGACGCGACGATCGCCGCGGCCAGCCGGACCTCCCGGCCGGCAGCGAGTTGATCACGGACCACCGGCAGCACGAATTTCGGGATCCGGTCGGAGGCCTCGAGGCAGAGCCGCTGGACCTGATCACGAACGTACGGGTTGGCGAACCGCTCGATCAGCGTGTCCTTGTACTGACCAAGATCAACTCCGGGCACCGGCTTCAGCGTCGGGGTGCCCTCGTTGTCCATGTAGGCACGGACATAGCGCGCCAGCTCAGGATCCTGGGCCGCCTCATGCACCAGCCGGTAGCCGGACAGATAGCCGAAGTAGCCCAGCGCCTGATGGCCGGCATTGAGCAGCCGCAGTTTCATCAACTCGTACGGCAGCACATCGTCGACCACCTGCACACCGGCTTGTTCGTACGGAGGCCGGCCGAGCGGGAATTGATCTTCCAGCACCCACTGGTCGAAGTCCTCGCAGACCACCGGCCAGCCGTCGACCACACCATGATCACGTTCGATCGCGGCGATGTCCTCGGGTGTGGTCGCCGGTGTGATCCGATCCACCATCGAATTGGGGAACGCGACCTCGGCCTGGATCCAGTCGGCAAGATCAGCATCCTTCATCCGGGCGTAGGAACTGAAGGTGTGCTGGGCGACCGAACCGTTGCCCTGGATGTTGTCGCAGGACATCACGGTGAATGGGGCAATGCCGCGATCACGGCGTCGGCGCAGCGCCTCCACGACCAGTCCGTAGACGGTGTGCGGCAGTTCGTCGGACGAGGTCTCCGCGACGATCTCCGGATTGCTCCGATCGAAGCTGCCGGTCACCGCGTCGATGTTGTAGCCGCCCTCGGTGATGGTCAGCGAAACGATCTTGGTCTGCTCGTCGGCCATCTTCTCGATCACGGCGTCCGGATCGTCCGGGGCGAAGAGGTAGTCGATGATCGAGCCGATCACGATGACGTTCTGCTGGCCGTGCGGCGGGCGCTCGACCAGGGTGTACAGGCAGTTCTGGGCCTGCATCACATCGCGCATCCGGGCATCGTGCGGCAGCACGCCGACGCCGCAGATCGCCCAGTCGGTCCTGCCCTCGCGCAGTAGCCGATCCAGATACATCGCTTGGTGCGCCCGGTGGAACCCGCCGACCCCGAAGTGCACGATGTGCGGCTTCAGCGAGCTCCGGTCGTACGTCGGCAACGCGACGCCGTCGGCGTTCGGTGGCAACGGCTCGGTCAGGTTGATCATGATCGTCCTTCTCCGGTGAGATGGGTCGGGGTCATCATCCCATCCCTCCCGCGCCGGCTCGTCCGAGGTGCTGCCGAGCTGTCGGCCGGCGCAGCAGGATCGGATCGATGCTGCCGGACCGGCCCGGACGAATCCGTGGCGGCCCTGCTTCGGGGCCGGGTCAGCTGACGTCGGTCAGAAGCTTGCCGCGGGCCCGGCGCCGGAGCCGCTGCTCGACCGGATCGGGGACGGGTACGGCGGCGATCAGCCGCTTGGTGTAGTCCTCCTGCGGATCGTTCAGGACCTGCTGCGCGCCGCCGATCTCGACGATCTCGCCGTACTGCATCACGGCGACCCGGTGGGCCAGCGTGTCGACCACGGCCAGGTCGTGGCTGATGAACAGGCAGGCGAACTGGAACTCGGCCTGCAACTCCTCGAAGAGCTCCAGCACCCGGGCCTGCACCGAGACGTCCAAAGCCGAGGTCGGCTCATCGGCGATCAGCAGGTCCGGATCCAACGCCAGCGCCCGAGCCAGGCTGACCCGTTGCCGCTGGCCGCCGGACAACTCGTGCGGATAGCGGTCGGCGTAGTTGCCGGGCAGCTGAACCCGATCGAGCAACTGCTGCACCTTGGCCCGCTGATCGGCATCCGACGCCGAACTCTGCACGTGCAACGGCTCGGCAATGCAGTCGGCGATGGTCAGGTGCGGGTTCAACGAGGCCGCCGGGTCCTGGAAGACGAACCCGAAGTGCGCCCGATGCGAGCGAAGCTGGGCATCGGTCAGGGCGGAGATCTCGGTGCCGCTGACCGTCACCGATCCCGAAGTCGGCTTCTGCAGACCGACCGTGGTCCGGCCGACCGTCGACTTGCCGGACCCGGACTCGCCGACCAGGCCGAGCACCTCACCGCGACGAATCTCGAAGCTGACCCCGTCCACCGCCCGGAAGGACGGCTGTCCGAGCCGGCCGGGGAATTCGACCACCAGATCGTCCACGGTGAGCACGATCTGCTCGCCGGCCTTGGCCACCGGGGTGGCTCCGGAACGACCGAGGTGCGGCACTGCCTCGAGCAGCCGCTGGGTGTACGGGTGCTGGGGTGCGGCGAACAGCGCGTCCACCGGCGCCTCCTCGACCACGTTGCCCTGGTACATCACCACCACCCGATCGGCGATGTCGGCCACCACGCCCATGTTGTGGGTGATCAGGACGATCGCGGTACCGAGCCGATCTCGCAACGACAGCAGCAACTCCAAGATCGCCGCCTGCACGGTCACATCCAGGGCCGTGGTCGGTTCATCGGCGATGATCACGTCCGGCTCGCACGCGATCGCCATCGCGATCACCACCCGCTGCTTCTGCCCGCCGGACAGCTGATGCGGGTAGTAGTCGACCCGGTGCTCCGGATCCGGGAGGCCGACCATCTCGAGCAACTCGATGGCTCGCCGGCGGGCGTCTTTGCGGCTGATCTTGCGGTGGGCCCGGATGCCCTCGGCGATCTGCCAACCGACCGTGTAGACCGGGTTCAGCGCGGTCGACGGCTCCTGGAAGATCATCGAGACCTGATCACCGCGGACCGGTCGCAGGGCCCGTGACGACAGTCCGAGCAACTCCCGATCACGCAACTTGGCCGAGCCCGAGGTGTGCGCGGTGGACGGCAGCAGGCCCAGCACGGCCCGGCTGCTGACCGACTTGCCGGAGCCCGATTCTCCCACCACGGCAACGACTTCGCCTTCCTCGACGGCGAAGCTGACTCCGTTGACGGCATGCACGATGCCGGCATCGGTGTCGAAGTTGACGGTCAGGTCCTGCAGGCTCAGGGTGGCCACCCGTTGGCGCTTCACGGCGTCGGGCACTGCCGGTTCGGCGATCTTGAGGTCGGCGGAGTCGGACGCTTCGACGGCTGCCTCGAATTCGCCGGCGACCTCCTTCTCGTCCGCCGTTCCGGTCCCGGAGCGGGTCCGCAGCAGCGGATTGAGTACGTCGTTCAGGCTCTCGCCGACCAGGGTGACGCCGAGCACCATCAGCACGATCGCGAGGCCGGGGTAGAGCCCGGTCCACCAGATCCCGTTGGTCGCGTCGGACAGCGCGCGGTTGAGGTCATAGCCCCACTCGGCGGCAGCCGACGGTTCGATGCCCAGACCCAGGAATCCCAACGCAGCAAGGGTGAGGATGGCTTCGGAGGCATTCAGGGTGGCGATCACCGGCAGGGTGCCGGCGACATTGGACAGGATGTGTTTGAACAGGATCCGTGGGGTCCGGGCGCCGACCACCCGGGCCGCGTCCACATACGGTTCCACCTTGACCGCGACGGTTGCGTTGCGGACGACCCGGAAGTACTGCGGGACGAAGACCACGGTGATCGAGATCGCCGCGGCCATGATGCCGGCCACCGCACTGCTCTTGCCGCCGCCGATGATGATCGACACCACGATGGCCAGCAGCAGCGACGGGAACGAGTACATCGCGTCCATGATCAACACCAGGGCGCGATCCAACGGGCCGCTGAGGAAGCCGGAGATCAGCCCGAGCGGGACACCGACCAGGATCGAGATGATCACCGCGATGATGATCACGATCACTGCGGTACGGGCGCCGTAGACGACCCGGGACAGGACGTCCTGGCCGCCGACGGTGGTGCCGAACCAGTGTTCGGCCGATGGTGGTTGCTGGGTGCCGAAGACGACGTCGCCGACGCGGTCCGCGTTGAAACCGTACGGCGCGATCAGCGGCGCGAAGACCGCGAGCACGATGAAGAAGAGGACGATGCCGAAGCCGGCGAACAACATGAATCGCTGCAGGCCACGGGTCTTCCTGATGGTGGAGATCATGATCAACTCCTGCTAGAACCGGACCCGCGGGTCGACCATGGCGACGATGAAATCGATCACCACGGACGCGACCGCAACGATCAGCGCGAATACGGTGATGATTCCTTGTACGGCGATGAAGTCGCGTTTGAGCAGATACTGACCGAGGGTGTAGCCCAAGCCCTGCCACTCGAAGGTGGTCTCGGTCAGCAGGGCGCCGCCCATCAGTAACGCGATCTGCATGCCCATCACGGTCACCACCGGGACGAGCGCGTTGCGGAAGGCGTGTTTGCTCTGCACCCGTCGCTCCGGTACGCCGCGCGCTCGCGCCGCGGTGACGTAGTCCATCCGCAACGTCTGCAACAGATTGACCCGGACCAGCCGGAGGAACACACCGCCGGTCAGCAGCCCGAGCGCGATCGCCGGCAGCACCGCATGCTGCAACACGTCGGCGATCAACTTCGGATCACCCCAGAGGATGGCGTCGACCAACATGATGTTGGTCTTCGGCTGTACGTTCTGCAGCGTCAGCTCGGTCGCCGTACTGGCCCGACCGGACACCGGCCAGCCGAACGGCGAGAAGATCAACTTCAGCAGTAGGCCGACGAAGAAGACCGGGGCGGCGTACACCAGGATCGCGAAGAGCCTCAACGCGACATCGGGGAAACGATCCCGGTAACGGGCCGCCAACCGTCCGAGCGGGATGCCGATCAGGAAGGCGACGATCAAGGCGTAGACCGACAGCTCGAGGGTGGCCGCGCCGTTGACCTTGAGGATGTCGGTGATCTCGCGATGATCGGTCAGGGTGGTGCCGAGATCGAGATGCAGCACGCCCCAGAGGTATTCGCCGTACTGCACGATCAACGGTCGGTCGAGGCCGGCGGCGGCCTTGCGTTCGGCGATCTGTTCCGGACTCATCTTGCCGCCCAATGCGGCACTGATCGGATCGCCGATCACCCGCATCAGCAGGAAGACGACGGTGAGCAGGATCCACAGCATCGGGATCACCAGTCCGATCCGGACCAGCATGTACCGCAGCAGCGGCGGCATCCCGCGACGGCGGGTACGAGTGGGCGCCGGGGTGGCCGGCGGCTCGGCGGGGGCCAGCAGTTCTGTGGCCATCGGGTGACTCCTCGGGCAGCAGACGGCGGGCCGAGCTCAGATGGCCGGGCCCGCCGCTGCAGGTTGTGCTACGTGCAGTTGTCGTTGATCACTTCGAGAGGGACGTGAACCGGAACTTGAAGCTCGGATCGAGGGTGTTCTCCACGCCCTTGATGTCGTCCTTGGCGATCGCGACCTGGGCGCCGGTCAGCAGCGGCAGGATCGGCACCTGCTCGGCCACCAGCTGCTGGATCTGACCCAGTGTCTTGACCCGGCTGGCCTCGTCGCTGTCGGTGCGCTGGGAGTCCAGCAGCTTGGTCATCTGCGGGTCCTCGTAATGCGCATGGACGAAGTTGTCCGGAGCGAAGAACGGCGTCAGGTAGTTGTCCGGGTCCGGGAAGTCCGGGAACCAGCCGAGCTGGTAGACCGGGTAGCTGTCCTTCACCCGTTCGGCGTTGTAGGTGGTCCACTCCGCCGACTGCAGGTTCACCTTGAACAGTCCGCTCGCCTCGAGCTGCCGCTTGACCGCGTTGTACTCATCGGCC
>DATCVL010000170.1:0-8480 GCA_036566865.1 Microlunatus sp.
CAGCCGCGGCAATCAGTCTAACGGTTCCGGCCCTGGCTGCCGAATCGCCGGAGAAGCCTCGTCCGGAGATCCGGAGTCGTCGGATCAATTTTGAGCGCTTGCGACCCCATGTAACGCCAGCGGAGGGTTCCCCGCCGTTGATGCCAAGAATTCATCCCATGTTTCTCCGGGCAGCAATGACCGAAGGAAGTCTGGGTCGCGCCGGCAACCTGGAAGCCTTCGAGGTCCCACTCAACTGACGTGATCGAGTGAGCGCATCGCGCGCTCGATCAGCCGGTCCAGCAACGCGTTGACCTTCTCGTGGTGCTCGATCATCGCCATGTGACCGGACTCCTCCAAGATCAACTTCTCCGCGTTCGGGAGGTGTTCGAGGATGATCTCGGTGTGCCGGTACGGAGTGACCAGATCCTGCTTCGCGCCGACCACCGTTGCCGGGACCGTGTTGATCACCGCCAGGCCAGCAGACTCGTCCAGCCCGGCGAAGGCGGGCAGGAAGTCCGCGACCACCTCCAGCGGGGTCTGGCCCAGCATCTCGGACAGGAACTGCACGTAGGACGGCGGCACGGCTGACGGGAAGGTCATCCCACGAGTGATCAGGTACGCCAGATCGGAGCCCGCCTGCCGGGTCTGCTCGACGGCGGCCGGGATCCGGTTGAGCACCGCCAGCGCCGGCTCGGCCAGCCGAGCGGCCACCCGGCCCGGCAGGCCTCGTACCGGATGCGGGTCGACGAGATCGTCGGCGGAGGTGCAGACCAGACCGACACCGATGATCGGCCCGACACCATCGATCGGCCCGTTCGCTTTGTCCCGATCGACCCCGCTGCCGTGATCGACCCCGCTGCCCTGATCGATGCCGAACCACTCCGGGTGCTGGCGAGCCAATTCCATGATCGTCATTCCGCCCATCGAATGTCCGATCAAGATCACCGGGCCGTCGCCGGCCACCTCGAGCAGGACCTGAGCAAGATCATTCGCCAGCTGCGGGATCCGGCACAGGCTTGCCGAGGACCGGCTGGATCGTCCATGGGAGCGCTGATCGTAGAAGATCATCCGGTGTCGACCGCGGTAGTGCTTGCGCTGGAAGTGCCAGCAATCCAGGCTGAGCGCGTAGCCGTGGACGAAGATCACCGTCACCTCGTCGGTGTCGCCGACCGGTCCCTCGCCGTGCTCGACGGCAGGCGCGCTCCGGGATTTGTCCAGTTCGTCGACCTCGACGTGCAGTCGGACGCCGTCCAGCGTCTCCACGGCGGGACCGTCGGAGCGGAGCCCGAAGAAGTCCTCATCGGCGTCGGCCAGCTGCGCTCGTAGTCGACGGCCGATCAGATCGCGTTCCAGCTTCAGGCCGGCGGCGACGCCACCGAGGGCGAGGGCGGTCACCCCGGCCAGGAGTCCGATGCCCTCCCGCCTGCTCATCGGGCGTCCGCCTGACGGGCCGATTCCCAGCGGCCCGCCGGCCCGGTGATGGCAATCATGGTCATCGATAGCTCCTCGGCACCCGGGAGCCGATCCGGGTGACGATCTCGTAGCCGATGGTGCCGCAGGCCTGGCCCCAGTCGTTCGCGGTCGGTCCGCGATCCGGTCCGGAGAAGACGATCACCTCGTCGCCGATCCGATCGGTCGCGCCGGCACCAAGATCAACAACGAACTGGTCCATGCAGACCCGGCCGCGGATCGGCACCCGCCGGTCACCGACCTGCACCTGGGCCCGGTTGCTGGCATGCACCGGTATCCCGTCGCCGTAGCCCAGCGGCACCAACCCGACCACGGTGTCCTCCGGCGCGATCCAGGTGTGCCCGTAGGACACGCCGTCACCGGCAAGGATCGGCTTCACATTCACCAACTCTGCCCGCAGTGTCATCACCGGCTCGAGCTCGAGCCCGGCGGCGGTGGCCAATCCGGGAGCAGGTTCGACGCCGTAGCAGGCGATCCCCAGCCGGACCAGGTCGTACCGGGTGTCGGCCATGGTGATCGCCGCGGCTGAATTCGCCAGATGCCGCACCTCGGGTTGCAGTCCATTCTTCTCCGCGATGGCGAGGGCGGCTTCGAACGCCTCCCGCTGTACGGCGATCGACGGATGCCCGGGCTCATCGGCGGCAGCGAAGTGGGACCAGATGCCGGTGACCGCCACAGCGCCGGTCTGCTCGGCCTCGGCGGCAGCCGCACACAGGTCCGACCAACTCACCGACGGCGAACCGTTCCGGGACAGTCCGGTGTCGATCTTGAGCTGGACCCGGGCCGTGGTCTCGACCGCGGCCGCGGCGGCGACGATCCGCGCCAACTGCTCAGGCGTGTGGACCGTGAGGTCGATGTCGGCGGCGACGGCCGGCTCCAACTCCTCGTCGGGGCCGTACAACCAGCACAACAACCGACCTCGATCACCCGACTCCCGTACGGCCAGGGCCTCGGTCGGGGTGGCAGTGCCGAGCCACTGTGCGCCGGCAGACCGGGCCGCAACCGCGCAGTTGATCATGCCGTGTCCGTAACCGTCCGCCTTCACCACGACCATCACCGATGCCGCGCCGACGTGGCCCCGTAGTCGCTCGACGTTGCGGGCGAAGGCACCGAGGTCGATCTCCGCCGACGCCGTCTCGGGCGCGATCCCGGCAGTTCGGTCAACCATGATCAACCCCAAGTCCATGATCATTCCCGAGTCCATGATCAACAACGAGTCCATGATCGACTTCGAAGCTCGTTCGCTGCGGCAACCGTCCCAACACCACCGCTACCTGCTCGGCCAGCCGCTGCGGCGGCACCGGTCCGGGCAACGAGGTCGCTGCCACCGCCTGCACCGACGCCCCCAGGGCGCCGGCCATCGGAGCCGGTACGCCGGCGGCCAGCAGCGTCGCGCAGATCCCGGCCAGTACGTCGCCCGAGCCCGCCTGTGCGGTCCAGGCCGGGCCGGGGACCGCGATCAGTACCGAGCGGCGACCCGGTTGGGCCACCACCTGGGTCGAGCCCTTCAGCAGCACGGTGGCACCGGTCCGGTCGGCGCCACGATGAGCGGCACCGATCGGGTCTGCCTCCACCGCGGCCCGATCGCAGCCGAGAAGCGCGGCCAGCTCTCCGGCATGCGGGGTCAGCAGCCAAGCGGCCGACAATCCGCGGCTCGGCAGCCGTCGCAGCCCGTCCGCATCGACCACGGCCGGGAGCCCGCTGTCCAGGCCCTGGGAGATCACATCGGCGCCGTCGGTCCGGTCGCCCCAGCCGGAGCCGTACAACCTCGCCTGCACCCGGCCCTCGGTATAGACCACGTTGGGCAGCGCACCGGTCAGCACCCGGCGGGCCTCGTCGCTGCCGTGGAAGCGCACCATCCCGGCACCGGCGTACACCGCGCCGTGGGTGGCCAGAATGCCGGCACCCGGATACTCGCTGGACCCGGCATCGATGCCGACCACACCGCGGCTGTACTTGTTGCTCCGCGCGTCCGGGTAGGGCCAGCTGCGAGCAAGATCATCGCGATCGAGCACCTCGACCGCGGTCACCGCGTGGTCCGGCTGAAAGCCGAGGTCGACCCGGACGACCCGGCCGCAGTGCCCCTTCGCCGGCTCGATCACCTCAGACAGCTTGGCCGCCCCGAAGCTCACCGTGACCTCGGCCCGGACCGCGGCCGACGGCACCGCTCCGGTGTCGGCATCGACCCCGGAAGGAAGATCAACAGCGATCACCGGGACGCCGGCGGCGGCAAGCCGGCCGATCATCGCCGACACCGGATCCGGCAGCCCGGGCCGACCACCGATGCCGAGAATGCCGTCCAACGCAAGATCGAATTCTTCAAGATCAACTTCGCCGGTCGACGGCTGGTGATCTTGGTCCGGCCGATCCGATTCATCACCGTTCGACCGGCTGACGAGTCGCCCGCCCGCGGCCACCAGCGCGGCCAGGCCGGCGGGATGGGGTCGGCCGAGCACCGACACTGCGATCACCCGGGCGCCCCGGCGGGCCAGCCGGGCACCGGCGAAGAGTGCATCGCCGCCGTTGTTGCCGCCACCGACCAAGATCAACACCCGGGCGCCGTAGACGAGCCCGCGCCGGCGGATCAGTTCCTCGGCCGCGACCGAAGCGACGCTGCCGGCAGCCAGTTGCATCAGATCGCGGTTCGGCGCGGCGGCGATGGCCGCCTCCTCCAGCCGCCGGATGTCATGCACCGGATAGGCGGTCAGCATCTCGGCTCCTCTTCGGTGATCATGGTGGCGACGTCAGGCCTCGCAGATCACGAACGCCGAGGCGATCCCGGCGTCGTGGGACAGGGACACGTGGATGCTGGCCACACCCAGCTCGGCGGCCCGCCGCGCGACCGTGCCGGTCACCCGGAAGGCCGGCTTTCCTGCCCCGTCGGTCTCGATCTCGGCATCCAGCCAGGACAGGCCGCTCGGTGCACCGAGCGCCTTGGCCAAGGCTTCCTTGGCCGCGAACCGTGCCGCCAACGACGCCATCGGCCGTTCCGCCTCGGTGCTGGTGAACAGCCGCTTCACCAGGCCGGGACGCCGCTCGATCGCCTCCGCGAAGCGGGACACGTCACAGACGTCGATGCCCACCCCGACGATCATGCCGACTGTCCGGTCGGCCGCTGCCTGCAGTTCACAGCAGGGAGCCTAATCCGGCCGACGGCGTCATCGATGTCGGCTCACTCCACCGTGACCGACTTGGCCAGGTTGCGCGGCTGATCGACATCGTGACCCTTGCGGGTGGCCAGTTCGCAGGCGAAGAGCTGCAGCGGCACCGTCGCCAGCACCGGCTGCAGCAGCGTGGACACCTTGGGCAGCCGGATCCAGACATCGGCCAGCGGCCCGATCTCCGGGTCGTCCTCCTCCGCCAGCACCACGGTCAGCGCGCCACGGGCGCGGATCTCGGCGATGTTGGAGACGACCTTGTCGTGCAGCATGTCCCGGCCCTTCGGCGGCACCACCACGAAGACCGGCAGGCCGTCTTCGACCAGGGCGATCGGGCCATGCTTCAGCTCACCGGCGGCGAAGCCCTCGGCGTGGATGTAGGCGAGCTCCTTGAGCTTGAGCGCACCCTCGAGCGCGACCGGGTAGCCGACGTGCCGACCGAGGAAGAGCACCGACGGCTGGTCGGCGAAGTCGCTGGCCAGCTTGAGCACCGGATCGGCCCCGTCGAGAACCCGCTGCAGGGTGGCCGGCATCTCCTCCAACTCGGCCATCAGCCGGGCGATCTCGTCGCCGAACAGGGTGCCGCGAACCTGCGCCAGGTAGAGCCCGAGAAGGTAACAGGCGACCAGCTGGGTGGTGAAGCCCTTGGTCGAGGCAACACCGATCTCCGGGCCGGCGTGGGTGTAGATCACCGCATCCGACTCACGCGGGATGGTCGACCCGTTCGTGTTGCAGATCGCCAGCACCTTCGCACCCTGGTCGGCGGCATGGCGTACGGCCATCAGCGAGTCCGCGGTCTCACCGGACTGGCTGATGCAGACCACCAGGGTGTTCGAACCCACGATCGGATCCCGATAGCGGAATTCGTGCGCGAGCTCGACCTCGCAGGCGATCCGGGTCCAGTGCTCGATGGCGTACTTGGCCACCAGCCCGGCATAGAACGCGGTCCCGCAGGCCACGACGATGATCTTGTCGATCCGGCGCAGCTCGGCCTCCGACATCCGCAGCTCATCCAGCCGGAGAGCACCGTCGGTGTCGTAGCGGCCCAGCAACGTGTCGCCGATCGCCTTCGGCTGCTCGTAGATCTCCTTGCGCATGAACCAGTCGAAGCCATCCTTCTCGGCGGCCGACAGATCCCAGTCCACGTGGTACGGCCGAACCTCGGCCGGGGTGCCGTCGAAACCGGTCACGTCCACCCGATCGGCCCGGATCTCCACCACCTGGTCCTGGCCGAGCTCGACCGCCTCCCGGGTGTGCTCGATGAACGCGGCCACATCCGAGCCGAGGTAGTTGGCGCCGTCTCCGATGCCGACCACCAGTGGCGAATTCCTCCGGGCGCCGACCACGACCTCCGGGTCGTCCCGATCGATCGCGACCAGGGTGAAGGCGCCGGCCAGCCGATTGCACACCGTACGCATCGCCGCAGCCAGTTCCTGACCCTGCGCCAATTCGCGGGCGAGCAGGTGGGCCACCACCTCGGTGTCGGTGTCGGACACCGGCTCGATCCCGGCCGCGGCCAGCTCGGCCCGGAGCGCAGCGAAGTTCTCGATGATCCCGTTGTGCACGACCGCCACCCGGCCGTCGTAGGACAGATGCGGGTGCGCGTTGCGGTCATTCGGTACGCCGTGGGTCGCCCACCGGGTGTGCCCGATTCCGACCCCCTCGGACGGCATCGGCTCGGCGTCCAGCAACTCGACCAGGTTGGCGATCTTGCCCGCCTTCTTCGCCACGGCGATCCGCCGCGGCCCGTCGTCGATCCCGACCTGCCCGGTGGTCACCACGGCCACCCCGGCCGAGTCGTAGCCGCGGTACTCGAGCCGTTTCAGCCCGGCCACGATCACCTCCGCGGCCGAACCCGCGCCCACATATCCGACGATCCCGCACATGATCGGTCAGGCTACCGTCGGCCGGCCGTGATCGCCGGATCCACGGGTATGGGGATAATCAGGGCCGTGCCGAATCGACCCGAGATCAGCGACACCACCGGCCCGTACGTCGAGCGCAGCCGTGCCGACTGGGCCGCGCTGGCGAACTCCACCCCGATGCCGCTGACCGCCGAGGCGCTGGCGTCGTTGCGCGGCATGCAGGACCCGACCAGCCTGGACGACGTCCGCGAGGTCTACCTGCCGCTGACCCGGCTGCTGGCCACGTACGTCAAGCACACCGGCGATCTGCATCAGGCCAGCAACGAATTCCTCCGGTTGTCGGTCGGTCGGACCCCGTTCGTGATCGGGGTGGCCGGTTCGGTTGCGGTCGGCAAGTCGACCACCGCACGGTTGCTGCAGGAGTTGCTGGCCAGCTGGCCGGACCATCCGAAGGTGGAACTGGTCACCACGGACGGGTTCCTGTTCCCCAACGCCGAGCTGGAACGGCGCGGGATCATGGCCCGCAAGGGCTTCCCGGAGTCGTACGACCGGACCCGTCTGCTGCGCTTCGTGATGGACATCAAGTCCGGCAAGGACAAGGTCACGGCCCCGGTCTACGACCACCTCAGCTACGACATCGTTCCGGGCGAGCAGATCGTCGTACGCCGACCCGACATCCTGATCATCGAGGGACTGAATGTGCTGCAGCCGGCTCGACCGCGGCCGGACGGCACCACCGGGCTGGCGTTGAGCGACTTCTTCGACTTCTCGGTCTACATCGACGCGCACACCGACGCGATCCGGCAGTGGTACGTGCAGCGCTTCCTGGAGTTGCGGAAGACCGCCTTCTCCGACCCGCGCTCGTTCTTCACCCGCTACGCCGGCCTGACCGACGAAGAGGCGGTGCCCACCGCCGAGGGGATCTGGGACTCGATCAACGGCCCCAACCTGGCGATCAACATCCTGCCCACCCGCGGTCGCGCCACTGCCGTCCTCCGCAAGGCCGACGACCACCGCGTCGAGTGGGTGCGCATCCGGAAGCTCTGACTGGATTCGCGGTCGTGTTGGGTGCCGCTGCCGCGAGTTGGTCTGGCGTCTTGCGTTGCGGGGCACGACCCCCGCGCCCCCGCCGTGGTTACCGCTGTCGCTCACTCACGCCGACGCCTCCGCTTCGCTCGGCGCAGGTCTCGCGCTGGGCGCTCGACGGGATCTTCATGCCGAATCAGGTGTTCGGCGTGGCGGCGAGTTCGTTCGTGGCTAGGGGCCTGGGCAGCCGTCGGTCTCGGGTGGCTGGTGCAGGTGCTGGACCAGCTCACGTACGTGCGCGCGGGCGCTGGCCCAGGAACTCGCGCCGTCGCCGTCGGAGAAGAGTTTCTCGATCTCCCGGGCCAATTCGGTGGCCGCCTGATAGCCGAAGGTGCCGGCCGATCCGGCGAGCTGATGGGCGACCTCCTTGGCCTCGGCCCGATCGGTGGCGGTCAATCTGCGTTCCTCGGCGACCTTGACCCAGCCGGCCAACTCGTGGGCACGGCCCAGATTCCGCTCCCGGGCCCGGTCGAAGATTCCGGCAACCCGATCCAGGGCGTTCTCCTCGGTCGCGGGAGTTCCGGACTCGCTGCCGGTCATCCGGCCCACCCGAGGATGCTGCGGATCTGTCCGGGCAGCGCGATCGGGTCGAACGGTTTGCCGATCACCCCGGCCACACCGAGCCCTCGCAATCGGTCGTCATCTCGACGCTGTTGCAGCTTGGCCGACAGCAGGATCACCGGCACGTCCTGATCCGGTACGGCGCTGCGTAACCGGCTCAACGTTGTCGCACCATCCATCCCGGGCATCATCATGTCCAGCAGGATTGCATCTGGTCGATGTTCCTGCACCTGCGCCAGCGCCTCGGTCCCGCTCGCGGCCAGGTGTACGTTCCAGCCGCCGACCAGTTCGAGGGTCAGCTGTATCACTTCACGAATCGAGGCGTCATCGTCGACGAGCAGCACGTCTTTGGTGGTCA
>DATCVL010000171.1:0-17249 GCA_036566865.1 Microlunatus sp.
CGGGTGACGGTGATCGAGTCCGGTGACTCCGAGTTGCTGGCCGGAGACCTGGTCGATCGGCCGAGCTACGAATCGGCCAACCGCAAGGTCGTGGCCGAGGGCGGTACGCCGGCCTCCGGTCGTCCGGTCCTGATGGGCATCACCAAGGCGTCGCTGGCGACCGAGTCCTGGCTCTCGGCGGCCTCCTTCCAGGAGACCACCAAGGTGCTCACCGACGCGGCCATCCACGGCAAGTCCGACTCCCTGGTCGGTCTGAAGGAGAACGTCATCCTCGGTAAGCTGATCCCGGCCGGCACCGGCCTGGAGCGTTACCGCAACATCCGGGTGGAGCCCACTGCGGAGGCGCGGGCGCAGGCGTACTCGATGGTCGGCTACGACCCGTTCGACTACGACTTCGGCACCGGCAGCGGCGCTGCCGTTCCGCTGGAGGAGTTCGACATCGGTGGCGACTACCGCTGATGATCAACTGATCAACGCGCCGAAGGGGCGGTCCCATCAGGGGCCGCCCCTTCGGCGTCTCCGCAAGCCGAGCCGGGATTCCTTGCCTGTAAGGGAATTTCCATCGATGGTGGTGCCGCGTCGGCGGGGCCGCAGTGCTCGCGCGGTCCTGCTGCTGGCGATGTGCTGATCATGATCGTCGGGGTCGGGCGGTCCACATCTCACTGCGCGGTCATCCAAGATGCGTGATCCCACCTCGGAGTGCGAGTATTGCATCATGAGATCGCGATATCAGGATGCGAGACGTCTCGATCCGGGCAGTTCGCGCCGCTGGGTGATGCTCGGTGTCGGTCTGCTCGACCAGGCGGTCAGTGCGTACTTCGTGCACGGTGCAGCCTTTCTCATTCCCGAGCTCAATCGGATGGGGCTGAGCCTCAGTCAGGCCGGTGCGTTGGTCGCGGCGCCGACCATCGGCATCATGCTCACCCTCGTCGCCTGGGGCATGTTCGTTGATCGTTTCGGCGAACGACGTGCGCTGACGATCGGGTTGGGGTTGACGGCGGTGGCGGGGATCGCTGCGGCGACGGTCGGCAGCACGGGACCGGTCGGTACCGGCTCGATCGACACGGGCCGTCTGATTGGTCTCGGAGTCCTTCTCGGGCTGGGCGGGATGGCGGCGGCGAGTTCGAACGTCGCCAGCGGCCGGATCGTGGTCGGCTGGTTCCCGGCTCATCGGCGTGGGCTGGCAATGGGGATCCGGCAGATGGCCCAGCCGCTGGGCGTCGGCATCGCGGCGCTCAGCGTGCCGGTGATGGCCGAACGGTACGGGCTGGGCGCGGCGCTGTGGTTGGCCGCTGTCCTCGCCGTGGTCGCCGTCATCTGCACCCTGATCGTGGTGATCGATCCGCCGCGGCCGTCGAGGGCCGCCGCGGATCAGGCCGGGCAACTGCGCAATCCATACCGCGGCAGTTCGTTCCTCTGGCGAGTGCATGCGGTGTCGGTGCTGTTGGTCGTGCCCCAGTTCACCGTGTGGACCTTCATGTTGGTCTGGCTGGTGGCCGATCGCGGGTGGGCGGCTGGCACCGCCGGGCTGCTGGTGGCCGGCACCCAGTTCCTCGGGGCGATCGGGCGGATCGGCGCCGGGCAGCTTTCTGATCTTGTCCGCAGCCGGATGCGTCCGTTGCGCTGGGTCGCGATCGCGGCTGCCTTGACCATGGGGCTGCTGGCACTCCTTGATCAACTGCATTCACCGTGGGCGGTGGTGATCATGGTGCTGGCATCGGTGATCACCGTTGCCGACAACGGTTTGGCGTTCACCGCGATCGCCGAGGTGGCCGGGCCCTTCTGGTCCGGACGGGCGCTGGGCGCGCAGAACACAGCGCAGTTCCTGGCCGCGTCGGCCGTCGGCCCCCTGATCGGTGGGCTGATCGGGTTGGTCGGCTATCCCGCGGCCTTCGCCTTGGTGGCGCTGTGTCCGGCGGCCGCAGTGCCGCTGGTGCCCGGAGATCATCGACGTCCGAGCCAGGAAGCCGAACCGGCCGCCGCACGGGGGACGACCACCGGCGACTCATGATCAACGTCGGGATGCGCTGGTGTCCCGATGGTGATCATGAACACAGGACCGGATCGAACGCCATTGGCCTCGACGGAAACCGGCGGTCAGGAGAGCTGGTTCGCGCGGACCCAGGCCAGGTACTCCGGGGAGACCTGACCGGTGACGTAATCGCCGGTGAAGCAGCTGACTTCAAGATCATCGACGGGGGAGCCGTCGGTGATTGCCGAGGTCAGGTCGGAGACCTCGGCGTAGATCAACTTGTCGGCGCCGAGCAGATGGCCGATCTCGTCGTTGTCTCGGTCGTGGGCGATCAACTCGTCCGGAGTCGGCATGTTGATGCCGTACACGTTGGGATGGCGGATCGCGGGTGCTGCCGAGGCGAAGGTGACGGACTGGGCGCCGGCGTTTCGGGCCAGCTCGATGATCTGTGACGAGGTGGTGCCGCGGACGATCGAGTCCTCGACGATCAACACCTTCTTGTCCTTGAACTCCGAGCTGATCGGGTTGAGCTTCTGCCGGACGCTCCGGCGTCGGGTCGCCTGGCCGGGCATGATGAAGGTCCGGCCGACGTAGACGTTCTTGTAGAAGCCCTCGCGGTACTCGATGCCGAGCTGCCGGGCGACCTGCATGGCGGCCGGCCGCGCCGAATCGGGTACGCACATCACAACGTCGATATCGCCCAGTGGGGACTGCTCTCGGACCCGCTCGGCCAGCCGATCACCCATCCGCAGCCGGGCCTCGTACACCGAGATCTGATTCATGATCGAATCCGGCCGGGCCAGGTAGATGTACTCGAAGGCACACGGCACCAGCCGGGTCCGCTCGGCGCATTGTCGGGAGAAGAGCTCACCCTGCTCGGTGATGAAGATCGCCTCGCCGGGTTCGACATCGCGGACGACTTCGAAGCCGGATGCCTCGGCGGCCACCGACTCGGAGCAGACGATCCAGTCGGTCCGACGACCATTTTCACGCTTGCCGATGATCAACGGTCGGATGCCGTACGGGTCCCGGAAGGCGAGCAGGCCGTAACCGGCGATCAGGCTGACCACCGCGTACGACCCCTCCAGCCGGCGATGGGTCTGCCGCACTGCGGCGAAGATCTGCTCCGGCTCGAGTTCGATGCCGCTGATCTGCTTCTGCAGTTCGGTGGCGAGCACGTTGAGCAGCAGTTCGGTGTCGCTGGTGGAGTTCACGTGCCGCCGGTCGACGTGGAACAGGTCGCCGGCCAGCTCACGGGCGTTGGTCAGATTGCCGTTGTGGATCAGCGTGATCCCGTACGGCGCATTGACGTAGAAGGGCTGCACCTCGCGCTCGTTGGCGGCGTCACCGCGGGTTGTGTAGCGGACATGCCCGAGCCCCACCGTGCCCAGCAGGGACCGCATGTCCCGAGTCCTGAACGCCTCCCGCACCTGCCCGCGCGACTTCGTCACGTGGAAGGTCGGGCCGTCCGCGGTGACGATGCCGGTCGCGTCCTGGCCACGATGCTGCAGCATCAGCAGGGCATCGTAAATCTGCTGGTTGACCGGTTCTGAGGAGACGATGCCGACGATGCCGCACATGCCGTGGTGTTGCTCCCGCGTGACGAGGTGAATGACCGGGCCGAGCGGCGCCGGACAGCGACAGACTATCCGCGGGCGACATCCCGGCCGACCAACGGGGTGCCGCTGGCCGGCAGCGGCACCCGCAGCCTGACGATCGGTCAGGCGCCGGTACAGGCCGTACCGACAGCCGTCAGATCGGCAGCCTCAGCACCGTCAGCGAATGCGGACTGAAGGTCCAGCCGCCGTCGACCGCGGCGACATCGCCCAGATCTCGGGCGGCGACGGCGTCTGGTTGGTCGAGGGTGTTCGCCGTCGCCGGGTCCTCGACATCTCCGCCGAGGCAGCTGACCCGTGCAGTCACCGATCCGGCGCCGCGGCCGTCCAAGATCAACTTTGCGGTGATCGATCGGCTCCGGTTGCGGTTGATCACGGCCAACCGCAGGGTGCCGTCGGATGCCCGGGTTGCCGATACGTCCAGGTCGGCGATGGTGCCCGGGCTGGTGACGAAGTCGCCGTGCTTGTCGCGTACGTCGCCGTGTCGGATCGATCCGGTCCGCGCCGGACCGCTGACCCGGGCGGACAGCGCGGTACGTCCGGTCAGCTCGCGATACAGCTTCCAGACCCAGAAGATGGCACTGCGTACGGCGCCACCGGGACGGGCGACCACGATGCCGTTGGCATTCACCAGGTTGACGGCGTTGGTCATCACGAAGGGCGCGGCCAGGCCGGCCGTATGGTGCACGGCGTTGAAGACGCCGGCGTAGAACAGTGCGTCGGTCAGCGTCCGCGGGCTCCACCTGTTCACCCGGTAGCCCGGCCGGCGATCGGCGTCCTCCGCCGCCGTCGGCAGGTCTCGCGGCGCCGTGCCGCCGACATCGCCGGGCTGCGGCTCGGGCCAACTGGTCGGCTCGACATGGCGGATGTTCCACTCGTCCATCACCAGGCCCGGCGGTCGCTCGAGTCCTGCCTGGTCGGAGAGCTCGCCGACCAACCGGGAGTAGGACTGGAGCTCGTTCTCGAAATGCACCGTCTGGGACAGCGCGTCGTCGTAGTCGTCGTCCAGATACAGGCCGGCGTTGGCTCCGTACAGGTGCAGCGAGAGCAGATCCAGCTGCCGGCCGGCCCGCTGCAGCAGTGGGCGGGTCCAGTCCTCCTGCTGCCAGGGAATGCCGACACCGATGGTGGTGATCTCCGGATCGACCGCCTTCATGAAGAGCGCGTGTTCGCGCGCATCCAGGGCGTACTGCTCGGGGCTGCGATGGCCCATCTGCCACGGTCCGTAGACCTCGTTGCCGACGCCCCAGTAGCGGACTCGCCAGGGCTCGGTTCGCCCATTGCGCCCGCGGGTCCTGGCCAGTGTGGTGCTGTCCGCGGCGGCATTGGTGTACTCCACCCAGCGCACGGCCTCGTCCACGTCCCGGGCGCTGTGCGCCAGATAGGCCTGGCCGCCGACGGCCTCGCACCAGGCCAGGAATTCGTCGGTGCCGAAGCGGTTGGTCTCTCGGCTACCCCACGCGAGCTCCAACCGGGTCGGCCGGTCGTCGCGCGGGCCGATCCCGTCGGTCCAGTGGTAGGCCGAGGTGAAATTCCCTCCCGGCCAGCGGATCGGACCCGGCGTCAGTTCACGGCACAACTCGAGGACGTCGGCTCGCAGTCCCTGCAGCAGCCCCGGATCCTTGATCGACAGCGGCGATCCCTCGTCCATCACACCGCCCTCGATGTTGCCGAAGAACGCCGACTCCAGGAAGTGGCCGTAGACGTTGTCGTCGATCACGCCCAGCGGATGCTGGGTGTCGATCTCAATGGTGGCTTCGGCCGTCGTCGGCACGGTGGTCACGATGTTGATCACTCCTGGATCAGGAAACGGATGGATGTTGATCTTGTCGGGTCATTGTTTGACAGCGCCGGCGATGCTGTCCACGAATCTCCGCTGGAGAACGGCGAAGACAGCGATCACCGGGGCCAGCGAGATCACCGCCGCCGCGGCCATGCCCGACCAGTCGGTGCTCTGCTCGCTGACGAAGACGGTCATCCCGACGGCAAGGGTACGAAGGTCGGGATCGCTGAGCGTGAACACCAGGGGCAACAGGTAGACGTTCCAGGCGAACAGGAAGGTCAGGATGAACACGGTCGAGGTGATCGGCCAGGCCAGCGGCAGCATGATCTGGGCGAAGATCCGGATCGGCCCGGCACCGTCCAACTCGGCGCACTCCTCCAATTCCTTGGGCAGCTTGGCGAAGTAGCCGGCGTACAACAGGATCGCAGTCACCTGACCACCCGCGCCGAGACCGAGGATCACGCCGAGATGGGTGTTCAGCAGGTGCAGTTGATCGGTGAGCTGGGTGATCGGGATGATCGTGTAGCCCTCCGGGATGAAGAACGTGATCAAGAACAGGACGATCAGCGGTCGCTTGCCGGGGAAGGTCTTGCGTCCCAGCACGTAGCCGGCGAGCGCACAGCGGATGATCACCAGCAGCACCGTGCCCAACGTGATGATCACGGTGTTGATCATGTAATGGGCGAAGCCGACATCGGTCCAGGCCCGGGCGTAGTTCTCCCACCGCCACTGTTCCGGGATCAGGCTCAGGCCCCTGCCGAAGACTTCGCTGGTGGTCTTGAACGAGGCCGAGACCAACCAGACGAAGGGATAGATCCAGATGGCAGCGATCACAGCCAGTACGACACCGGTGATCACCGTACGCGTCCGCGGGCCGCGGCGTCGGCGGGAGTTGATGCCGGTCGGCGAGCCTGCCGACGAGCCGGTCGCGGCGACTGGTCGGGACGAGGTGAGTGTCATCGTGGTGCCATCCGACGGCGGGCCCAGCGTACGCCGAGTGCCTGGGCCACGGCCAAGATCATCGTCAGCAGCCCGAACAACACTGCCGCGGCGGATGCGTAGCCGAGCTGGGGAACCGTTGCGCCGAAGGCGGTGCGGAAGATGTAGATCTCGATCACCTCGGAGGAGAAGGACGGGCCGCCGCCGGTCAATGTCTGCATCAGATCGAAGACATTCAGAGCCGACACCGTGTCGATCAGGGTGATGATCACCAGGAACGGCACCAACAGCGGCAGGGTGATGTGGCGGAATTCCGCCCACGCGCCGGCCCGGTCAATCAGTGCAGCCTCGTGCACGTCCTGCGGCACCGTCTGCAGCGCGGCCAGCCAGTAGATCAAGGTGATGCCCAGCCACTTCCACACCCAGACGGCGATTCCGGCGTACAGCGAGGTGCCGGCGTTGGCGGTGAAGTTGACCGGATCGTCCAGCAGACCCGATTTGATCAAGGCCAGACTGATCGGTCCGCTGCCGTCGAGGATCAGGGTGAAGACGATGCCCACGATCGCTCCGGTGGTCACCACCGGCAGGAAGAACAGGGTCCGAAACAGTCCGCGGAAGGGCGTCTTGCGGGAGTTGAGGACCAGTGCTAGCAGCAGCGCGAGACCGACCCGCAACGGGACCGAGAGGATCAAGAAAAGTAGTGAGTTGCCGAACGCGTTCCAGAACAGGTCGTCGGTCAGCAATCGGTGGAAGTTCTCGATTCCGATGAAGGTGCCGGCGTCGGCGAAACCCGGCCAGTCCAGGAAGGCGTACCACCAGGAAGCGACCAGCGGATACAGCGTGTAGGCGCCGTACCCCAGTGCAGTGGGCAGCAGGAAGAGGTAGATCCACCAGTTCTGCCGCCACCAACGCTTGCGCCGGGCGGTTCCGCCGGAGCTGCTGGGTGCGGTCCGGGGGAGCGCGGCGGTCACGGCAGGGTCCCGGCGGATGCCGATGATCTTGCCTGGTCCGGTGCGAGGCCCGTCATGCTGATCACTTGCTCTGGTACGAGTCGGGCGTGTAGTCCCTGGTCGGATCCCAGTTGCCGAAGGCCCAGGCGTCCTCGCTGACGTCGGTGCCCGACTTCTGCACCTGCTTGATCGCCCGCTCACGTTCGGCAGTCATCTTCTGGTTGAAGGTCCGCAGCTTGGCCCGATAGTTCCGCTCCGATCCCGTCATCGCGGCCTGGGTGATCTCCCCGACATTGGGATGGATGTCGCGCATCGTCGCCAGCACCTCAGCCACTCCGGGTGTGCCGACCGTCGGGTCGGGCCCGATCCGTACGTCGGACTGCAGATACTCAACGCTCTTCTTGTACGTCGGGTGCGCCTCGGACTCGCTGACCAGATCGAGCAGCACCGGCGGCGCGTCCATGGTGGCGGCGAGCTTCTTCTGCACGTCGACGGAGCTCAACTGCAGCATCACATCGGCCGCCAGCTTGGCGTGCTTGGACGAACTGGTCACCCAGAAGGTCCCGCCGCTCGGGCTGCCGTGGATGAAGTGCCGGGTGGTCTCCTGGGTCGGGATGTGCCAGACGCCGATGCCGCGTTCGATCGACTGCGGCTCCTCGACCATCAGGCCGCCGATGATCCAGGAACCCCAGGGATAGATCACTCCCTGTCCGGCGGCCCAGCGCGCTCGGGCGTCCCGTGGTCCCATCGACGGCGAGGACGGATGGACGACCTTGTCGGCCTGCAGCGACAGCAGGTATTCGATCGCGTCGCCGTACTGCTGGGAGTCGTAGACGTAGTTCCCGGTGCTCCAGTCGATGCCGCCCGGCGCGCCGGCAGTCTGGGCGAGAGCGCCGACGACCGAATCGAAGTAGGTCGGATCCTTGCCCGGCAGCAGCACGCCGTAGACGTCGTCGGCGGTCTTCTTGGTGCAGGTCCGGGCCACCGCGCGGAAATCGTCCCAGGTCGCCGGGGACTCGTCAGGGTCGACACCGGCCTTCTTCAGCTGAGCGGTGTTGGACCACGGGATGCAGGCATGCACCCGGCCGGTGAAGACCGGGAAGGAGTAGAGCTTGCCGTCGAAGCGATGCACGCCGTCGTACAGGTAGTCGCCGACCGGGCTGCCCTCGACATCGACCAGATCGCCGATCGGCTGGAACCACTGCTCGTCCACCAGCGCTGCGGCCGCGGCATCCAGTCCGGCGGTTGACGTAACGTCCGGAAGTTGGTTGCTGCGCTTGGCCAGCTGGAGGGCCTGTCCGAGGTCGGGTCCCTCCATCTCGCGCCGGGTGATCTTCACACCCTGGTGGTCCTTCATGTACCCGGCGAAGATGTCGTCCTCGAACAGTTTCGTCAGCGGTCGGTACTGGTCCCACCAGGCGATGCTGCCGGTGGCCCCTCCCGCCGCCCCGCCTGCTTGCTCACTGGACTGACCGCCGCCGGTGCAGGCGGACAGACCGGCGGCGGCACCGATCGCGGCCGCGGCGCCGAGGAACCCTCGACGGGAAAACGCTGAACCGGCCCTCTCGGGGGACCACGACCTCGGTTGGTACATCACGCGAACTCCTGTCACCGCTGACCGTCGAATGGTAGCGGTACCATACGAGCCAGCCGGTAGGCCGGTCAAGACTCGTTCTGGATCCGAAAGGCCGGTTGACCGGGCCTGCGAACGCGCCCGAGCCAGAGTCGGCTCAGTCGGCCGGATCCGGTGCAGCAGTACTTCTGCGGACGACGAGTTCGGGCGGCAGCAACTGCGTGGACCACGTCGGCTTACCGCCCTGAATCGTGGTCAGCAGCAGGCTGACACAGTTACGCCCGACCTCGGCCAGGTCCTGGTGCACTGTGGTCAGCGGTGGGTTGAGGTATTCGGCGGTCTCGGAGTCGTCGTAGCCGACGACGCTCAGGTCGTCGGGGACTCGGCGGCCACGTTCCGCGGCCGCGTGGAGCACTCCGATCGCCATCTGGTCGTTGGCGGCGAAGATCGCGGTGACGGTGGGGTCGTCGAGAATCTGCAACCCCGCCCGGTAGCCCGATGCCGCGGTCCAGTCGCCGGGCACCGCCGGCGGGATCTCCCGGCCATGGCGACGCAGGGTCCGCTCCCACCCCTCGCGGCGGCGTACGGACGGATGCGAGTCGGTGAGCCCGGTGATGTGGTGCACCGTACGGTGGCCGAGCCGGAGCAGATGCTCCACCGCCGCGATCGCTCCGGCGCCATGGTCGATGCCGACCGCCGGGTAACCGATGTCGGGTGCGCCCTCGGCGACGACGACCGGCAGATTGTCCGGCAGCTGCAGGTTGGGGGTGTCCAGGATCCTCGCCTCGACCACGATCAAGCCGTCGATCGCCAGGTTCGTCAGTCGTCGTACGGCAGCCTGCAGGGTGGCGTCGTCGGCGGCGTCGAGGGTGGCCAGGTTGATCGCGTATCCGTTGCGCTGGGCCTCCCGGATGACCGCGTCGGCGATGTAGAGGTTGCCGACCTTGGTCAGGTCGAAGGCGATCACACCGATGGTCCCGAATCGGCCGGTGGCCAGGGCGCGGGCGGCGGTGTTCGCCCGGTAGCCGAGCTCGGCCATCGCCTGTTCGACCCGTTCCCGGGTCCGTGAACTCACCGAGCTGTGCCCGTTGACGACCCGGGAGACCGTGACCGGCGCGACGCCGGCCCGCTCGGCTACATCGGCCACCGACGGATTTCCGAGGCGGCGCCGCTCTCCGGCACGTCGTGGCATCGACACCTCTCGTCGGGCTGTAGGACTCTCTGCCCCAGATGCTAGAGCCAGCGCGTCCCCAGCAATTCTTGACCCGGCCGCATGGTAGCGCTACCTTACGGAAGCCTTTCGGCGGACAGGCAGGCAAACAGGACGAGGAGGATCGATGGGTCATCAGGCGGTGGTCGTCGACCGATCTACCGGGGGCAGAGCCCGGATGGGGGCGCCGCGATGAGCCAGGGACGGCCCGGCGACGCAGAGCATGCAGGTCAGCGACAGAACATCCTCTTCCTGATGACCGACCAGCACCGGACGGACACCATCGGCGCGTACGGCGGACCGGGGGCCCGGACGCCGGTGCTGGATGAGCTTGCGGCAACCGGCACCCGCTTCGATCGGTGGTACACGCCGACGGCGATCTGCACCCCGGCCAGGGCGAGCCTGCTGACCGGTGCGGCGCCGTTCCGACACAAACTGCTGGCCAACTACGAACGCAATGTCGGTTACCTCGAGGATCTTCCGCCGGACCAGTTCACCTTCGGCGCCGCCCTTCGCGACCAGGGCTACAACTGCGGGCTGATCGGCAAGTGGCACGTCGGCACCGACAAGACGGGCAACGATTTCGGCTTCGACGGGCCGGCCCTGCCGGGCTGGCACAATCCGGTCGATCATCCCGATTACCTGAGCTATCTGGCCGAACGGGAGTTGCCGCCGTACCGGATCAGCGATCGGATCCGCGGCACGCTGCCGAACGGCGGACCGGGCAATCTGCTGGCCGCCCGGCTGCAGCAACCCGTCGAGGCCACCTTCGAGCACTATCTGGCGACCCGGACGATCGAGTTGTTGGAGCGCTACGCCGCGGAGGTGCGGCAGGGCAAGCCGTTCTTCCTGCAGTTGAACTTCTTCGGCCCGCACCTGCCCTACATCCTGCCGGACGAGTATTTCGACCTGGTCGATCCCGACACTGTCGAGCTGCCGAAGTCGATCATGGAGACCTTCGAGGGCAAGCCGCCGGTGCAGCGGAACTACAGCGCACACTGGACCTTCGACACCATGCCGCTCGAGATCAGCCGCAAGCTGATCGCCATCTATCGCGGGTACGTGGCCATGATCGACTTCGAGATCGGCCGGGTCCTGGAGGCGTTGCGGCGGCTTGGCCTGGACGACGAGACGGCGATCTTCTTCACCAGTGATCATGGCGAGTTCACCGGGGCTCATCGATTGCACGACAAGGGCCCGGCCATGTACGAGGACATCTACCGCATCGCGGGCATCGTCCGGGTGCCCGGGCAACGCCCCGGCCTGGTCTGCGACGACTTCGTCAGCCTGCTCGACTGCACCGCCACGATCCTGGAGCTTGCCGGCGCGGATCCCGGCCCGGCAACGGATTCACGCAGTCTGCTGCCCTTGATCATCGACCGTCCGGAGGATCGTACGCGCTGGCCGGAGGACATCGTCTGCGAATTCCACGGCCATCACTTCCCTTACCCACAACGGATGTTGCGCAATCGCCGCTACAAACTGGTGATCAATCCGGAATCGGTGAACGAGCTCTATGACCTCGCGACGGATCCGGACGAACTCCACAACCAGTACGGCGAGCCCGGGCTCGCCGACGTGCAGGCCGAGATGATGCACCGGCTCTACCAGCTGCTGCGAGACCGGGGTGACAATTTCTATCACTGGATGACGTCGATGTACGACGTCGGCGGCGTCGGCTACGACCCGAGCATGAGTGGCCTGGACGAATCCAGCTACCGCGACAGCTGATCAGGCTCCTTCGACCCATCGGCAGCGTCGGCTAGGCTCGTGCGTCCGGCTACCGGAGGGGAGACGATGGAACTGCGCGAGCAACTGTCCTGGCATGGCCGGACGGTGCGCTGGGACCGGATCGGTTCGGGCGCCGCCGTGGTGATGTGTCACGGCACCCCGTGGTCGTCGGTGGTCTGGCAGCCCTACGCCGACATGCTCGCGCGACGGTACAGCGTCTACTTGTGGGACATGCCGGGCTACGGACAGTCATCGATGGATCCGGATCACGCCGTTGATCTTGGTGTGCAGGGCGAGCTGCTGGCCGATCTGCTCACCGCCTGGGGGCTTGATCATCCGCAGGTGGTGGCGCACGACTTCGGCGGCGCGGTATCGCTGCGCGCGCACCTCCTGCACGGGGCGGCGTACGCTTCGCTGGCCTTGATCGACGTTGTCGCGCTGCGACCCTGGGGGTCGGACTTCTTCCGACTGGTCGGCCGACATTCGGAGGTCTTCCGGCAGTTGCCGGCAACGATCCATCGCGGCGCGTTGGAGGCGTACATCAGCGGCGCCAGCCACCGCGGCCTGAACTATGATCAGCTCGCCGCGCTGGCCGGACCGTGGCTGACCGAGGCCGGACAGAGCGCCTTCTATCGACAGATCGCCCAGGCAGACGAGCGATTCACCGATCAGATCGAGCCGCTGTATCCGACGATCAAGGTGCCGACCAAGATCATCTGGGGGCGGCAGGACCGGTGGATCCCGCCAGACCGGGCCGAGCGACTGGCCGGGATGATCCCCGGCGCCGAGCTCGAACTGATCGACGGCGCCGGCCATCTGATCCAGTACGACGCCCCGGTGGCTCTGTCGGCGGCGTTGACGCGCTGGCTGGGTGAGCCGTCGCGTCGTGGATAGCGAATAGGTTGATGCACGGAGGTGCCGATGGAGATCTGGATGCCCGCTCAATTGATCATGATGCCGCAGTTGATCACGATGCCGCAGTTGATCACGATGCAGACCGACCTGCAGTGGAGTCTGCAGCTGGCCCGGCTGCCCGAGCTCGGTGCCGCATTGCTGTTGTCCTTGGCGATCGGCTTCGAACGACAGTTCCGAGGCAAACAGGCCGGGATCCGAACGCACGCATTGGTCGGCCTCGGCTCGGCACTGTTCATGCTGGTGTCCAAATACGGCTTCGCCGACCTGCTCGGGGTGCAGGGCATCAGCCTCGACCCGAGCCGGGTTGCCGCCCAGATCGTGTCCGGTATCGGCTTCCTCGGTGCGGGCATCATCGTGTTCCGTTCCGATGCCGTTCGGGGGCTGACCACGGCGGCATCGATCTGGTTGACCGCGGCGATCGGGATGGCCTGCGGCGGCAGTCTGTTCGTGCTCGCCGCGGTGGTGTCGGCGGCGTACTTCCTGGTGGTGCTGCTCGGCCCGTTGCTGCACCGGATCAGCCATCGTCGCGGCGAGGCCGAGATGCAGATCGAATATCGCGACGGCCGTGGACTGCTCCGCGACATCGTCGAGGTGATCACTCAGCGCAACTGGCGGATCTCCCGGCTGCGGACCGGTTCGCACCGTACCGATCCGGGCTACGTCGCGGTGTTCATCGCGGCCGAGGGCGGCACCAACCCGGGCGATCTGCTGGATGCGATTGCCGGGGTCGAGGGCGTCCGATCGGTGGACTGGGCCGAAGAGGACGACAACTCCTCCTAGGCGTCTCGTCCTGGGCCTCGATCGGGCAGGGGCCGCGTGACGGCCGATCAGACCTCGGCGCGGTCGAGGTTGGCGAGGATGTCGCCCACCGTCTCCTCCGGTGTCTGCGCACTGGAGTCCAGCCAGTAACCGATCTTCGCGGTCTCGTCCTGGAGCACCCGGTCCAGGGCATCAGGGGAGAAGTGCACGTAGCCGGCCTTGACCCGTTGCTCCTCTCGCCACTGCAGGGCGGTCACGCTGGGCGACAGCACTACCAGATAGCGCGGACGATTCGTGATCCGGTCGATGAAGGCGCGCAGGTCGGGTCCGATGATCACGTCCTGGACGATGGCGTCGAATCCTGCGGCGGCGTAGTTGTCCGCCGTCCGGGCGGCGAGGTCGTAACGCAACGACAGCTGGCGTACCGCCTCCGCCGAAGGCTCCGGTGTCATCTCCACTCGGCCGTTGATCACCATCCGCCGGAACACGTCGCCGCGCACATGGGCCGTCCGGGGAAGCTGCTGGGACAGCAGCTCGGCCACCGTGGACTTACCCGCGGCCATCGCGCCGGTGATCACGATCACCCGTCCGGTCGTCGCCATGGCCGCCATTCTTCCAAGATCGACATGAACGGAACTTGAACGCTCGGCGGGTGAGTGTTGATCGCGACGCTCGTCGCGCCGTGGAGCGATCGGCCAATATGATCCGTGGTCCGCATCTGCGGGCGATAGGGTGTCGATTGTGCCGCATTATCGGATATCTCAGGCAGCAGGCCTGCTCGGTGTCAGTGACGACACCGTGCGTCGCTGGATCGAATCGCAGCGTCTCGGAGTCGTCGAAGGGCCAGGCCCGATCCGGATCGACGGAGCCGAGCTCGCTCGCATCGCGCAGCAGGTCGCGACCGCACCGACCGGTGCCACCCACGTCGCGGAGAGTGCGCGGAATCGCTTCACCGGTTTGGTCACCCGGGTCGTCAAGGACAAGGTGATGGCTCAGGTCGACCTGCAGTGTGGTCCGTTCCGGGTGGTCTCGCTGATGTCCGCCGAGGCCGCAGATGATCTTCAGCTCGAGCCGGGCGTGCTCGCTGTGGCCGCCGTCAAGGCCACCAATGTGGTGATCGAGGTGCCGGAGTGACCAGGTCACCTATGGCGAAGATGATCATGGTCGCGGCCGGCCTGATGCTGGCCCTGTCCGCGGCCGGCTGCGGTGGCCAGCAGTCGCCCTCCGCCGACGGCTCCGGCTCCTCCGCCTCGTCGGCGGCGTCGGCCTCCGGTGCTGCGGTGAGCGGCAAGATCACCGTGCTCGCTGCGGCATCGTTGACCGAATCGTTCGGCACGATCGGGGCGGACTTCGAAAAGCTGCATCCCGCAAGCACCGTGACCTTCTCCTTCGGCTCCAGCGCGACGTTGGCCACCCAGGTCAATCAGGGTGCGCCTGCCGACGTCCTGGCGACCGCCGATGAACGCACGATGAAGATGGTCACCGATGCCGGCAATGGATCCGGCGAGCCGGCCGTCTTCGCCACCAACACCCTGGAAATCGCCGTACCAGCAGGGAACCCGGGCAAGATCACCGGGCTGGCCGATTTCGCTGATCCGGAGCACAAGACCGTCTTGTGTGCCAAGGAGGTGCCCTGCGGTGCGGCCGCACAGCAGGTCTTCGCCGACGCGAAGATCACCCCCAAGGCGGTCAGCTACGAGTCCGATGTCAAGGCTGCCCTGCAGAAGGTCGAGCAGAACGAGGCGGATGCCGCGCTGGTCTACAAGACCGATGTCGCCGCGGCAGGGGACAAGGTCCAGGGGATCGAATTCGATCAGGCGTCAGCTGTGGTGAACAGCTACCCGATCGTCGCTCTCAAGGAGTCGAAGAATGCGGCCGGCGCGAAGGCGCTCGTCGACTACGTCCAGTCCGATGCCGGTCAACAGGTCCTGGCAAGCGCCGGTTTCGGTGCGCCATGATCATCTGCTGAACTGTTGATCATGGCGTCCAGGAGTGTGACCGGCACTCGACCACCGATCGTGCTGGCCGTGCCGGCTGCGATCGGATTCGCCTTCCTGGTGCTGCCGCTGATCGGGCTGCTGGTCCGGGCACCCTGGTCCGAGGCCGGGACGATCCTGCGCGGTGCCGACGCCTGGCTGGCGTTGCGGCTGTCGTTGATCACCGCCAGCATCGCGACCCTGCTGGCGCTGCTGCTCGGTGTCCCGATGGCCTGGCTGCTGGCCAGACCCGGTGGCCGGTACCGGTCATTGCTGCGAGCGGTGATCACGGTGCCGCTGGTGTTGCCGCCGGTGGTCGGCGGAGTCGCGCTGTTCACCGTGCTCGGCCGGTCCGGGATTCTCGGCCGACCGCTGTACGAGTTGACCGGGTTCGCCTTTCCCTTCACCCCGTACGCGGTCGTGCTGGCGCAGACGTTCGTCGCGTTGCCGTATCTGGTGCTGGCCGTCGAAGGTGCCCTGCGAGCGGCCGACCGCCGCTACGAGGATGCCGCTCAGACGCTCGGCGCCCGCCCGGCGACCGTGTTCTGGCGGGTCACCGTGCCGCTGATCGGGCCGGGGATCGCCTCCGGTGCGGTGCTGGCCTGGGCTCGCGCACTGGGCGAGTTCGGCGCCACCATCACCTTCGCCGGCAACTTCCCCGGCACCACCCAGACCATGCCGTTGGCCGTCTACCTCGCGTTGGAGACCGACCCGGACGCAGCCCTGCTGCTCTCGGTGCTGCTGCTGGCGGTCTCGGTCGCGGTGCTGGCGCTGCTGCGCGATCGGTGGGTGCGGGCATGGTGAAGGCCGTCGACACCGCGCAGCGATCCGAGGGCCTGCGAGCCGACCTCCGGGTACGCCGTGGCGACTTCCTCCTCGACCTCCAACTCACGGTCCGGCCGGGCGAGGTCGTCGCGTTGGTCGGGCCGAACGGTGCGGGCAAGTCCACCGCCTTGCGAGCATTGGCCGGCCTGCTGCCGCCGGACGACGGCGAAATCACCCTCGACGGCAGGATCCTCGACGGTCCGCGCACCCATCTGGCGCCGTATCGCCGACCGGTTGCAGTGGTCTTCCAGGATTACCTGCTGTTCCCGCACCTGACGGTGCTGGACAACGTCGCCTTCGGACCGCGGGCGGCGGGAGTGCCGAGGGCCACCGCTCGGCAGCGCGCCGGCGACTGGCTGGAGCGGCTGGGCGCGGCCGAACTCGCCCGGATGCGGCCGGGTCAACTGTCGGGCGGCCAGGCGCAGCGGGTGGCGCTGTGCCGAGCACTGGCGACTGATCCGTCGTTGCTGCTGCTGGACGAGCCGTTGGCGGCGCTCGATGCGCGCACCCGGTTGACCGTGCGCGCCGAACTCCGCCGCCATCTGGCCGACTTCGCCGGGGCCACGATCGTGATCACCCATGACCCCACCGATGCAGCCGTACTGGCGGATCGACTGGTGGTGATCGAGCGCGGGCATCTGGTCCAGGTCGGCACCAGGGAAGAGGTGGCCAGCCGCCCGCGTACCGACTACGTCGCCCGCCTGATGGGCCTCAATCTGCTCGCCGGCGAGGGGGAGGGGAGTGCGGTCCGGTTGCCGGACCGGACCATGATCAACATCGGGCATCGGGTGCAGGGCAAGGTGTTCGCGGCCTTCCGACCGTCAGCAATCGCGCTCTGGCGGACACGACCGGAAGGCAGCCCGCGCAATGTCTGGCCGGTGCAGGTACGCGGCCTGGAACCGATCGGTGACAGCGTCCGGGTCGAGTTGATCATCGGCTCCGGCAGGCAGACCATGATCGCCGAGATAACTCCGGCTGCGGTCGTCGAGCTCGAGCTCGA
>DATCVL010000172.1:0-5181 GCA_036566865.1 Microlunatus sp.
CGACGGCCTGATGTCGCGCTCCGGCGGCCAGACCGGTGAGGAAGTGGCGAGCAGCGAGCCGATGCCCGATTGGGAGCGGGAGTTGCTCGGCCAGGGCCAGGAAGGCGAAGCTCCCGCCGAGGCAGTGGCCGAGGCCGAGGCGCTGACGCCGGCCGACGAGAAGCCGGCGGTCGCGGCGGAGAATGCCGAGCAGGCAGCCGACAAGGCCGACTCCGACCGTCCGGAGAACTGACCGTTCGCAGTGCTTGGCGCTCCCGTACGGGGGTGCCGGGCGCTGTATCGCCCTACGGGTCCGGGTGCCAGCCACGCCGGGCCGAATGCCACCGAAGAGATCGAGGAAAGCAACAGTCATGGCAACAATTGCCGCTGCCGATGTGAAGAGGCTCCGGGACGCCACCGGGGCCGGAATGATGGATGCCAAGAAGGCGCTCACCGAAGCCGACGGTGACTTCGAGAAGGCCATCGAGGTGCTCCGCGTCTCCGGTGCCGCGAAGGCCGCCAAGCGGGGTGCCGAGCGCGCCGCGAGCAACGGCCTGGTGGCCGAGGCCGGTGGTGCGCTGATCCAGCTCGGTGCCGAGACCGACTTCGTCGCCAAGAACGACGAGTTCCAGGCACTGGCCGGCGAGATCGTCGCGGCCGCTGCCGTGGCCAAGGCCGACAGCGTCGAGGCCGCCAGCGCCGCGACCCTGCGCACCGGTGCCACGGTCGCCGACGCGGTGACCCAGCTGGCCGCCAAGATCGGCGAGAAGCTTGAGCTCAGCAACGTCGCGTACGTCGCCGGCCAGCACGCCGTCTACCTGCACCGCCGCGACCCCGACCTGCCGCCGCAGATCGGTGTCCTGGTCGAGTACGAGGGTGCCGACGCCGAGGCCGCCAAGGTCGCAGCACAGCAGGTCGCCGCCATGCGCCCGGGTTACCTGACCCGGGACGAGGTGCCGGCCGAACTGGTCGCCAAGGAGCGTGAGATCGCCGAGGCGAACGCCAAGGAGTCCGGCAAGCCGGAGCAGGCGTGGCCGAAGATCGTCGAAGGCCGGGTGAACGCCTTCTTCAAGGAGGTCGTCCTGCTGGAGCAGCCGTCGGTCACCGACCAGAAGACCACCGTGGGCAAGCAGCTGGATGCCGCCGGGGTCAAGGTCACCCGCTTCGTCCGCTTCCAGGCCGGCGCGTGATCCGCTCCGGGCTTGACGAGAACTGGGCCTGATTTGATAGGAACATGCGCTGTGAGGCACAACAATCGGTGTCGCACAGCGCATGTTTCATGTTCGGACCCGGCCGGGCCGCGATGAACCGGCGACCTGACCTGGAATCTGCAACCACCTGCCCGATCGCGGAGCGATCACTCCAACCGCCCGAGGAGGCACCAAGATGACCGATGGCCCGTACAAGCGTGTACTGCTGAAACTCTCCGGTGAGGTGTTCGGCGGTGGTCAGGTCGGTGTCGACCCGAACGTGGTGGCCAGCGTCGCCAAGCAGATCCGGGCCGTTGCCGAGCGCGGCGTACAGGTCGCGATCGTGGTCGGCGGCGGCAACTTCTTCCGCGGAGCCGAGCTGCAGCAGCGGGGCATGGAACGCGACCGCGCCGACTACATGGGCATGCTCGGCACCGTGATGAACTGCCTTGCCCTGCAGGACTTCTGCGAGAAGGAAGGCGTGCAGACCCGGGTACAGACCGCGATCACCATGGGCCAGGTGGCCGAACCGTACATCCCGCGTCGGGCCGAGCGGCATCTGGAGAAGGGCCGGGTGGTGATCTTCGGCGCCGGCTCGGGGATGCCGTACTTCTCCACCGACACGGTGGCCGCCCAGCGGGCGCTGGAGATCGGTGCCGAGGTGCTGCTGATGGGCAAGCAGGGTGTGGACGGGGTGTACGACTCCGACCCGCGGCACAATCGCGATGCGGTCAAGTTCGACGAGCTGACCTACGACGAATTCCTCGCCCGCGATCTCAAGGTGGCCGACGCCACCGCGATCAGCATGGCCCGCGACTACAAGCTGCCGATGATCTTCTTCGGCCTGGATGAGGCGGGCAGCATCGAGGCCGTGGTGGCGGGTGAGAAGATCGGTACCACGGTGCACGCCTGAGGAGCGCCTCGGCGATGCCGGGTGCCCGCGAGCGTAGGCCGTACGACAGAATCTTTCAGGACAACCAGCACCGCTGACCAGGAGACCTACTGTGATCGCCGACATACTCTCTGACGCCGAACAGAAGATGGCCAAGGCCATCGAATATGCGAAGGAGGAGTTCGCCGCGATCCGGACCGGTCGGGCCCATCCGGCGATGTTCTCCAAGCTCACTGCCGAGTACTACGGCACCCCGACCCCGATCCAGCAGCTGGCCAGCTTCACCGTGCCGGAAGCGCGGATGATCATGATCACCCCGTTCGACCGGACGGCGATGGCCGGCATCGAGAAGGCGATCCGGGACTCCGATCTCGGCGTCAACCCGACCGACGACGGCAACGTCATCCGGGTGACCATGCCGGAGCTGACCGAGGAACGCCGCAAGGAGTACATCCGGCTGGCCAAGAACAAGGCGGAGGAGGCGCGGGTATCGGTCCGCGGCGCTCGCCGGTCGGCCAAGGAAGGCATCGACAAGCTGGTCAAGGATTCCGAGGTCGGCGAGGACGAGGCGACCCGCGCGGAGAAGCAGTTGGACGCGGTGACCAAGAAGAACACCGACGAGGTCGACGAGCTGCTCAAGCGCAAGGAATCGGAACTCCTCGAGGTCTGAGTGACATCAGATTCGGGCGGGCCGGACGAACCCGATTCCACGAAGGGACCGGGCTCTGAGCCTGCCGAACGACAGCAACCGGACGACGACGCAGCGCCGCCGCCAGCCGGCGAACCGCTGCCGGCGGGCGAGTCACTGCCGCCGGCGGGCGAGCGGCTGCCGGAACCGTCCGGCATCGCGCTGCCGGACTGGGGTCACCACGACAAGGCCGACTACGGCCGGGCCGGTCGTGATCTTCGGGCCGCGACCATCACCGGGGTCTTGCTCGGCGCCTCGGTGGTTGCGTCGTTGGCGTTCTTCCGTTTCGGGTTCATCCTGATCATGGCCGCGCTGACGATCCTGGCGACCATCGAGCTCGGTCAGAACTTCCGCCGCCGGGGGATCCGTGCGTCGGCGATCCCGATCGCGGTCGGCACCGGCTGCGCGGTGATCCTGCCGTACCTGGCCCCGTACGTGCCGTCGATCAATGGCAACGGCGAACGGCTCGATGCCAACGCCGTGTTGTTGGGCGTGCTGGGTCTGACCGCGATCGTCTCACTGGCCTGGCGGATGCCGCGCGGCTCCGATGGCTTTCTGGCCGATGCCTCGGCGAGCCTCTTCTTGATCGTCTACGTGCCGCTGCTCGGATCGTTCGCCTCGTTGATGCTGGCCAGTGATCAAGGTGTCGCTCGCGTGGTCACCTTCATCCTGGTGGTGGTGATGAGCGACATGGGCGGTTACGTCGGTGGCGTGCTCTTCGGCAAGCACAAGCTGGCGCCCGTGATCAGTCCGAAGAAGTCCTGGGAGGGACTGGCCGGGTCGGTGGTTTTCTCCACCACAGCGGCGATCCTGATGGCGATCTTCGGGTTGCAGTCACCCTGGTGGATCGGGCTGATCCTCGGCCCCTGCCTGGTCGTGGTCGGCACCCTCGGTGATCTGGTCGAGTCGCTGGTCAAGCGAGATCTCGGGATCAAGGACATGAGCAACTTCCTGCCGGGTCACGGCGGCGTGATGGACCGGCTGGACTCGTTGCTGCTCGCCGCGCCGGTGGCGTGGTTGATCATGTATCTGCTGATTCCGAGCTGACCAGGAGTGATCAACAGCCGGTCACGGATCAGTCGGGATCGGCTGTCGGCAACGGCTTTCGGTAGCGGCCGTGCCGGGACACGGTGACGAAGCCCAGGGACTCGTAGAGCGAGCGGGCACCCGCCGGGTCGTGCCCCTCGGTGACCAACCGGATCGGTAGCCCGGTCCGGTTCCGGATCCGTCCCAGCGCCTGGGTGAGCAGGGCAGAGGCGACGCAGCGGCGCTGCCATTGCAGTGCGGTCTGGACGTCGTCGATCTCGGCCGCGTCCTCGAGCCGGGCCCCCGGGTCGTGACGCCCTCCGGCAGCGCCCGCGGCTGCGGCCGGGACCGCAACTCGAGCTCGACCATCTCGCACACGTACCGAAATCCCAGCCGATCCAACAGTTCGGCGTGCTCCAGGTCAGCGGGATCGCCGTTGGTCCCGAGCCCCGGGCGCGGGCGATGATTGGCGACACGATAAAAACGTGACCGCAGTTGACCTGGACCCGTCCGATCCGCGGGGCTGACGTCAACTGCGGCTGCATTCTTATCGCTCGGGCCGTCCTGCACCGGTCCTTCGACCGGAGTTCGGGGCCGCTGGTTGGCTGCCGTGCTGCATGCCCGCACCTACGCCGAGACGATCGTCAGCCTTCCTCGGTTGGGTGATCGTCCGCGACCCAACCCGGAGCACATGATCTTGCACGCGTTGATCTTGGCCGCGGCCGCGCTCGCGTTCATCGCTGCGGCGTCGAATTGAGCCGGCGTGCCAACGCCATCGCGTCGTAGGGCGAGCGCACCTTGGCGTCGTTGTCGAAGTAGACGTAGAGGTCGTCGACCCGGTCGGACCAGGAGTTGATCTTGGTGGCCCAGGCGTCCAAGCCATCGTCGGTGTAGCCGCTGACGTACAACTCATCGGCGCCGTGCAGTCTCAGATAGCCGAAGTCGGTGGTCAGCGCTTCGATCTGCGGCCACCTGCCGGCGGTGTCGGCGATCACCAGGGCGATCCGATGTTCCTGGAGCAAGTCCAGCAGCTTCGGTGTCTTGAAGGTGTCGTTGCGGACCTCGAGGGCGTGCCGGATCGGCTGCTCGGGATCCTCGGCGGTCAACAGCGTCCGATCCTCGGTCAACTTCTGGTCATGGCCGCCGCCGACCGCGATCGCCTCGGCGTGAGTACGGGGCAGGGCGTCGAAGAAATCGGTCAGCCGGCCGGAGTCGTACTTGAAGTCCGGCGGCAGCTGCCAGAGGATCGGGCCGAGCTTCGGCCCCAGTCCGAGCACGCCCGAGGCGAAGAAGTTGGCCAGCGAGGCCTGCGGGTCGAGCAGCCGCTTCATGTGGGTGATGAACCGGCCGCCCTTGACCGAGAACACGAAGTCGTCCGGGGTTTGTTCGCGCCAGTTGGTGAAGCT
>DATCVL010000173.1:0-2797 GCA_036566865.1 Microlunatus sp.
TCGCCCGAAACCGGGCGAGTGCTCAGCCGATCGTCGATCGGCAGCCCTCGCAGGTCGCCGATCCGCCCGACCACGACCCGTTTCTCGGAGCGGCATTCCGGCCAGGCTGCAACCGGTTCGGCCGAGTAGAGCAGAACGAACTTCGGCGCGAATGCCGCGAACTCGGCTCGGGCGAGTTCGATCAGCGCCGCGCGATCGTCGGGAGTCAGCGCCCGGTCGGCGGCTGGGATGCCGACGAAGGGCAGGTCGGGATCCCGACCCAGATAGCGCGGGCCGGTGAGCACCCGGGCACCGGAGCTCAGCGGCAACCAGCGGTCGAGATAGGCCGAAACCGGCTGCCCGATCTGAGGCGCCGCCTTGGCGAAGCCTCTCGCATGGTCGGGGTCGCGGGCGGCCGTGTTCAGCCAGAAATCCAGCTCGTCGGCCAACGCCGCTCGGCGGGCGGCAGCCGGTACGTGCTGCCGGATCCACGGATGCAGGGCAGTGTCGGCGGCGGTCACCAGCAGGTCGAGCTCCGGCAGATCGCGGACAAGATCATCGGTCATCGTCGGGTACGTTGCCGGTACCGCCGCCGAACCGCAACCGGATAGCGCTGCATCCGGCCGCCGCAATTCGGAACGCGACGCGGCAGCCCGGTTGCCACACGTTCGGACCCGCCGACGAACCCGGTGGCTCGGGGGACCGCGGCGCGCCGCCTCGATCCAACCCGCAAGAATGGCCTGTCGGCGGTACTGCCCACCCCAGGCATGGCAGTCAGAGAGGATGCGGACGATGGCTCATCAGCACGGTGCGAACGCCGGAGATCACCAGCCCCAGGAGCGCGACCCCCAGAAATTCTGGGAGAACCGCTACGCCGAACAGGATCAGATCTGGAGCGGCAAGGTGAACCCGATTCTGGCCGGCATCGCTGCTGATCTTGAAGTCGGTACGGCGCTGGACCTGGGCTGCGGTGAGGGCGGGGACGCGGTCTGGCTGGCCGGGATGGGCTGGCGGGTGACCGCGGTCGACATCTCCCGCACGGCCCTGGAACGGGCAGAACGGGCGGCCATCGAGCGCGGCGTCGACAGCCGGATCACCTTCGCCCGGCATGATCTGGCCGCCGACTTCCCGTCCGGCGAGTTCGATCTGGTCTCGGCGCAGTTCTTGCAGACCCCACTGGAATTTCCCCGCGCCCGGGTGCTGCAGCAGGCCGCCCGCGCGGTTGCGTTGGGTGGTCGGTTGTTGATCGTCGAGCATGGTGCGGCGCCGCCCTGGATGCCGTCCGATCATGACCATCCGACCTACTTCCCGACCGCGCAGCAGACCGTCGATGACCTCGAACTGATCGATGATCACTGGCGGATCGAACGACAGGAGGCCAAGGAACGCGAGGCCACCGGGCCACACGGCGAATCGGGAATCCTGCTGGACAACATCATCTTGGCCTGCCGGCTTGCTTGAGTACGCCCGGCTTGCTTGAGTACGCCCGGCTTGAGTGCGCATTGCCCGGTGCGGACTGCGTGTTGTGTCCGGTGCACGACTGCGAGGTGGCTGAGACCAGCCGTAACGCATCGAACACGGGGCGGGCGCCTGGCGCTCAGGCGCCGATGGTGTGAAAACGTTGATCACGGAAGAGCTGCGGAAGGACGACGATGGAGACAGCTGGCAGTCTGCTGCTGGTCGAGGACGACGATGTGATCGGTGAGGCGACGCAACTCAACCTCGAGCGGTACGACTACGACGTGACCTGGGAGCGCGACGGCCTGGACGCCTGGCGCGCCTTCTCCGATCGCGATCGGGCCGGCGGTTTCGACATCGTGGTCTGTGACGTGATGCTGCCCGGCCTGGACGGCATCACCTTGTGCCGCCGGATCCGGGAGGCCGGCAACACCCCGGTGGTGTTGATCTCAGCCCGGACCGAATCGATCGACATCGTCTCCGGTCTGGAGGCAGGCGCCGACGACTACGTGACCAAGCCGTTCGACATCCAGGTCCTGCTGGCCCGGCTGCGCAGCGTGTCCCGGCGTTCCGGACCGTCCACCACCCAGCCCGCCGCCGAAACCAGCGAGGCCACTGTCGATCATGTCCGGATCGGTGATCTTGATCTTGACCGGCGGGCCCTCGAACTGCGCCGAGGCGAGACCTTGATCAATCTCACTCCGACCGAAATGCGGCTGCTGCTCGAGCTTGCAGCCAGTCCCGGCGTGGTGCTGTCCCGATCGACCCTGCTGCAGCGGGTCTGGGACTATCCGGAGTGGGAAGAAGATGATCACTTGGTCAACGTGCACGTGCAGCGATTGCGGACCAAGATCGGCAGCGATCAGATCGAGACCGTTCGCGGGTTCGGGTACAAGTTGCGCCGATGATCACCAGGCCGCACCCCGGACTTCGGGTACGGATCGCCGCGACGATCGCCTGCATCGTGGTCGCCGCGGTCGCCATCCTGACCCTGACGGTCCATCTCCTGGTGGTGCAGAACCGGATCGATCAGCAGCGCAGTGCCGCCGACGCCAATCTGGTGGCCGCGATGGGGATCTATCGTTCGACCGGCCTGCGCGCGTTCGACTCCCAGCTGAATGATCCCGGTGTCCCCACCGATCTGCGGCGTGCGCTGACCACCGACGGCTCGCACGGCACCGATGTCAGCGGTCGCGGCACCCGTGACCTGTGGGCGGCCGGCCGGGTCGGCGACGACCTGATCAGCATCCACACCACGTTCGAGGCCGTCGATCCGTCGGTGGCCGCGGTCGATCGCGCCCTGCTGCTGGCCGGCATCGGCACCGCCGTCGCGGCGACCATCGGTGGCGCGCTGACCGCG
>DATCVL010000174.1:0-4929 GCA_036566865.1 Microlunatus sp.
CCGATCCCGGTCAGTCGCACCTCCTTGCCGGCAGCGGCCGTGGTGGCCAGGTTGAAGAGATGCTCGGCCCGCCGGCTGTGCTGGGCCACCTCTTCCTCGACCTGGCGTTCGGCCACCGGTCGACGGCTGGAGCTGATCACCGTCGGCACCCCGAACAGCAGCAACAAGATCAACACCGGCTGGATGCTGGCCAGCAGCAGCAGCGTCACCACCAGTCGGATGATCCAGCCGAGGGTCGCCAGCACCGACATGTACATATGGTCGAGGACGAAGATCTGGTTGCGCAGCACCGCAAGTCGGTCCAGATACTCCTGCCGCTCATGGATCTCGATCCCGCTGACGCCGGCCTGCAGGGTCGCCACATGGGTCTCCAGGGCGATCGTGACCTTGTCCCGGAACCGTCGGGTGATCCGATCGCTGATCACCTTCAGCAACCAGGTGCCGGTGACCGAGACCGCCATCGCCGACACCGCGAACCAGACCGTCGACGCGGAGTGATCAACGATGCCATCGGCCAGGATCTTCAGCCACAGCGCCAGCAACGCGTCCGGCAGGGCGGCCAGGATGGTGGCGACCACGGCGAAGATCAACAGACCCGGCTCGTGCTGGTAGCCCAGGCGACACAGCCGCCACATCGAACTCAATGCCGGGGGAAGATCATCGGGTCGCCGGTGCCGCGGATCCCGGACACCCCGGGAGGAGCCGGACGAGGTCGGATCACCATGATCATCAGCCGAGGACATCGAAACTCACCCCCTCCTCGTCCACGGTGGCGCCGAACCTCTTGGCCTGGAGTTCGAACATGGTGCGGTAGCGGCCGCCGCGATCCATCAACTCCTGGTGGCTGCCGACCTCGATCACCCGGCCGTGTTCCAGGACGCAGATCCGGTCGACGTGTCGGACGGTGGAGAACCGGTGCGAGATCAACACCGTGGTCGCCTGCCGGGTCGCGGCCAGCACCCGGTCGAAGATGATCGCCTCACCCCGTACGTCGAGCTGCGCGGTCGGTTCGTCCAGCAGCACCAGTCCCGCTCCGCGACGGACCGCGTACAGCGCGCGGGCCAGGGCAACCCGCTGCCACTGTCCCCCGGACAGCTCGGTGCCGCCGGGATATCCCTTGGCCAGAACGGTGTCCAGCCCGGTGATCTTGTCCGCACCCGCCTCGCGCAGGGCAGCGATGATCTCCTCGTCGGTGTCCGCCGGGTGCCCGACGGCGACATTCTCCCGGAGCGGTAGCTCGAATCGTACGTAGTCCTGGAAGACCGCGGTCACCCGCCGCCACCACTGCTCCGGGGTCAGCTCGCGAAGATCGACCCCGTCGGTCGTGACGGCTCCGGCAGACGGGTCGTAGAAGCGGCAGAGCAGTTTGGCCAGGGTGGTCTTGCCGGCACCGTTCTGCCCGACGATCGCCATCGACGAACCCGCGGGAATGACCAGGTCGAGTCCGGAGAAGATCTCCCGGTCCGTGCCGGGATAGCTGAAGTGGAGGTCCCGCAAGGTGATCTCGGGCGGTCCCTGGTCGGTGGTCGTCGACGGCCCGGATGCCGCCGATGGGTGTGCCGAGCCGGGTCGGGTCTGCGGCGCCTCCGCCGGCTCGGATCCCTGGCAGGACAGGGATCCTGCGGGTGACATCGCGGGGGCGAGCCGGAGCACCGCCGCCACCGGGGCGGCGGCCCCGTCCATCACCCAGTTCAGTCCGCCGAAGGCGATCAGACTGACGCCGATCGCCACCTGGACGAACGTGACGGTCCGGTCCAGACCAAGATCGCCGGAGATGGCCGCCGATCCCAGCATGCCGAAGACCAGCACATTGCCGGCGGCGACCACGAGCAGCGCCAGCAACACCGAACGCTCCCGCATCCGGGTCGCCCGATACTGCAGTTCGAAAAGCTTCCGGCGCCGCTTGATGAAGCGGTCCACGGTCCAGCCGGCCAGGCCGAACAGCCGCAATTCCTTGGCAGGCAAGGGATCTGTGGCCAGTCGGTACGCGTAGTCGGCGTGCCGCTGCGCCTCTCGTACCACCGGGGTGTTGCGATCGCGCCAGACCCCGCTCTCCCGCAGCAGCCAGTGCGTGGAGCCCCAACACAAGATCAACACCAGCGGAGCCCACCAGGCGAAACCGGCCAGCACGACCGCGGAAGCCAGCCCACTGATCAACCCGAGCAGGCCACCGGCCAGGAAGTCGACATTGAGAAACATCGGTGGTCCGGTCTGCCCGCGGTCGAACTCGCGCGCCACGGTCAGATCCTCGGCCAGCCCGGGATCCTCGAGATGGGCCAGCCCGGGAGGATCAACGCAGGCACGGGTCAGGGTGTCGTTCAGCCAGGCCGACACCGTGCTGCCCAGGTTCATGCTCACCGCCTGCTGCACCGGCGGCAACACCTGCATCAACACAAAGGTCACTCCGGTGAACCCCAGCGCCAGCAGCAAGCCCCCGAGATCATCACTCTGCCGAGTCGCCTGCACCTGACCGATCAGCACACCCATCGCGACCGAGAAGATCGCCGGCAGGACGCCGGTCAAGATCAACAGCGCCCACCAGGCGGCGGTCAGTCGGTGGTCGGCGCGCGGCAGCACCGCGAAGAACTTCCACTCCGGACGTTCCCTCAGCCGACCGACCATGACCCGACTCTTGCACCGACCGACGACAGGCGCTTGGATCAATCGGCGGAATCGGCTGCTGCCACCGCCGGCCGCGCGGGATCGGCGTCCCGGCTGATCCGATCCGGATGGGTGTAGACATTCATCGACTCGCCCCGGACGAAGCCGACCAGGGTCAGACCGGCTTGCTCTGCCAACTCGACCGCGAGCGAACTCGGCGCGGACACCGCAACCAGTGCCGGGACCCCGGCCAGTGCCGCCTTCTGGGTCAGCTCGAACGAGGCCCGGCCGGACACCACCAGCAACAGCGAGGACAGCGGCAGGCGGTTCTCCCGAAGCGCCCAGCCGATCACCTTGTCCACCGCGTTGTGCCGGCCGACATCCTCACGGACGCAGAGCATTCGGCCGTCCAACCCCAGCAACCCTGCTGCGTGGACGCCGCCGGTGCCGGCGAAGGTCTTCTGCTGCTGCAGCAACAGCCGCGGTGCATCCAAGATCAACTCCGCCGGCAGCGAGAGGTCGGTCCGGATCGGCGCGGCGATCCGGTCCATGATCTGATCGATGGAGACGCTGCCGCACACGCCGCAGGCACTGCTGGTCAGCACATTGCGCTGCAGCCCCGGGTCCGGCGGCCTGACTCCTGGCGCCAGCCCGACATCGAGCCCGTTGTACGTGTTCAGCCCGTCCGGACCGGCGCCGTCGCAGTAGCGGGCGGTGCTGATGTCCTCGACCGCGCCGATGATGCCCTCGCTGAAGCAGTAGCCGTTGACCAGGTCGATGTCGTCGCCCGGGGTCCGCATGGTGACCGCGAACGGCTCACCGCCGATCCTGATCTCCAGCGGCTCCTCGACGGCCAACCGATCGCTGTGCCGCGACCAGCCCTCCGACGTCAGACGCCGTACCAGGTGCTGCCGGGTAACGCGTGCCATGCCATCATCCTTACCGGCGGCTTCAACAGAGCAGAGACCGGGTTCACCAGAGCACAGACCGGGCCCTAGAGCAGAGACTGGGCCCCTAGAGCAGAGACTGGGCCCACACAGCACAGACTGGGTTGGCCGGGTCACGAGAGTCAACCGAGCAACACAAGAGCTACACACAGGGCCGACAACAACTGGCCGCCTCAGCCAGGCCCTCCGGGAGGACGGTCGCACCACCCTCCTGGCGCGGAGGCACTCCCCACCTCCGCACGCTACCGGGTAAGGACCACGATGGAACTGGACGAATGGTTGCAAAAGGTCGCCGACGAGTTGGAGATCGGCGATGTCTCACTGGACACGGATGAGGTTCACACGCTGCTCGATCTTGCGCGGGACGCGGCCCATCAGGTGGATCGGCCGGCGGCACCGCTGACCTGTTTCCTGGTCGGTGTCGCGGTCGGTCGTGGCGCCAGTTTGGGTGCTACGGCGGCCACCGCCACCTCGCTGGCTCTCGATTCCCAGTGAACTGCTCCAGCCACCTCCGTACGACTCCGACAGCGTGTAGGAGTTAGGCTCTGCTGGTGTCCCAGCAGGCAACCAGACCGGAGCAACCGCGGTCGAGAACGGCTTCCGGATCGAGCGGCCGACGCCCCTCCGGGCAGCGCCCGTCCGGTCAGGGTCCGGGCGGCCGGGGCAAGCGGCCGACGGCGCCGAAGCCGGAGCCCAAACATCCGCTCTGGGTCCGCTGGCTGGCGCTGGTCCTGTTCGTCGCCGTGCTCGGCGTCGCCTTCGTCAATCTGGGCGAATGGCAACTGCGCCGGTTGCATGAGCGCCGCGTCGACAACGTGGTGATTCGGACCAACGAGGCGGCACCGGTGGCCGACTTCGATCAACTGTTCAGCCAGCCGATCACCGAGCAGCAGGAGTGGCGGCGGGTACGGGTCACCGGCACCTTCGATGCCGGTCAGCAGTACGTCATCCGGTATCGGGACAACGGCGACGACTCGGGCTATGAGGTGGTCACTCCGCTGCGGACCAGCAGTGGCAAGACCGTCCTGATCGATCGCGGATTCATCGCGATCGGCGGCGGGCAACAGATCCCCTCCCAGGCGCCGGCTCCACCGTCGGGCACGGTCACCATCGTCGGCCGCGCCCGCGCCAGTGAGACCGGCCGGGACAGCGCCACCGTCCCGGTCAACGGCAGCGCCCGACTGATCAACACCGACAAGATCGGGGCCGATCTGAAGGAGCCGATCGCCGCCGGCTACATCGACGTACTCACCATGCAGCCGAAGGACACCGAGGATTTCGACCAGATCGTGTTGCCCGAGCTCAGCGACGGCCCGCACTTCTGGTACGCCGTGCAGTGGTTCATGTTCACCGGCATCGGCGTGCTCGGCATCGTGGTCTT
>DATCVL010000175.1:0-13933 GCA_036566865.1 Microlunatus sp.
GATCTTGATGAATCTGCACCTGGTCGGTCAGCCGATCGAGTTCACCTCGAATCCCGACCTGGCGCTGTGGACCGTGCTCTCGGTCCATATCTGGAAGAACTTCGGCACCACCATGATCTACTGGCTCGCTGCACTGCAGACGGTCCCGGACGAATACATCGAGGCTGCTCAGATCGACGGTGCCGGGGTCTGGTCCATCCTGCGCTACATCCGGCTCCCGATCCTGTTGCCGTTCGCGTTGATCATCATCGTGCTGACCGCCCAGGAGAACATCCATGCCTTCGGGATCGTGCAGGCGATGACCCAGGGTGGGCCGTACTTCAAGTCGCAGGTGCTGGAGGTCTTCATCTACCAGACCGCCTTCCAGCCGCAGTCCGGTGGTGTTCCACGACTCGGATTCGCGTCCGCCGCCGGTTGCTTCTTCGGCACCGCGACGTTGATCTTCGCGCTGATCCAGTTGTGGGTGGTCCGCAAGGTCGGCGAGATGCGTTCGGAGGTCCAGGCAGCAGGAGGTGATCGGCCATGAGCCAGGTCCTCAGCACAACGGCCTCCACCAGCGAGTCCGCGACGAGCCAGGACGGTCCGTCCCCGGCGAGCCCCCGCAAGATCAAATACCGGCAGTTCTCCCGCCGGGAGAAGATCTGGGCGGTCGTGATGTCGCTGATCTTGATCACGATCTGCCTTGCCTGGATCTACCCGTTCATCTGGACGTTCGCCTCGTCGTTCAAGAGCACTCCGGAGATCTTCGGGTCGTTCAACCCGTTCACCCGGGTGCTGCGGCTCGGTAACTGGTCCCGCGCCTGGACCGAGGCGAACATGGGGCGCTTCTTCTTCAACTCGGTGTTCGTCACCGTGCTGTCGATCCTGATCGCGGTGCTCACCTCGGCGTTGATGGGGTACGCGCTGGGCCGATACCGCTTCCCCGGCAAGAAGATCATCATCGGCGCGCTCGCGCTGGTGATCTTCCTGCCCGAGGGATACACGATCATTCCGGTCTACGACCTGATCTCGAAGCTGCACCTGTCCGGTTCACTGTGGGGTGTCACCTTGGCCGAGGCCGGTGGTGTGCACATCGTCACCGTGTTGCTGTTCGCCGGCTACTTCTCCCAGTTGCCGAAGTCGCTGGAGGAGTCGGCCCGGATCGACGGCGCGGGGTTCCTCCGGATCTTCTTCCGGGTCTACCTGCCGCTGGCCAAACCGGTCACCGCGACGGCGATCATCCTCCAGTTCATGCACGCCTGGAACGACTTCCTGCTGCCGTTGGTGCTGACGCTGACCCGGCCCGAGTTGCAGACGCTGGCGGTGGGTGTGTACGCGCTGCGCAACGACTACTTCTCCGATTGGGGAGTGATGACGGCGGCATCGACGATCGCGATGATCCCGATCGTGATCCTTTTCCTGTTCCTGCAGCGTTACTTCGTGGAGAGCATCGCGGGTGCGATCAAGGGTTGATGCCCGCCGGTGCGGTCGGCCGGGTCCGACTCAGCCCTCGAAGATCTCGTACGCGGTGAGCATCGCCCGGCCGGTCTCGTACAGGAACTGATGCATCCGGGCGCAACCAGGGCACGCAGTTCGGCACTGTTGTGGGCGAAGTGCGGGTCGTACGGAGCCCCGATGTTCTCGGCGAGCAGCAGCACGTCAAGTCGCTCCGCGGTCGGCCTGGGGGTGCCAGTCGTCGCCCATCCACGGGGAGTCCTCGGCAATCGAGAAGAACTGGTAGTCGACGTTACGGAACCCGGTCTCGGCCAGTGAAATGATCTTGGTGCTCGGATCAAGATCATAATGGTTCCAGCCGGCTCCGTTGGTGGCGATCTGCATCTGCTCGGTCAACTCTTCCGATCATGTCCTGCGCGGCGTCGTGCCGCGAGCCTGAACAACGCGAAGATCATCAGCGGATCAGTCCCGGGCCGACAGCGCGCCCGTCTCGATCGCGACGGTTACCGTCGCCGTACCCAACCTCGGATGGGTCGCCGTCACCCTCACCCGTCCCCGGCGGAGGCCGGCTCGCAGCCAGGCCGCGCCCATCCCCGGTGATTCCGCGAATCCGAACGGGTTGTCGCCGACGAGCGCCGCAGGGCCATCCACCGCGAAGCTGACCTCGCCGTCGCCGTACGCCCGCCAATTCCCGTATCGGTCGACGGCGCCGAAACGCAGCCGGGTCATGTCCGAACCATCGGCGGACAGCACCTGGTCATCGGCAGCCAACAGCAGTCGATCACCGGCCGGATCGGCGGCCATCCGACGGCTGGCCACCCAGCGGTCGCCGAGATAGCCGTCGATGCGCAACTCCGGTTTCGTCGCCGGATCGCAATGCAGCGAAACGAAGAACGGCGGGTGCTCCAGATGGGGGAAATTGTGCCGGTCGGGCAGCGCGTCGGCCACGTGTTGATCACCGACCCACAACTCCAACCGGTCGCAGTTGGACCAGATCGCCGCTCGCTGGCCCGGACCCTGCGGCGGCCATTGCGGGCCGAAGCCCCAGCCGAACGACGGCTCGATGATCACGCGATCGGTCGGTGCGAGCTGACTGCGATAGAAGGAGGCCGCGAACTTGTCGATCCGGAAGATGTCGGCCACGCCGGGCGTCTTGAGGTTCTTGTGGATGCGGCCGTTCTGCGATCCGTAGTCGAAGGCGAGCCAGGCCAGCACGCCGGCATAGCGGTCGTCGGTGCGGGCGGTGTCATGCACCTGAGCATGCGCAATCGCCTGCTGGGCAAGCGTTCCGGGCGGATCGGTCCAGCGGTAGAACGGTTGCGCCGAGAGCGCGCCGACGCACTCCGAGACCAGGTACGGCACGTCCAGCGGCGGCTTCAGGAAGGCGTTGATCCGATCGCCGGAGTAGTCGTCGTAACCGAAGACGTCCTGCAGCCAGTCGTCGGTGGAGTGGAAGATCATCGAGCCCGAGGTCTGTCGCGAATCGTCGAGTTCGTTGATCGCGGACTTGGTCCGGCGGTAGAAGTCGGGCAGGTTGCGGGTCTCGTTCAGTCGTGCGGCCCAGAGCACGACAGACGGCCGGTTCCTATCCCGCAGCACCATCTCCCGGACGTCGCGCAGGGCAAGGTCGAGCCAGCGGTCGTCGTCCGGTAGGAACTGCCAGCCCGGCGGTTCCTCCCACACGAGCAACCCGAGCTCGTCGCAGGCGTCGAGGAAGTGCCGCGACTGCGGATAGTGGGCGCAGCGGACCATGTTGCAGCCGTAGTCGTGCTTGAGGATCTCGGCGTCGCGTCGTTGCACCCGGGCCGGCATCGCGTGGCCGACATAGGGATAGATCTGATGCCGGTTCAGGCCGAAGATCTGCAGCCGCTCGCCGTTCAGATAGAAGCCGTCCGGTTCCCAGCGGGCGTCCCGAAAGCCGATCCTGGTCCGATGCTCGTGCACGGCGACGCCGTCGATCGTCAGGGTGCTGATCACCTCATACAAGTGAGGGTTGTGGACATGCCACAGGTTCACTTCGCCGGGATCCAGCCGACCGCGTACGGTGACCGGGCCGGTGCCCTCGATCGGCACCGGCATCGTCGTGGTCGCGAGAGTCCCGGCAGCGTCCCGCAGTTCGGTGGTCAGGGTTGCAGACTCCGCCGATCCGCGTCCGGCGTCGACGGTGAGTTCAAGATCAACATGCCGGTCCGGGCCCAGCACGTCGACCGGTTTGGCGAACACGTCGGACAGGTACGAGTCCGGTAGCGCCCGCAGTCGCACCTCGCGGTAGATGCCGGCCGGCTGACAGTAGTCGACCGATCGCGGTCCGTCGGGATGTCCGTCCGGCGGCACCGACTGCCAGCTGCCGTCCACAATCACCGACAGCACGTTGTCGCCGTCCCGCACCAGATCGGTGATCTCGTGAGTGAACGGGAGATAGCCACCCTGATGTTGGCCGAGATCGGTGTCGTTGATCATCACGGTGGCACTGGTCAGGACGCCCTCGAACTCCAGCAGCAGTCGCCGTCCCTGCAGTCCGGAGGGCAGGCGGAAGTGCCGACGGTAGATCCACTCGCCGTCCCAGCCGGCCGGATCCCACTCGTGCCAGGACAGCTCGGTGACGCAGTGCGGCAGGGTGATGATCGAAAAGTCCGAGTCGTCGTACGCCGCCGCAGCCGATCCCTCGACGTACCGGCCGCCGAACAACCACTGGGTGCCGAAGCCTGGATCCTCCCAGGAGTCGACTGCTCGCGCACTGCCGGTCCTGCTCGGATGATCTTCGTCGATCGACACAGCATCTCCTTGGGCGTGTCACACGTCCTCGTCGGCGGCCGTCGGTCACCCTAGCTGCCGGTGGAGTCGCGCTCGGGGCACCCGGCCCGCACTCCGAGCCGGACTGCGACACCGGGCGACCGCATCACCCGGCCAGGTATCCCCAGGCAGCGGAGAGCCGATGCCACGGACCGACTGCGGCGATCTCGCCGTCGACCAGCACCACCACCCGATCGGCCTGGGCCAGCGCGGCCCTCTTGGAGGTAGCGCCGATCACGGTCGCGTGCCGCTGCTTCAGCGCGGTCCAGAGCTCGATCTCGGTGGTGGCGTCGAGCGCGCTGGAGACGTCGTCGGCAAGGAGTACCTCGGCATCGGTCGCCAACGCCCGTGCCAGCGCAACTCGCTGCACCTGGCCACCGGACAGCCGGACGCCGCGATGACCGACCAGTGCATCCCGGCCGCCGGCATCGGCGATGTCGGTGTCCAACCGGGCATCGGCAACCGGCTCGTCGAAGGCACGCTGATGTCCGAGTTGGATGTTGTCGGCAAAGGTCCCGGACAGCACCCGCGGCACCTGCGCCACGTACGACACCTGGCCCGGGCGGAGGAACAACTGCGCGTCCTGCACCGGTCGATCGTTCCAGCGGATCTGACCGGCGTGCTCGATCAGCCCGGCCATCGCCGACAGCATGCTGGACTTGCCGGATCCGACCCGGCCGACCAGCAACACCAGCTCACCGGAGCTGATGTCGAGGTTGACGCCGGAGACCCCGACGGTGCCGTCGTCGTGGATCGCGGAGAAGTCGACGAGCTCGAGTCGGCGCAACGGCACCCGCTCGGCCGGCACCGGATCCGGAGCCGCACCGGAGACCAGGTCGACGCCCGGCGGCAGATTCATCAGGTCGATGCCGCCGGCGAACTTGCTGGTCTCCAGCTGCCAGGCCCGGGTGCCCGGGGCCTCGGTGACGACCGACCCGGCGACCCGGCCGAACCAGCCGAAGCCGCTGACCGCATTGGCCACCAGCAACGCGGTGGCCAGGCCCCAAGTGCCTCCCATGTACGCCGCCCAGGCCGAGACCACGCCGACCTGGACCATCACCACCGGAACGCCCTCGAGGAACGCCTGCACCCGGTGCTCCTTGATCGCCGCCGCCACCCGACCGTCGTCGACCCGCCGCAGATGCGCATGCACCTGCGGGGTCGCGGCGGCCAGCTTGACGGTGCGGGCGGATTCGAGGGCCGACACCAGCGTCCGGCCGAACCGCGCGCGGGCGGTCGAGGCGGCGGCAGCGGATCGTCCGGCGATCGGACGGCCGATCGAGGACGCCAGCGCCGAGGAGACCATCACCGCCAGCAGCACCGCACCGGCCAGCCAGGTACCGCCCAGGATCGCGGTCAGCGCGGCGACCACCATGCCGTTGATGAAGTCGACCCAACGGTCGGCGTAGCGGGCGAACCGGTCGGCGTCCATCGATCGCGCGACGACCTCGCCCGCCGGGGTCCGGCTCAGCCGCCGCTGCCGGGTCTGTCCGTACAGCACCGCCATCCGGACCCGCAGCATGACCTCGATCCACCACAGCGGATAGCGCCAGAACGCCTCGGCGAGCATCAACGGCGCCGCGATCACAGTGAGCACGAGGGCGGCGACCAGCCACCAGGGCGCAGCTCCGTGCTGCAGTGCTTCGACGATGTGACCCCAGACCAGCCCGGTCAGTGCGCCCTGGGCGCCGGTCACCGATGCCGACAAGAACAACAGCGCGCCGATGACACCCCATTCGGGCCGGATCAGCAGCGCATGCGCGATGCCGCGGGCCAGGCTCGGCCCGGTGTCGACCTCGGGCAGCTCCGGCGGCGGACCGGTACGACGCGGACCGCCGACGGTGTGCGTGTCCGACCGGTGGGCCGGGTCGGCGGCGGAGTGATCACCGATCGGCTCGACCGCTGCGCCATCGCCTGCATGATCGACGTCCGGATGATCGCCTGCCTCATCGACGCCCGGATCATCAACAGTCGGGCGATCTGCCGCGGCCAGCTCGGCGGCGTACTCGTCGACCTGTACGGGGTGCTCCGACCGGCCCGCCAACAACAGCTCCCGGAACGGGCCAGGCCCCACGGCGAGCTCGGCCCGGGAGCCCTGCTGGACCACCCGGCCGTGGTCGAGCACCGCGACCAGCGGAGCCCGCTCGATCGTCGACAGCCGATGCGCGATCAGCACACCGGTGCGACCGGACAGCAGCCGATCGGATGCGGCGATCACCAGCCGCTCGGTGTGCGGGTCCATCCGGGCGGTCGCCTCGTCCAGCACAACCACCTGGACGTCGCGAACCAGCAGCCGGGCGAACGCGACCAACTGCTCCTCGCCGGCTGACAGCGAGATCCCTCCCGGACCCAGCACCGTGTCCAGGCCGTCGGGCATGCCGGCGGTCCAGGCTGCGATGCCGAGCTCGGCGACCGCCGATTCGATCACCGAGCGGGGGAGTTCGTCGTTGAACAGAGCGATGTTCTCCGCCAGCGTCCCGGCCAGGATCTCGGTGCGCTGCGTGACCACACCGACCGCGGACCGCAGCTGGGCCAGGTCGAGATCACGGACGTCACGGCCGGCCAGGAAGACGGTGCCGGGTGGCGGTTCGACCGCCCGGGACAGGAACGCGGCCAGTGTCGACTTGCCCGAACCGGTCCGCCCGACCAGTGCGATCGTCTGCCCGGCAGGAACGCTCAAGGTGACGTCGCGGAGGGCGAAGGTGCCTTCCGGATAAGAGAATGCGAGGCCCTGGATGTCCAGGTCGGCCGCGGCCGCCGGCGGTAGGTCGTCGCCGCCCTCGGGCTCCGGCTCGACCGCGAGCATCTGCCGCAGCCGAGTGATCGCACCCAGCCCGGCCTGCAGATCGGGCAGATGGTTGGCGAGCATCGCGATCTGGCCGACGAAGCCGGAGGTCACCAGGAAGAGTGTGACCAAGCGGGCGACGCCGATCTGATCGGTCGCGGCCAACGCGACGCCGGCTACGGCGACGGCGATCAGCAGGGCGTGCAGCAACACACCGGCCCGCCGGCCGAGCTTGCTCTCCACCGCGACCACCAACCGGGCCCGGGCGTGGATCGCTGCCGACAGCTGCGCCAACCGAGCCACCACGTGCCCCTGGCCGAGGCTGGTGCGCAGATCGTCCCGGCCGGCGATGCCCTCCTCGAGCACCGCGGCGTGGTCGGTCCAGGCGATCTCCTCGACCACCTTGCGGCGGGAGATCTCGCCCAGCAGCTTCCGGATGGAGAACCAGGTGACGGCGGCCAGGATCGGGAAGAGAAAGAACGCGGGCCACCAGCTCAGTCCGGCGACCAGCCACATCGGGACGGTCTGGAACAACGTCCGGGCCAGCATCCACAGCTGCCACCGGACCAGGTTGCCGACCTCGTGCGAGTCGTCGTCGACCCGGTCCAGGATCTCGCCAACGGCCTGCTCGTTGAGCACGGCCAGCGGCTGCCGCATGGCGGCCCGCAACACGTCACCGCGCAACGTGCCCTCGGCCCGGTCGGACACCCCGACCCAGGCGATCTTGCCGCAGGCCTCGACCACGGCGGCGCCGATCAGGCACAGCGCCAGCAGCGCGACCAGTCGCCAGCTCGGCCGCTCGGCCAGATCGCCGGCGATGACCGTGCCCAGTGTTGTCGCCAGGGCGGCGATCGCCGCGGTGCTGAGGGCTGCCGCGGAGACCGGTCCGCGCAGCCGTCGCCAGTCAACCCGCCGACGCGGGTCGGTGGGTCGGCGAGAGGCCGTCTGCGGCGCGGGGGAGGCAGGCGTGAGCGTGTCGGTCATCACAGCTGACACTAAGGTGGGGGACCGACAACATTCCTCCGGTTTTCGGCCACCCCGGGTGGGAGATTCTCGACCCCGCCGGTCCGGGAGTTGGAATGGGTCAGCTCGCCGAGATTCGACTGGGTCAGGCCGCGAGTTTGACCGGTTCAGTCTGGACACGTAATCTTGACCCTCGGTGCGCTGACGTGCGCGTACCGGATCCCGCGGTGATGCATCCGTACCGGGCAGTTCAGGCCGGACGACGGCGACTCACCCGAGCCCGAGAACAGCGAAGAGAGTAGGTCAGGCGTGTACGCGATCGTGCGGAGTGGTGGCCGCCAGCACAAGGTCGCCGTCGGTGATGTCATCGAGATTGACAAGACCGGCGACGAGGTCGGCTCCAGCGTCGCGCTGCAGCCGCTGCTGTTGGTCGACGGCGAGACTGTGACCAGCGACAAGGCCAAGCTCGACGCTGCCTCGGTGACCGCTGAGGTGCTCGGTGCCACCAAGGGCCCGAAGATCAAGATCATGAAGTTCAAGAACAAGACCGGCTACCGCAAGCGCCAGGGGCACCGTCAGAAGTACACCCAGGTCAAGGTCACCGGGATCGAGAGCTGAGGTAGACGAGATGGCACACAAGAAGGGCGCGTCCTCGACCCGTAACGGTCGGGACTCCAATTCCCAGCGGCTCGGTGTCAAGCGGTTCGGCGGCCAGGTCGTCAACGCCGGCGAGATCATCGTCCGCCAGCGCGGCACCCACTTCCACCCGGGCGACGGCGTCGGCCGCGGTGGCGACGACACCCTGTTCGCCCTGGTTCCGGGTGCGGTGGAATTCGGCACCAAGCGCGGCCGCCGGGTCGTCAATGTCGTGACCTCCGCGAACGCGGAGCAGCCAGCCGAGGCCGTGGCCGCGGCTGAGTAATCAGCGATTCTTTTCGAGGGTGGCCCGGACCGTGTGTCGGGGCCACCCTTTCTTTATCTCCGCAAGGTCCCGTTCCAAGAGGGGCCGCAACGCAAGTACAGATGAGGACGGTGGGGCATGGCGATTCCCAGCTTCGTCGACACCGTCACCTTCCAGGTGTCCGGTGGCAACGGCGGCCACGGCTGTGCGTCGGTGCACCGGGAGAAGTTCAAGCCGCTCGGCGGCCCGGACGGCGGTAACGGTGGCAACGGCGGCTCGGTGATTCTGGAAGTCGATCCCGGCCTGACCACGCTGGTGGAGTATCACCGGCAGTCCAAGCGGCTGGCCACCAATGGACAACCGGGCAAAGGTGATCACCAGAACGGGTCCAACGGCGACGACATCGTGTTGCCGGTGCCCGAAGGCACGGTCGTCACCGATGCCGACACCGGTGAGGTGCTCGCCGACCTGACCGGCGCCGGCAACACCATGATCATCGCCGAGGGTGGACGTGGCGGCCTCGGCAACGCCGCGCTGGCCTCGTCCGCCCGCAAGGCGCCCGGCTTCGCCCTGCTGGGTGAAGAGGGCCAGGTCCGTACCATCCGGCTCGAGCTCAAGGTGGTGGCCGACATCGGGCTGGTCGGCTTCCCCAGTGCCGGCAAGTCCTCCCTGATCGCGGCCATCTCGCGGGCTCGCCCGAAGATCGCCGACTACCCCTTCACCACCCTGGTGCCCAACCTCGGTGTCGTGGTCGCCGGTGACGTCACCTTCACCGTCGCCGATGTGCCGGGCCTGATCGAGGGCGCCAGCCAGGGCCGCGGGTTGGGCCACGAATTCCTCCGTCACATCGAGCGCTGTGCCGCGATCGTGCACGTGATCGACTGCGCGACGTACGAGCCCGGGCGCGACCCGGTCAGCGACCTGGACGTGATCGAATCCGAGTTGGCGGCGTACGGCGGTCTGCAGGATCGGCCGCGGATGGTCGCCCTGAACAAGGTCGACATCCCGGACGCTCATGATCTTGCCGAGCTGGTCCGGGCCGACGTCGAGCAGCGCGGCTGGCCGGTGTTCGAAATCTCCACCAAGAGCGGCGAGGGACTGCAGAAGTTGATCTTCGCCTGCGCCGAGCTGGTGGCCGAGCGTCGAGCCAATGCGCCGGCGCCGGAGCCGCCGCGGATCGTGCTTCGTCCCGAGCCCGTCGGTGGTGGACCGGAGTTCACCATCAAGCGCGAGGGCGAGTTGTGGCGGGTCCGCGGCGCGAAGCCCGAACGCTGGGTACGCCAGACCGACTTCAAGAACGACGAGGCGGTCGGCTATCTGGCCGACCGGCTGAACCGGATCGGGATCGAGACCCGGCTGCTGGAGCTGGGCGCGCTGCCCGGCGACGGGGTGGCGATCGGTGGCGAGGACGCGGTGATCTTCGACTTCGCGCCGCAGGTCGATGTGGGTGCGGAGATCCTCAGCCGGCGCGGTGAGGATCAACGCCTGAACAACGATCGGCCGGCCGCCCAGCGACGCAGGGCCAAGGATGAGGAGTATCACCGGGCGATGCAGGCCGGTGAGTTGCATCCGTACGCGATGCCGACCGGTTTCGACGACGACCAAACCGTCCGGGACGCCGGCGACGGCGATGACAACGAAGGCTGATCACGAACGACCATGACCGAGCAGATCGATCGATCAGTTGAGCTCGAGCGAGCCGAGCTGACGGCGGCCCGACGGATCGTGATCAAGGTCGGTTCGTCGTCGTTGACCACGGCAGCCGGGGGATTGGATCCGGACCGGGTCGGTGCCCTGGTGGATGCGTTGATCGCCGTCCGCACCTCGGGCCGGGAGATCGTGCTGGTCTCCTCCGGTGCGATCGCCGCCGGCCTGGCGCCGTTGGCGTTGAAGGCCAGGCCGCGAGATCTTGCCACCCAGCAGGCCGCGGCATCGGTCGGTCAGGGTTTGCTGGTGCAGCAGTACGCCGGCCGGTTCGCCCGGGTCGGGCTGACGGTCGGTCAGGTGCTGCTCACCGTGGACGACGTCACCCGCAAGAGTCATTACCGCAACGCCTCCCAGACCTTCGACCGACTGCTCGAGCTCGGGGTGGTGCCGATCGTCAACGAGAACGACACCGTGGCCACCCACGAGATCCGCTTCGGCGACAACGATCGACTGGCCGCGCTGGTGGCGCATCTGGTGCATGCCGATGCGCTGGTGATGCTGTCCGATGTGGATTCGCTCTACACCTCCAACCCGAGCAAGCCCGGCGCTCGACGAGTGGCCGAGGTCTTCGGCCCCGATGATCTTGCTGCCATCGACACCGACGGTGCCGGCTCCTCATCGCTCGGCACCGGCGGCATGGGGACCAAGATCAACGCCGCCCAGATCGCCACCTCGGCAGGGATCGCGGTGGTACTGGCCAATGCTGCGGTGGCCGCCGATGCGCTGGCGGGCAAGTCGGTGGGTACCTACTTCCACCCCACGGGCAAGCGCCGCCCGGGTCGGCTGCTCTGGCTGGCGCACGCCACCGACGCCTACGGCGAGTTGATCTTGGATGCCGGTGCGGTGGATGCGGTGCTGCGGCGGAAGGCGTCCCTGCTGCCGGCCGGGGTGACCGAGGTACGCGGTGACTTCAGCGCCGGCGACCCGGTGAATCTGATCGGCCCGGACGGCAACCTGATCGCCCGTGGGCTGGCCAACTACGACTCCGACGAACTGCCCGAGCTGCTCGGTCGGAGCACCTCGGAGTTGCTGGCCGCCCTCGGAGAGGGCTATGACCGGACCGTCGTCCATCGGGACGCGTTGGTCGTGCTGACCGCACTGTTGCCCAGTTCCTGAGTGGTTCGCGGCGACTGGGCCGGGTTAGTCTGGCCGCGATGCGTACGGCGCCGGAGGGCCTCACCGATGCCGCGGTCGCCGAGGCGGTGACCGCGCACTGGGGGATCACGTCTGCCGCGATCGAACACCTCCCGGTCGGCTTCGGCAGCCATCACTGGGAACTGACCGGAACCGATGGCAGCCGCTGGTTCGTCACCGCCGATCGGGTCGCCGCGGACAAGCATCGGCTGACCGCCCTGGCAGCCGCGCTGCACACGGCGTACGCGTTGGAGCATCGCTGTGGACTGGCCTTCGTGGTCGCGCCGACTCCGGGTGCCGACCATCGCCTGCTGGCCTCGGTCGGCGACTATGCACTGGCGCTGTATCCCTATCAGGAGCGAGTCGGTGACGGTATCGCCGATGATCATCAACTGATCACGATGGTCAGCAAACTGCACAAGATCAGTCCGGCGCTGATCGGCGTGACCGAGGAAGATGATCTTGAGATCGAGAATCGCGGGCTGCTCGAGTCGGTCCTCTCCGGGCAGCGTCGCGGCGTGGGCCCGTACGCCGACGATTTCGCCGATCTGGTTGGTCGGGCCAAGCCGTCGATCGAAGAATCGTTCGCGGTCCATGATCAATTCCGTCGTCGGCTGCGCGCCGAGCGCTCGTCCTGGGTGATCACGCACGGCGAGCCGAAGACCAACAACACCATGATCACCGCTGCCGGGCCGGTACTGATCGACTGGGACACCGTACGCATCGGGCCGGCTGCCCGGGACGTCTGGATGCTGCCGTCGGCGGAGGAGTACGCCGAGGTCACTGGCCGATCCGTGCCGCAGGACCAACTCGATCATTACCACCTCACCTGGGACCTGAAGGATCTGTGCAGCTACACGGTCTGGTTCGCCGGTGATCATGAACGCACAGCCGATACCGAGCTGGGTTGGCAGGGGTGTGAACTGATCTGTCAGCGGCTCCACCGTGACTTCGGCGGATGATCCTGGTCACCATTGACGCGAGCGGGGAATAGCCGGCCCGAGACCGGTGGTTGGGCCCGGTATGAGAGCTATCGCGTACGAGAAATTCGGCCCGGCGGACCTCCTGCAGCAGGTAGACCTGCCCAGGCCGCACATCGGTCCGGACACGATCCTGGTCAGGGTGAAGGCGGCCGCGGTGAATCCGGTCGACTACAAGATTCGCGAAGGCTATCTGGAGGGGTTGATCGACGCCCACTTCCCGGTGGTTCCGGGCTGGGACGTGGCCGGCGTGGTCGAGCAGCCCGGACTGGACACACCCGAATTCCGCGCCGGGGACGAGGTCCTCGCCTACGCCCGGGCCGACGTGGTGTCCGGAGGCACGCTGGCCGAGTACGTCGCCGTTCCGGTCCGGACCGCCGCGCACAAGCCGTCGGGGCTGAGTTTCGAGCAGGCTGCGGCGTTGCCGTTGGCCGGGCTGACCGCACTGCAATCGGTCCGTCGCGCCGGGGTCGCCGACGGCTCGACGGTGCTGGTGCATGCTGCTGCCGGCGGCGTCGGCGCCTTCGCCGTACAACTGGCCAGGCACGCCGGTGCGCGGGTGATCGGCACGGCCTCGCCGGACAACCACGAATTCCTCCGCTCGCTGGGTGCCGAGCCGATCGACTATCACGGCGATCTGGTCGCGGCCGCGCGAGCGCTGGTGCCGGACGGCTTCGACGTGATCTTGGACTACGTCGGAGGGGCCGCCATCGACACCGTCCCGCGGCTGCTCAAGGAGGGCGGTGTCGTCGCCTCGATCACCGACGCCCGTGCCCGAGACGAATTCGGCGGTCAGTACGTCTGGGTGCGACCGGACGCCGCCGATCTGGCAGAGTTGGCTGACCTGGCCGCCCGCGGTGTGATCAAGATCGAGATCTCCGAGGTCTTCGATCTCGAGCACGCCGCCGACGCCCATCGTGCGGTCGAGTCCGGCCACACCCGGGGCAAGGTGGTCGTCACACCCTGAACGCGGGCTCGTACGCCCGATCGAGGAGGAACCGGATGACCGACCGGCTCGAGATCTACGCCAGCCCGTCCGGATCGGTGTACGGAGACGGGTCGCGGGGCTACCCGGTCCAGGACCTGCAGGCCGCGATCAAGATCATTCGCCGGCGTCGACAGCCCGGACAGCGGGCTGTGGTGTGGCTGGAGGGCGGCAGCTTCACCCAGTCCCGACCGCTCGAGCTCACGCCGGAGGACTCGTACACCTCCTTCTGTGCACTGGATCCGGAGGAC
>DATCVL010000176.1:0-4147 GCA_036566865.1 Microlunatus sp.
AGTCGCGGCGCCCGCTTGCAGGGCAACCTTGACCAGCGCCGCAACCTTCTTCTTGGCGGGCATAACTGTGGGTCCTTACTTGCTGTTGCCGGATGTCCGGCGCTTCTTTTCCAACCCGTCCGACATGAGTGTCGTACGGGAAAACTGTGTGAGCTAGACCTTCTGGATCTGGGAGAAGGTCAGGTCGACCGGAGTCTCCCGGCCGAGGATCTCGACCAGGGCCTTCAGCCGCTGCGCGTTGGCGTTGATCTCGGTGATCGTGGCGTGCACGCCGGCGAACGGGCCGTCGATCACCATCACCGAATCGCCCTCGATGTAGTCGGCGACCTCGATCTTCTTCTTCTTGGCGGTCGGGGCGGCCTTGTTGGCGGTCGCTGCGGCGACCACCGCCGGGGCCAGCATCTTCTCCACCTCGTCCAGGCCCAGCGGCACCGGATTGTTGGAGTGGCCGACGAAGCCGGTCACCGACGGGGTGTGCCGAACGGTGGACCAGGACTCATCAGTCAGGTCCATCCGGACCAGCACGTAGCCGGGCAGGGTGGTCCGCTTGATCTGCTTGCGCTGACCGTTGCGGATCTCGGTGACTTCCTCGGTGGGGACCACGATCTCGTGGATGAAGTCCTCCATGTTCAGCGAGGTGACCCGGTTCTCCAGGTTCTGCTTGACCCGGTTCTCCATCCCCGAGTACGTGTGCACCACGTACCACTCACCGATCTTGGCCCGCAGCTCGGTGCGGAACTCCTCCAGCGCTGCTTCCTCGGCAGCGTCGGCGTCCTGCTCGTCGAGCTCGGCCTGCTCGTCGGCCTCTTCCTCGGCGGCGGTCTTGAAGTCGAGGTTGATTCCACTGTCGGTGGCGTCGTCGGAGTCGGTGCCGAAGTCGAGGTTGATGTCGACGTCGTCAGAGTCGGAGCCGCCGAAGCCGTCCTGGCCGAGGTCTACCTCGAACTCCTGCTCCTGCGACTGGGTGCTTTCCGTCGATTCCTCACCCTCGGGTGCGGAGTTCGGGGGAAAGTTCTCTGACACGTCGTTATCTCCATTGCTCTGTCGGCCGTCGTTGTCTTCGGCGTTGTCTCCTGGCGCGAACTCGGTCATCAGCCGAACACCTTCAGCATCAGCCAGCCGAATCCGTAATCCAGACCGGTCACGATCGCGATCACGATCAGCACGAACACCAGGACGACCACGAAGTAGTTCGCCAGCTGCGATCCGGTCGGATAGACGACCTTCTTCAGCTCGGCTACCGAGCCCCTGACGAAGGCGGCCGGTGTGGTGCGCTTCGGTTGGTCCGATCCCGATTTCTGCTTCGGTGTCGCCCGGTCCTTCTTGCCCGGGCCGGCCTTGGTGGCCGATCCGGAGGGGTCCTCGGAGCCACCGGACTCCTGCTTTCGAGCACCGACGCCGACCAACTCGCGGTCCTCGCCGGCCTCACCGTCGGAGTCCGCATCGTCGGCGCGGTCGTCGGTCGTCCCGTCGTACTCCAGATCGGGCGAGTCCGGGCTCACCGGGCTCGAGCCGTCCGATCCACCGGATTGGGCAGCAGACGATTCGGGCGCGTCCTTGTCGGGCGCCGAATCGTTGTCTTTCTCGTCTGCCACTTCGTGGATCCTCCGGGTCGATGCTGCTGCTAGCAGGCCTTCGTGCAGGGCATGAGGGACTCGAACCCACAACCTTCGGTTTTGGAGACCGATGCTCTACCAATTGAGCTAATGCCCTTCGACGGCTCCCGCCACGCCTGAAAGCACCCGAAAGATGGGCGCGACTGACCATGGTGAAGCCACCAAGAGGAAGAGTGTACGCAACCGGAAGCCCAGATGCGAACTCGCCCGAAACCATACCGGCCGACCCGCCTCTTCGACCACTTGGGCCGGGTCGGCGAGTGGATTCGCCCGAATCCACCGTCCAACCGACGAGGCCGGCGAGTGTGCGCGAACCCACCGAATCAGGCAGCTGGAGCCGACGAGTGTGCGCAAAGCCACCAGATCCGACGGGGTCATGCGAGGAAGCGGTGGGAACTCGCACTCTCAGCGAAGCCCGCGGCGCATAACGGTCGCTCAGCGCACACTCGCAGGTTCCGACCGACACCAATCGGTGGAATCGCGCACGACTCCCGGCCGACCCGATCATTCGGACGACTTGAGCACAGGGCCCGCGTCGTCGGGCCGAGGCCACCGAACCAACAGTCGGCAAAGCCGCCGGTTACGGCCCGTGCCAGGGTTGTCGAGTTATCCACAGATGAGGTCGCAGGGCGCCGCTGAGGTACCGAAGGTCCATCAGTGTTGGGCCGTGCATGAGATTCCGCCCGACCTGATCGGGGTGCCGTTCACCATCCGCGACGCGGCACGGCTCGGGATCAGCCAACGCGTGCTGGCTGGGAGCCGATTCCGTCGGATCCTGCGGGGCGTCTACCTGACGTCCGACCAGCCGGTGACTACCCAGGTGCTGGCCCGGGCAGCGCTTCTGGTTGCGCCGCCGGGGTCGATCATCACCGGAGTCACGGCCCTGCAGTTGTACGGGGTCGAGGTCGGAAGTGCGCTGCCGATCCGGCTCGCGTCGGCGCACCCACACCCGGTCCGTCGCAGCGAGCTTCGGGTGTCGAGGGTCGGCGCCGTGCCGGCGGCCGAGCACCGCGTCTGTCAGCCGGGGCCCGCACTGCTGGACGCGTGTGCCGAATTGACTCTGTTGGAGGCGGTGACTGCGGGAGATCAGCTGATTCGTGAGCGGAAGCTCCGGCCGTCGTTGCTGACATCGGACGCGCTGGAGCTGACCGGACGCGGCTCACGGCAGGCACGTCGGGTCGCCGGCCTCGTTCGTGAGGATGTCGACTCGGCCCGCGAGACACGGCTTCGGCTCTGCCTGGTGCTCGCCGGTCTGCCCGAGCCGAGCGTGAACCGTACCTTGCGGAGTAGCGATGACGCAGGCCATCGGGACCTGCTCTATCGCGAGTTCAAGCTCGTTCTGGAATACGAGGGTGATCATCATCGAGTCGATCGTCGACAGTGGGACATCGACATCGGTCGCAATGAAGCGGCAGCCATCGACGGCTGGCTGGTGATTCGGGTGACGAACCGGCGGATCAGTCGCCCGCGTGGCCTGGTTCGCTCGGTGTATCAACGACTGGTGGAGCGCGGATACCTGGGTCCGCCGCCGAACTTCTCCGCCGAGTGGCAGCGATTTTTCGAATCATGAGTTACACCGACGTACCGAACACCACGGAGCTCGACTTCGAATGAACGCGATCCCACCCGATCGGACGCCCGGAATCGTCGAGTGTCGCTTGCAGAACCCGATCAGGCAGGCAGAGCCGGCGAGGGTGGCCGAATCCACCGATCCGGACGCGCTGAGTCGGCGGTGTGCGCATACCCACCGAATGAGGCAGCCGGAGCCGGCGAGTGTGCGCAAAGCCACCAGACGCGACGGGATCATGCGAGGAAGCGGTGGGATACCGCACGCTCGGCGCAGCCCGGGTTGTAGAACGGTCGCTCAGCGCACACTTACCTCTCCGGCCGTCGTTGCTCAGCGCACGGCTGCACCAAGGTCGCCCGCAGGACACGCAGTGGCCCTCTCGACGTGACCTGACCGCGGCACGTCCGCGCGATGCGACTGGGGTACGGCGTCGAGTTGATCACCCCTGGGCGGCGCGTTCCTGGAAGCGGGCCTCAGCCGGCGCCGGCCGGGGCGGGGCTGTCCTCGCCGGAATCGGCGTGGGCGATGCTGCCGAGCTGTTTCCACACCAGGGCGAGGGTGATGCCGGACCCGATGAAGGCGAACCAGAAGGGGGCGACCAGACCCCAGTGCTCGGCGATGACGCCGCCGATGGCCTGCCCGACGATGAGGCCGCCGTACACACACATCATGTACGCCGCACTCACCCGGCCCTGGAAGCGTTGCGGCACGGCTCGCTGCCGGACGGTGTTGGAGACCGTGCCCCAGATGAAGGCGTACGCACCGAACTCGACCATGATCGCGATCGCCAGCCAGCCGGTGGTGGTGAAGGCGAACGCGAGATGGGTGAGGACCTCCAGCAGTAGGCAGACCCGCATGATGGTGGCGAGTTTGAAGCGGCGCTCGATGGTCCCGTACAGCGCCGTACCGATCAGGCCACCGACCGCCGAACCGGTGGTGAGCAGGCCGAATCCGGTCTCGCTCA
>DATCVL010000177.1:0-7404 GCA_036566865.1 Microlunatus sp.
CGACGCCGGTTGCGTGCTCAAGATCAGCGGCGTCTCCGAATCGGTGCGGCGGCAGCTGGTGGCAACCCGAGTGATCAACACGATCGGCGCAGCCAACGTCTACTCGATGACCTCGACGCTGACCCAGTCGACGCTGGCCGCCAAACACGATGCCGAGGAATGGATCAAGGGCAATCTCGAGCCCGAGGCCGAGGACGCGTCCGGTGAGGGCAAGGGCGCCGGCGGGTGGCTCCGAGACGCCGTCCGCTGGGGGCGCGTCCATCTGCTTCGGCGCTCTGGAAAGGATTCGGGCGTTTAGAGCAGGCCGCGGTCCCGGGCGACCCGGATGGCCCCGCTGCGACTGGAGACGCCGAGCTTGCGATAGACCGCCCTGAGATGGGTCCGGGTGGTGTTGACGCTGACGCCGCGGGCCGCGGCCAGTTCCCGTACCGGCAACACCGCTTGCAGATCCCGCAAGAGCTCCAGCTGTTTCGGACTCAGCACCTCGCCATCGGCCGCCTCCTGCTCCGGCCGTTCCCGATCCATCAGGGTGGCGACGAAATCGTTCGCGGTGCCGAACTGGCCGGCGTGGGTGTTGATCACCGGCTTGATCAGCGGCCAGGCATCGATGAACGGGCGCTGCAGATTCTGCGGCGCCGCCGTCTCGAGTGCCCGCTCGAGCGCCGCCAGACCGCGGGTCACGTTGCCGCGCTGGTGTTCGAGGAAGGCGAGCATCACGTTCGCGATCACCAGCGACGTCGGCAGATGCACGTCGAGCTTGCCCTTGACCGCGGGCTGGAGCGCGTCGATCGCCTGCGTCGTCCGACCTTGGCCCAGGAGCAGTTCGGCGATCACCACGGCAGCCTCGGCGCTACCGGGGAGCCGCAGCTTGATCCGTTGCACGGCCTCGGTGGCCCAGCCGAACTCGCCGATGGCCAGCGCCAGCCGCACCTCCTCGGCGACAGCATGGCCGGTCAGGGCCGGTGATGCCTGCTCTGCCCGGGGATCGGACCACAGGCGGTGGAAGTGCCGAGCGGCCTGCCGCCGCTCGTCGCCGACCGCGGATTCGAAGACGGCCAGTGCGTGCATGCTCCGGACTCCGAGCTCTACCTCGACGTTGTTGACCCCGTCGAGGGCACGGATGCCGAGGGAAGCGAACTCTCGCTGTCGCTCGACCTCACCGCTCTGAAAGGCGGTCCAGGCCGCCATCAGGTACGCATACGCCAGCCGCGGCGATGCCGCCCAGCCTCGTACGGTCGCGAAGCTGATCGCCTCCTCGGCCCAGCGCCGGCTCTGCACCAGATCGCACATCGCGCCGGTCATGCCGGCGAGTTGGGAGAGGGTGGACAGCTCGACCTGGTCGTAGTGGCCTGCCCGGGCGAGGACCAGGGCCCGCCGCAGATCGGCGACGGCGCCGGCGTAGTCGCCGTGACGCATCCGGGCCGGAGCCCGATGGGCGCGGACCACCAGATTGACGTCTTCGTCATCGCCGTCGTCGAGGTCAAGGATCCCGGTCCGGCGGATGGCGTCGGCAACCTCGCCGCCGGACAGGGCGCGCTGCACCTCGGCCGACGCCCGGAGCGCGATCGACCGTGTGGTCTTCGGCTGGGGGAGCTGCCGCAGCACGCCCAGCCAGTGATCGGCTCGAACAAGATCACCGACCTCGAGAGCCGCCAGCGCGGCGATCTGTGCGGCGGGCTGCCGATCGGCGATTCCGGAGGCGGCATCAATGATGTTCAGCACCCTGGCCGGCTGACCGGACAGGATCAGTCGGAGCCCATGCCTACCGATGAGATCGAGCAGCAGCGCATCGTCTCGACCGGCCGAGGCATGCACCAGAGCGTTCACCGGCTGGCCATGTCGGTCGAACCAGCCGGCGGCGGCCGCGTGCTGCCGCAGCGGGGCGTGCACATCACGCCGATGCAGCGACGACCGCAACGCTTCCCGCAACAGGCTGTGGTAGCGATAGCCGGATGTGTCTCCGGCCTGCAGCACCAACGTGTTGGACCGATACAGGTGGTCCAGCAGCTGTCCGGCATCGGCGCGGCCGGACAACTCGGCGGCCAACGCGATCGGCAACTGCTCCGGGACACAGGTGTCGTGCAGGAACTGATCAAGGTCCGGTGTCAGGTCGCGAAGCACCTCCGCGAACAGATAGTCGTCGACCGCCCGATGATCATCTTCGAAGTTGATCATGAACGCGCGGCGGTCGGCGGATCGGCTCAGCGACACGGCGGCCAGCCGCAGTCCGGCAGCCCAACCCTCGGTCCGGGCCAGCAGCCTGACCAGGTCCTCGTCGGTGACCTCGAGGTCCAGCGTGGTGAACAGTTCACGAGCTTCCGGCTCGGTGAAGGCGAGGTCGCCGCCGGTGACGCTCTGCAGATCGCCACGCAGCCGCAGCGCGGACAACGCCAGGTCCGGCTCCCGCCGACTGGCCATGATCACTTTCAGACAGGCCGGTAGATGCGCCAGCAGGTAATCGATGCCGGCCAGCACCTGCGGATGATTCAGCCACTGGATGTCGTCCAGCACCAGCCACGTCGGGCGGCGGCCATGGTCGATGATGTTCAGGATCGTGGCCACGAAGCCCGGCTCGAATCCGTCGTGAGGCGGGCTGAGCGAGCTCAGCTCTGCCACGACCTCGGCGTGGCAGCCGATCCGGAACGCCTCCAGCATGGCCGACCAGAATTCGTACGGCTTGTCGTCGGCGGGCTCCAGAGTCAACCACGCCACGCTGTCTCCGCGGCGCTGAGCCGAACGGGTCCACTCGGCGACCAGCACCGTCTTTCCCGAGCCGGCGGCGGCACAGATCAGGGTCACCGGTCTGCGACCGAGTTGATCTTCGGCCAGCCGCGTGCGGTGCATCGCCCGGGACGGGAGACGGGGGACCTGGACCCGTGTGGTCGCGACCGACGACCGCGCGCCGAGCGTGCCTGCTGACATCTACGGAGGAACCTTCCGTCGAACTAACGTCAGGCTGCAGGTTACAGAGGCAACACTTAACCCGCTACATGCACCGCCGTCTCGGCGTCAACACGTACCTCTCAGGGCGCTATCAGCGGCCACACGCTGGGCTCTCGGTCACCCCCGATTCCGTCTGCGGGAGAAGGCCACGAAGAACACTCCGGCCGCCAGCAACAGTGCGCCCAGTACGGCCAGCGCCAGCGACGGACCGCCGGTGTTGGGCAATCCACCCTGGGACGGGCCCGAGGACGGAGGCTGCGAGGGCGCCGGCGGTGCGGCGTTGGTCGGAGACTCGGACGGCTGCGTCGGCTGGGGATCGAAGGTGTTGACCACCTCGAACGACGCCGTCTGGTTGTCGTCGGTGCCGACCGTGACCGAGTCCGGAGTGATCTTGGAAGCGTCCGCGCCACCGGTGTCGGTCTCGGTCACCGTGCATTGCGCACCGGCCGGGATGCCGGTGTACTCGGCCTGGAGATCGTCCGGCGTGGTCAAGGTCTTGACCCCGTCGTCCGGCAGGGTCACCGGGACCGGATCCCCTTCGCCGTACGCCATCGTGCAGGTCAGCTGGACCTTGAAGTCGGTGCCGTCGGCGACCTGATCGGCGGCGCCACCGGTGACCTTCTTGATCACCTGTACCGCGCCGACCTGGTAGTCGTTGGTCGCCGTGACGGTCACTGCCGGCGTACCGTCCTCGCCGGCCGGGCCGACAGTGAACGGTCCGTCCGGATCGATCGCGGTCGTGGTCGCCCCACCCTTGGTGAGCTCGGCGGCCCGGCACTGTGCGCCAACGGGCACGCTGTCGTAGGAGGCTTCAAGATCATCCGGAGCAGTCAGCGTCCGGACACCGTCGTTCTCGAGCTCGACCGGGACCTCGTTGCCGCCGTAGTTCGTCGTACAGGTCAGCTGTACATCGAATTCGGTGCCGTCGGGGACCTGATCGGCGCCGTCACCGGTGATCTGCTTGACGATCTTGACCGGCGCCACGTCGTACTCGTTGGTGGCGGTCAGCGTGACCGGTTGATCGGTCGAATCGACCGTGAACGTGCCGGACGGGTCGATCGTGGTGCTGGTCGCTCCGGCCGTACCGGTCTCGGTCGCCGAACACTCCGCACCCAGCGGGATATTCGGGTAGTCCGCTTCAAGATCATCCGGTGTGGTCAAGGTCTTGACACCGTCGTCCGGCAACGGCACCGGCACCGGGTCGCCGCCGTAGCGCGTCGTGCACTGCAGCTGAACGGTGAACTCGGTGCCGTCGGCAACCTGACCTGCGGCGTCCCCGGTCACCTTCTTGATCAGATGCACGGATCCGACCGGGTAGTCGTTGGTCGCGGTGACCGTGATCGGGTTCTGCTCGGAGTCCGCCGTGACGGTGAACGGTCCTTCCGGATCGATCGTGGTCGTGGTCGCACTGCCGGTGCTGAGCTCCTCGGCCTGACACTCGGCACCGACCGGGACGTCGTCCCAGGTGCCCTCCAGCCCGGTCGCCTTGGTCAAGGTCTTGACACCGGCATCCGGCAGGTCAACCGGCACCTGATGGCCGCCGAAGTCCGTCGTACAGGTCAGCTGCACGCTGAACTCGGTGTCGTCGGGCACCTGGGAGGCACCGTCACCGGTGATCTGCTTGACCACATTGACCGGGGCGACCGGGTAGTCGTTGGTCGCGGTGACCTGCACCGGATCGGTGTTCGACGTGACCGTGAAGGTCCCGGCGGGGTCGATCGTGGTCGTGGTCGCACCGGCCGTATCGGTCTCCGCCACCGAACACTGGGCCCCGAGCGGAATCCCGATGAACAGCGCACTCGCTTCGTTCCGCGGGGTGTCCGGGTCGTCCGGCGTGAGCGTCGCGACCCCGTCGTTCTGCCGCGGGAACTCCACCGGCACCGTCTCGCCGTCGATCACCTGGGTACAGGTGAGCTGGACGGTGAACTCCGTACCAGCAGCGACCTGATCGGCCGCGCCTCCGGTGATCTGCTTGGTGATGCGGACCGCACCGGCCTGGTAGTTGTTCGTCACATTGACGTCCACGCCGTCGGTGGATCCGATGGTGAACGGTCCGTCCGGGTCGATGCTGCTGTTGGTGGCATCACCGTTGTCGGTCTCGGTCATCGTGCAGGTCGCGCCGACCGGAAGACCCGAATAGGTCGCGTCCAGATCGTCCGGCGTGGTGAGCGTCCGCTCGGCTCCGCCCGGAATGTCCACCGGAACCGTCTCGCCGTTGACCTCGCGGGTGCAGGCCAGCTCGACCGTGTACTCGGTGCCGTCCGGCACCCGGATGCTGCCGAAGCCGGACAGGTCCTTGTGCACCCGCACCGGGGCGACCTGGAAGTTGTTCTCGACATTGACGGTGACCGGGTTGTCCGGATCGTCGCCCGATACCGTGAACGGACCCTGCGGGTCGATCGTGGTCGAGTTGGCTCCACCGTTGGCGGTCTCGGTCACCTCGCAGGAGGCGCCGTCGTACAGCTCGTCGACGGTGGTGGTCAACGGCTGGTCGCCGCCGAGCACGATGTCGTCGTCGTAGACCACTGCATCGTCGTTCGGGTTGATGCAGTGCAGATGGACGGTGAACGGACCCGCGCCGTACGCCTCCGCACCGGCTCCGGTGACGTCCTTCTCGATCACCAGTTGGGTCAGCGGGAAGTCGTTGCGGAAGTCAACCTCGTTGGTCACCGCACCGTTGTCGCCGTCCTCGTCGAGGGCGAGCGTCGCTGTGTCTCCGTCGGTGTAGTCACCGCCGTTCAGCGACCACTCCGAGCTCGACGCACCGCCGTTGTCGGTCTCGGTCGCCGTGCATTCCGAACCGGCCGGCAGTTGGGTGAACGTTGCCGTCTCACCGGCATTGATGGTGGCCGTCATCGGATTGTCTTCGCTGTAACCATCGGCGTACACCGGATCACCGAGGAAGCTGCAGTCGACGTCGAAGCTGAACGGTCCGTAGGCGATCGGATTGCCGTCCTGGTCGACAGCATGATCGCCGATCGACTTTGTCAGCGACAGCGACGCGTCGTTGTAGGTATTGGTCGCGATGATCACCGGCACGGTCTGATCCGCCCGTTGCACGGTGACCGTGGTGGCCTCGAAACCGGAGGTTCCAGAGTCCGGATCCTCGGTGACGGTGCAGTCCGCTCCCCAGGGCAGGTCATCGACCTGGACCGGCTCGTTCGGCGTCACGGTCACGTCGGCCTTGTCACCAAGATCAACATCCTCACCGGCCGAGGTGCATTGCAGATTCAGATGGAACTCTGCCGGCGCATATTCCGCCGCCGGACCCGTCACCACCTTCTCGATCTGCAGCGGACCGGTGGCCAGCGCGACGCCGACCTTGTTGCCCTCGGACTTGGGCGCCAACGCCTTGGTGCCGCCGTCGTCGGTCTCGGCCGCGGCGGCGACCGTGTTCCAGGCGATGGTGTCCTCGCCGGCGGTCTCGGACTGGGCCGGGGCCCGGGTCACCAGGTCGTAGCTCAGAGTGCCCGTCGGTTGCAGCATGTCCTCGGCGAAGTCGGCCTCGACCTTCAATGCGGTCGCATTGGCGGGGAGGTCGACCGTGGCGCCGTCGGCCGGATTGTCGACCGTGGAAAGCTGGGTCCATTCGCCGTCCGGACACCCCTGAAGATTGTCCAGATCCTCGGTGCACAAGTCCTGATCGGTGTCGTAGTACACCCGGATCGCGCTGACCGTGCCCAGGTTGGCACCGACGAACGAGATCGAGACCGGCGTCGGCGTCCACTGCGAGCCGCGTTCCAGCGAGGTGATCGCGCCGGTGTCGCCCGGGGTGGGCAGCCGGTCGACCGCGTACACCTTGTCCTGCGGCAGGTTGCCGGTGTTGGTGAACTGCATCCGCCAGGTGTCGGTCGCGCCCGGTTTGGTCACCGGGACGCAGCCGCCGACGTAGAAGCCCTGGCTGTTGGTCTGACAGCCGTTCGGGTTGTCGCGGGTGTTGTTGACGCCCAGTTCGTCGTCGTCGGCCTTGACCATCTTCACGCCACGCAGGGCGCCGGCCCGGGTCGGGTAGACCGTCGTACTGGCCTGGCATTCGCCGTTGTCGGCCAATGTCTGATCGCACTGATCCCAGGCCCGGTCGCCGGTGATGCCGGTGGTGTTGGTGACATTGGTGTTGCCGGACAGTCCGGTCCTGAACTGCAGTGCGGTGGTGATGGTGTAGGTCTGACCGACCTCCAGCACCGTGCCTTCGGGGAAGGTGAAGGTCAGCAGCGTCGGATCCTCCTGGACCGTGACGTCGTCGGCGGTGCCGGCGTCGTCGGTCGGCATCGCGGTCCCGTTCGGCGGATCCGGGGCGTCGCCGGCCAGGGCATAGGTGTAGCCGGAATCGCCCTCGGCCAGGTCGGGGTCCTTCACCAGCAACGGACCGTCGGCATCGGACGGGATGTGATCGGTGATCACCGGGTTGGTGATCGGGGTGTCACCGGTGTTGGTGAACGTCAGCGTGTACGGGATGTCCTC
>DATCVL010000178.1:0-13046 GCA_036566865.1 Microlunatus sp.
TGGCAGCCGATGATCTTGCTGCGGTGCTGGCCGACCGGCCGTATCCGGGGCGGGTGGTGATCGTTGCGCGGACGCCGGCCGGGCTGGCCTGTGCGTACGCCGCGACCGGCCGGAGCGAGGCGTCCAGGCAGCGCCGGATCCGGCTGACCGATGACGGCGACCTGCTGGTCGAGCCGACGGTCGGCGACGCGCACGATCCGCTGCGGCATTACCGGGCGGTCCGGCGGACCAGCGGCCATTTCGTCTTCAGCAACGGCAGTCAGACCGACCCGGTCGCCGACCGGCTCGAGTCCGGCGCACCGGCCTCGGTTGCGCTGGAGGATCTTGAGTACGAGGGCGATCCGCCGATCTTCACGCCACGGATCACCGCGGTGATCTCCGACGACGAGCAGGTCTGGCTGGGCGCGGCGCACCGCGGCTCGGCGGACCGCGCCTCCGCGGACACCAGTGTCACCCGGGTGGGCGTGCTCGGCGTGGGCGACGGGCTGCTGCTCTCCACCTATCGCGGACCGGTCGCCGACCCGATCACCAACACCGGCCCGGTGCCGATCACCACCACCGCGTCCTCGCACCGTGAGCTGGCCGAACAGCTCTGGGACGCCCTGGATGCCGAACGGCGAGTGCTCACGGCCGGCTTCGATCCCCATGATCATCTCGCCGACCTGATCTTGATCAACTCCGCCGACTCTGCCGGCTGACCTGCGCGCGCCGCTGATCCCGTGGGAGGCGGGGTTGAGTGCTGCGGTGCGGGTTCGTGCAAGCGTGAGCCCGCCTCGGACGGCTACCGGCCGGCGATCTCCAGCACTGCGTCGGCCAGCCGGTCGTAGTCGTCCGAGGTGTTGTACGGCGCCGCAGCGACCCGGAGGTAGGCGTCATCGTGGTAGAAGTTCACCGGGGCCTGAATGCCGTACTCGTCGCTCAGCGTGCCGGAGAGATCTCTCGCCGCCTCCGCGCTCGGCGCGATCCCCAGCGGCAGCGGGATCAGTCGCATGGTCGCGGCCGGATTCAGCGGCAAGCCGTCGAGGGAGCACTCGAACCGTCCGGCGAGGCGCAGCTGTGCCTCGCTCAGCAGGGTTGACTGCCGCTCGATCTGCTCCCAACCGCCCAGCTCGGTCCAGAAGTCCAAGCCCGCCGGGAGCGCGAGCCAACCGGCGTAGTCCCAGGTCCCCGGATAGTCGAAGCTGGCCGCGTACCCGTCGTTGAGTTGCCAGTTCATCGTCGCCGGGAAGGTCGAGTCACGAAGATCATCACGCGTCCACAGCAGGGCAGTCCCGCGCGGGGTGTAGCACCACTTGTGCAGGTTGCCGACCCAGTGGTCGACTCCGAGGCCGGCGATGTCGACCGGCAGCGTTCCAGGGACGTGGGCCGCGTCGGCCAGGACCGGCGCCTCCACCGCCGCGGCGATCTGGGCGACCGGGAGCACCATGGCGGTCGGAGAGGTGATCTGGTCGACGATCACCAACCGGGTCCGCGGCCCGCACTCATCGGCGTACGCCCTGACGATCTGCTCGTCGTCGGCGTCCAACCCGAACGAGGCGGTGCGGATCACGCCGCCACGGCGCTCGACCCGGTTCCGTGCCGCCATCGTGACGGCTCCGTACCCGTGGTTGCAGACCACGATCTCGTCGCCGGCCACCAGGTCGAGCGAACCGAGCACCGAGGACACTCCTTCGGAGACGTTGCGCACCAGACCGACTGCTGCCGGATCGGTGTCCAGGAAGACCGCGGCGCGTTGCCGTGCCTGCGCGATCAGCCCCGGCAACTGATGGCCGTTGAACTGATGCGGGTTGCGTTCGGCCCGGTCGCGCCAGCGTTCGGCCTCCCGACGGACCGGAATCGGCGCGCAGCCGAAGGCGCCGTGGTTGAGATGGAGGATCTCCGGGTCGAGGCCGAAGACGTCAAGGAGCTCGCGATTCACCGGATGATCATCCCGGGTCGCCGGTTGTGCTCTGTCGGCAGGTGGCGCCACCCCGGCAGCCGAGCGGGTGGCGTCCCATCGTGGATACGCCGATCAAGTTGCCATGGGTTACGCTTTCTGAGGTTTACCTAACCTAAGCGTCGAGGGGATGCGTCAGTGATCAAACCTGTCCGGGCTGTTGTGGCCATCGTGAGTGTCATCGGACTCGTCGTGCTCGCGGCGTGCCAGTCCAGTGCGACGCCGGAAGGCGAAGCGGCGTCGGGGGCCGCCTCACCGAGCGGGAGTTCGAACTTCCCCGTCACCATCAATCACGTGTTCGGCTCGACCACGATCGAGCAGAAGCCGACCCGGGTGGTCACCTGGGGTTTCGGCAGCACCGATGCGGCTCTGGCGCTCGGCGTGGTCCCGGTGGCGATCCCGCAGCAGACCTACGGTGGCGACAAGCAGGGCTTGTTGCCCTGGATCAAGCAGAAGCTGACCCAGCTGAACGCGAAGACGCCGGCGATCCTGCCCAATCCGTCCGGGTCGGACGAGGTGCCGTTCGAGGAGATCACCAAGGCACAGCCCGACCTGATCCTGGCCAACTACTCCGGCATCACCAAGCAGCAGTACCAGACGCTGAGCAAGATCGCGCCGACCGTGGCCTACCCGGACAAGCCGTGGGCGACGCCGTGGCGTGACGTCGTGACGACCGTCGGCCAAGCACTCGGCAAGCCCGACGAGGCCGGGAAGTTGATCACTGACACGGACCGGCAGATCAAGGACAAGGCGGCGGCGTACCCGCAGATGAAGGGCAAGACGGTGGCCGCGGTCTGGGATGTCGGCGGCACCTTCTACGTGTACAAGCCGACCGATCCGCGGGTGCAGTTCCTGACCGACCTCGGCCTGAAGAGCGCGCCCAGCGTTGATCAACTCGCGCCCGATGACGACAACTTCTACTACACCCTGAGCTACGAACAGGTCAGCAAGCTGACCAGTGACGTGCTGGTGGTGTACGCCGACGATCAAAAGGGCGTCAACACCTTCCTGTCCAAGTCGTACGCCAAGTCGATGGAGCAGGTGAAGGCCGGCCATGTCGCGCCGGTCATCGGCCCCGCGTTCGTGGCCGCGGTGTCGCCGCCGACCGTGCTGTCGTTGCCGTGGGGGATCGACGGCTACCTGAAGGCGTTGTCGAAGGGCGTCTGAGGTTCAGTCCTCGGCGGCACCGGAATCATCGACCGGCAGCGGCCGGACCGGAACCACGGTCACCTCGACCCGCCGATCCCGGATCTCCTCGAGTACGTCGGTCGGGGCGTCGGCGGTGGTGATCAACTCGTCGATCAGCTCCCAGTCGCACACCCGGTACAGGGAGCCGGCGCCGAGCTTCGTCTCGTCCATCAGCACGACCCGCCGGTGCGCCGACCGGAGCATCTCCTGCTTGAGCGCAACGATCCTCTCCTCTTGGTGATAGATCGCCGTGCCGTCGGCGGTGGTGGACGAGACGAAGACGACATCGGGTCGGAGCGCGCGAACCGCCTCGACCGCGCCGACCCCCAGGTACGACTCGTGGCTGCGGTCGTACTCGCCGCCGATCGCCTGCCCGACCACACGGGTGGATCGGGACAGCGAAACCAGCGAGGGCAGGTAGTTGGTGATCACCCGGACCGTGCTGGCCCTGCGGATCAGCTGGTCGACCATGGTCGCGGCGGTGGTCGAGTCGTCGACCATGATCGACTGACCGTCCCGTACGGTCTGCACGGCCGCCATCGCCAAGGTCTGTTTTTGTGCGGCGGCCAGCCGCCGGCGGATCGCCGCCGCGATCTCGTAACTGCCGGTACGGGTGACGCTGGCGCCGCCGTGGAACTTGCGCACCAGACCCCGTTGTTCCAACTCGTCCAGGTCGCGATGAACCGTCATCACGGACACGTCGAACCGCGCGGCCAGCTGCTTCGCCGACTCCGAGCCGACCTCGATCAGGTGGTCGACCATGGCGGCCAGTCGAGCGTCGCGAGACGGTTTCATTCGCTTCGGGTCCTTCGTCGAGATTCGTCGGTGCACAGATCACACCATGGATCGGTCAAATAACATGTGAAGCCTCGGTGAACGGCATCGAACCGGATGGCCGACGATCTCCGCGGATCGGCCATGATCGGACGCATCGAAGCCGTCATCATCCTTGCAGACTCCGATCTGACAAGGGGAAACGGCCCGAAGTTCGGATCCCGAACGGGATCGGATCGGACCCGTCCCGGATCAGGAGTCGCTGCTGCGGCCCGATTGACCGACGTGTGAAGATAAGTCCTGTGACTGTTAACGCAGACCCTCGGCCGACCGAATCCTCTGATCGGACCGATCCCGTCCGGTCGATCAGGGTCACCGGACATCGCGGTGCGATGGCGTATGCACCCGAGAACACCGCGCTCAGCCTGGTGACGGCAGAACAGCTCGGTGTGGACGAGATCGAATTCGACGTCCGGGTCAGCGCGGACGGCGTACCGGTGATCAGCCACGACGATGATCTTGCCCGGGTGCTCGGTACCGACGACGCGCCGCTGGTCAGTCGAAGTCGTTGGGACGAGTTGCAGCAGCTGAAGCTGCCGCGCGGTCAGCGGCTGTTGAGTCTGCCCGAGGCGTTGGAGCTGACTCAGTCCGATCTGCAGGTCGAGGTCAAGGCACCGGAGGCGGCGGCGCTCGTGGCCGAGGTCCTGGCCGACTTCCCGGGCGAGCGGACTCGGTGCCTGCTGACGAGTTTCCAGGCGCCGATCCTGGCCGAATTGAAGGAGCGGCTGCCGGACATCCCGCGCGGACTGATTGCGGGCTCGTACAGCGAGGAGCTGGTCGCGGTGGCTGTCGAGGTGGCGGCGGTGGCGATCCTGACCGGTTGGGATGGCCTGACCCCGGACGTGGTGGATCGCCTGCACGGACAGGGATTCAAGGTGGCCGCCTGGCCGCTGCGCGACGCCGACGACGCCCGGCGGGCAACCGAGCTCGGGGTGGACATGATCACTGCGGATGCTCCCGACCGGGCCCGGGCCTGGGTGGAAGCCGCCGCGCAGCAGCGCTGAACTCAGAGGCGGCGCAGGACCGCGACCACCTTGCCGAGAATGGATGCCTGATCGCCGTCGATCGGGTCGTAGGCCGGGTTGTGCGGCATCAGCCAGACGTGTCCGCGGGTCCGCTTGAAAGTCTTGACCGTCGCCTCGTCGTCCAGCAGCGCGGCGACGATGTCGCCGTTCTCGGCGGTCTGCTCCTTGCGGACGACCACCCAGTCGCCGTCGCAGATCGCTGCGTCCACCATCGAATCGCCTCGCACCTCGAGCAGGAAGAGTTCGCCCTCGCCGACCACCTGCCTGGGTAGTGCGAAGACGTCCTCGTACCGCTCCTCGGCCAGGATCGGTCCGCCGGCCGCGATCCGGCCGAGCACCGGGACATGAACGGGCGCCGGGAAGGCGTCGTTGATCGCCGTCTCGTCGCCGGTCGTCGCCACACCGGGAAGTTGCCGCACGGTTGCGGAAGTCGACTCTTGGCCGAAGTCCTGCGGCAGGATCACCTCCATCGCCCGGGGACGATTCGGGTCGCGACGCAGGAAGCCCTTCTGCTCCAACACCTTCAATTGGTGGGCAACGCTGGACGAGCTGGCCAGACCGACCTCTTCGCCGAGCTCACGGATGCTGGGCGGATAGCCGCGCGAGTCCACCGCCTCCTTGATCACCTCGAGCACCCGACGCTGCCGCGGCGTCAGCCCACTGGCGTCGGCCGGGCCGTCCGGTAGCGGGGTCACGGTTGCGTGCTGCGCCTGCTCGGCCGAGCGCTGACGGGCAGCCTCGATCTGCGCCTCGACGTCGGCATTCTTCGGCCGGCCGCGACGGAGCATCGGCACCTCCGCGGCTTGGGCGGTCTTCGCCCGGGCGGAGGTCTTCTTCGCGGTAGCCCGACGACCCGAGCCGGGGGAACTCTTCTTCGAATCGGCCATGTGCTCACCGTAGGAGAAAAGCGCCCGTCGAATCAAACAATTGTTCGATGTAACGCTCGGCGTGTCGCGATCGGTCGGGTGCGCCGCTCCTCGTTGGCGGACGGTCGCAAGGAATGTCAGTGGCCCCTGGTGTGCTCGTCACTGTCGGTCCTGGATGTGCGTCGGGCAGAAGTGTCAGAGGGCCGGTGCAAGGTAGGTAACGAATGAGAACGACTGTGCGAATGGCCTTGCGGATCGCACAGCGATGAGCTAGAAATCAAACAGACGTTCTATCGAACATTCGTTCGAGGTCAGGGGATGCGAGATGAGTGCAGCAACGATCGAAACCTCACCGGTGGGGACTTCGCTGGACCGTCCGGTCAGGGGTCGCCGGCTGCGGCCGAGCCGGGGAAGTGGTCGAGGTGGTCGCCCGGTCACCCGATCGCTCACCGGGTCGGGCGCGCCCACGTTGCAGCGTTCGGCGGCGACGACTGCTGAGGTCCGCGGATGCCAGTCGGCTCCCGTGCGTCGCACCGTCGCGACCGCCGAATCGGCAGGCTGGCGGCTGACCAATCGGGGGATTGCGGTGGTGTTGATCACCGGCGCCGTGCTTGTCGCCGCCGCCATCATGGTGATCACCGCGACCGCCCTCACTGTCACCTCCGACGACTACCGGCCCTCCCAGTCCGCCCTGGTCAGCCGCTGAGAATCATGGCGGTCTGCCATGTGCACCGCAGGGGTGAAGAATGGGGCCCGTGCGACCAGTAGGGGCCTTGCCACCGGAATCGACGCCCGTTGCGGCGTCGTACCGGGGAATCGCGACGATGAATACGGCCCGGCCGTCGGGGTCGGTACGTGGTCTTGTCGGCCTGGGTGCCTTCGTTGCCGCTGGACTGGCGCTCAGCGGGATCTATCGAACCACCGGGATCGGCGTTCCCTGTCCGATCCGCGCCTTCACCGGGTGGCAGTGTCCGTTCTGTGGTGCCACTCGGATGGGTGCCGAGCTGATGCAGGGCCACCTTTCCGCAGCCTTCGACTACAACCCGGCCGTCCTCATCGCACTGGTGGTGCTGGTGGTGTTGGGAGTCGTGCGGTTGATCGGCGCAATCGGCGGGCCGACACTGCGACTGCCGCGGCCGATCGCTGCCCGCGTCCGCCGCGTCCCCGGGTGGATGTGGATCTGCGTCGCGGCCGTCGCTGCGGTCCTGTACGCGGTGCTCCGCAACCTCCTCTGACGCCGCCGGCAGCGCCCGACGGCATCGGAGATTCCGGCCGGTCTGGTGTTCGCGACCGCTCATCCAAACCCTGTGCAGACGACACGCCGAATCCGGCGTGGCGGCGGTTGACGCTGCCGAGGCTGCGACATAAGATCAATATCTAGTAGTTACACAGGTGTGTTTCCTCCACAGTTAGTGGTCGCTATCCACACGCCGTCCACATCCTCACCCACAACTCATCCCCAGGGTTGTCCCCAATTCGAACCCACGGTTCTCCAGATCGATTGCAGAGAGAAGGCTCGTCGTGCACTGCCCGTACTGCCGGCACACCGATACCCGGGTGCTGGATTCGAGGGTCGCTGAGGACGGCAGCAGCATCCGCCGCCGTCGCCAGTGTCCCGAGTGCGAGAGCCGGTTCACCACGATCGAGCAGATGCAACTGGCGGTGATCAAGCGATCCGGCGTGGTCGAGCCGTTCAACCGCGACAAGGTCGTCGGCGGCGTTCGCAAGGCCTGCAAGGGCAGGCCGGTGAATGAGGACGCGTTGGCGAAGCTGGGCCAGGAAGTCGAAGAAGCGTTGCGAGCCTCGGGCAAGCCGGAGGTTCCGGCCGACGAGGTCGGCGTCGCCATCCTCGGTCCACTGCGCAAGCTCGACCAGGTCGCCTACCTGCGGTTCGCCAGTGTCTATCGGCAGTTCGGTTCGGTCGACGACTTCGAGGCCGAGATCGCGATGCTCCGGGTGGAGCAGGAACCAATGGGTATTGAACCGCTGATTCCGGAATTGGCGACCGGTCCGGTCCGCGCGGCAGCGCGTTCGACCAAGCCGTCGCGCAGCCGTGCCAGCGCCGGCAAACGGGGTGCGGTCAGCAAGAGCGCCGTGACCGCGCCGAAGTCCCGCAAGGGACCAACCTGAGCCCCGGGACGGGCTCACGCACTTGGGGAAGGGTGCATGGGTCCGTCCCGGCCAAACATGAGACAACAGCAAGACCCCAGATATCAATCAATGCGACGAGACCCAGGCGTCCCCATTCGTGGGCGGCGCACAGGAGAGAGGCAGCCACCAATGTCCGAAACGACCCGATCGGACCAGAAGGCGCAGGCCGGCAAGAAGGCAGCCGGCACTGCGTCGCGCCGCGGTCTGACCATGGGACGCGTCTTCACCACCGAGGGCGTGCATCCCTATGACGACGTCCGCTGGGAACCGCGCGACGTCGTGCAGACGAACTGGAAGACGGGTGAGACGGTCTTCGAACAGAAGGGCGCGGAATTCCCCGACTTCTGGAGCGTGAATGCCTCCACCATCGTCACCACGAAGTACTTCCGTGGCGCGGTCGGCACCGACGCCCGCGAGCACAGCCTGAAGCAACTGATCAACCGGGTGGTGCGGACGTACCGCAAGTCCGGCGAGGACAACGGCTACTTCGCCACCACCGCGGACGCCGACATCTTCGAGCACGAGCTGACCTGGATGCTGCTGCACCAGTACTTCAGCTTCAACTCGCCGGTCTGGTTCAACGTCGGCACGAACGCGCCGCAGCAGGTCAGCGCCTGCTTCATCCTCAGCGTCGACGACTCGATGGACTCGATTCTGAACTGGTACAAGGAAGAGGGGTTCATCTTCAAGGGCGGCTCGGGTGCCGGCCTGAATCTCTCCCGGATCCGTTCCTCCAAGGAGTTGCTGAGCTCCGGCGGTACTGCCTCGGGACCGGTGTCGTTCATGCGCGGCGCGGACGCGTCGGCCGGCACCATCAAGTCCGGCGGTGCGACGCGGCGGGCGGCCAAGATGGTCGTGCTCGATGTCGATCATCCCGACATCGAGGAGTTCGTCGAGACCAAGGCGCGTGAGGAAGACAAGATCCGCGCCCTGCGGGACGCCGGCTTCGACATGGACCTCGGTGGCAAGGACATCGCCTCCGTCCAGTACCAGAACGCGAACAACTCGGTCCGGGTCACCGATGAGTTCATGCGAGCGGTCGAGGACGGGGCCGAGTTCGGGCTGCGTGCACGGCACACCGGCGAGGTGATCGAGACCATCGATGCCCGTGAGTTGTTCGCCAAGATCGCTCAGGCTGCCTGGGAGTGCGCCGACCCGGGCCTGCAGTACGACGACACGATCAACGACTGGCACACCAATCCCGAGACCGGCCGGATCACCGCATCCAACCCGTGCTCGGAGTACATGAGCCTGGACAACAGCTCCTGCAACCTGGCCAGCCTGAACCTGCTCAAGTTCCTGAAGGACGACGACACCTTCGACGCCGGCCTGTTCAGCAAGGCGGTCGAGTTGATCATCACCGCGATGGACATCTCGATCAGCTTCGCCGACTTCCCGACCGAGGCGATCACCAAGACCACCAAGGACTACCGCCAGCTGGGCATCGGGTACGCCAACCTGGGCGCCCTGTTGATGGCGACCGGTCATGGCTACGACTCCGAGGGCGGCCGTGCGGTCGCCGCCGCCATCACCTCGCTGATGACCGGCGTCGCCTACCGTCGGTCCGCCGAACTGGCCGCGGTTGTCGGTCCGTACGCCGGTTACGCCCGCAATGCCGACGCGCACAAGCGCGTGATGCGCAAGCACCAGGCGGCCAACGACGAGCTGCGGACGCTGTCCTCCTTCGACGGCGACATCCACAACCTGGCGACCGGTGAATGGGCCCAGGTGATCAAACTCGGCGAGCAGAACGGCTTCCGCAACGCGCAGGCCTCGCTGCTGGCGCCGACCGGCACCATCGGCTTCATGATGGACTGCGACACCACCGGTATCGAGCCGGACTTCTCGCTGGTCAAGTTCAAGAAGCTGGTCGGCGGCGGTTCGATGCAGATCGTCAACCAGACCATCCCGCGGGCGTTGAAGATGCTCGGCTACGCCGGCGAGACGAGCGAGGCGATCGTCGAGTACATCGCCGAGAACGGCCACGTGATCGACGCTCCTGGCCTGAAGCCGGAGCACTACGAGGTCTTCGACTGCGCGATGGGTCAGCGATCCATCAGGCCGATGGGGCACGTCCGGATGATGGCGGCAACCCAGCCGTTCCTGTCCGGTGCCATCTCCAAGACGGTCAACCTGCCGGAGACGGCAACCGTGGAGGAGATCGCCGAGGTCTACCGCGAGGGCTGGAAGCTCGGGCTGAAGGCGCTGGCCGTCTACCGCGACAACTGCAAGGTCGGTCAGCCGCTGAGCGACGGCAAGGCCAAGTCGAAGGACACCTCCAAGGATGCCGAGGCCAAGGTCGCGGCCAAGACCGAAGAGGTCAAGGTCGAGTACCGGCCGACCCGTAGGCGGCTGCCGAAGTCGCGGCCGAGCCGGACCACCTCGTTCTCAGTCGGCGGTGCGGAGGGTTACATGACCTCCGGCTCGTACCCCGATGACGGGCTGGGCGAGGTCTTCCTCAAGCTCGGCAAGCAGGGGTCGACCCTGGCCGGCGTGATGGACGCCTTCTCGATCGCGGTCTCGATCGGCCTGCAGTACGGCGTCCCGCTGCAGACGTTCGTGGAGAAGTTCACCAACCTGAAGTTCGAGCCGGCCGGCCTGACCGACGACCCGGACGTGCGGATGGCGCAGTCGATCATGGACTACATCTTCCGTCGGCTGGCGTTGGACTACCTCACCTTCGAGCAGCGGTCCGAGCTGGGCATCTATACCGCCACCGAGCGGGCTCGTCAGGTCGAGACCGGTTCCTACCTGCCGCCGGAGCCGGACGAGGACCAGACCAGCGAGGCCGAGGCGCTCAAGGCCGAGGCTCGGCAGCAGGAGGTCAAGGTCGTCCAGGCGAAGAGCGAGCCGGCTGCCGGTGCGGCACCCGCTGCCAAGGCCGAGACCACCTCGAGCCCGGCGCCGAAGGCGGCACACACCACCGCCGAGCTGATGGAGTCGATCTCGGGTCTCAGCGTCGACGCCCCGCTCTGCTTCACCTGCGGGACCAAGATGCGGCCGAGCGGTAGCTGCTACGTCTGCGAGGGCTGCGGTTCCACCAGCGGCTGCAGCTGACGACTGACTAACAAACGGTGCATCATCGGCCTGACCGGGCCGGTGGTGCACCGTTGTTTGTTGCAGCCCCCGTTGTGCTGGCAGCAGCGCCGTGTGTTTGCAGCTGCGCAGCGGATGTTGATCATGGTCGCCGCGCGAGTCTGGTCCGGTGTTTGATCTGGACCGTTGCCGACGGCGTCGAGGACCGGCCTGCCGGCTAAGCGGCGCCCCCGCCGCGCTTGTCGGCGTGCCGGATGTCCTGGCTGTCGTCGACTGCCCGCAGGTGACGGGAACTCACCCGATCTCGTTCGATGGCATCGGTGAGGATTCGTCGGCGCGCGCCAAACCGCGCCCAGACGACGACGAACAGGGCCATCAACACGATCCAGGCGATCGCGATGTAGAGGAAAATCATCGGGGGCCTCGATGGACAGGGGAGATTCAGCACTGTACGCGATCGGGAGCCCGAGCGCGTCGCTGGACGCCAGTTTCTTCACACTCGGCTGAGCGCGGGCCGATCTCCGCGGGACCGGATATGGCGGATGCGCTTCACAGCAGCGGCAACTCGGCTGTGGCATGCTCCCGCGAAGACGCCACCCGACCGTAGACGGAGCAACGGCACTCGGCGGGACGGAGGATCGCCGGCCGTGTCGCCCGGATCCGCGGGAGGTCCCGACTCGGCCGCACAAGATCGGAGCGAAGGATGAAAGCAGCCCGTTTCAGCCGGTTCGGCGGCCCGGAAGTGCTCGAACTCGTGGACCTCCCGGACCCCCATCCGGGGCCCGGGCAGGTGCGGATCGCGGTGCGGGCGGCCGGCATCAACCCGAGCGATGCAAAGAAGCGCCGCGGGCAGATGGACCCCGAGTTGCCGCAGACCCTGGGGCATGAGGCCGCAGGCATCGTCGACGAAGTCGGCGAGGGCGTGACCGGTGTTGCCGTCGGCGATCGGGTGTTCGGCTTCTCCGACGAAGGCGCTGCCCAGGCCGAACTGGCCGTGCTGTCCCACTACGCACCGATCCCGCCGTCCCTCGATTTCGTCGGTGCGGCAGCATTACCGGCCGCCATCGAGACGGCCAGCCGCGCGCTGGATCAACTCGGCGTCGAGGCAGGCAGCACCCTGCTGATCAACGGCGCATCGGGAGGAGTCGGTAGTGCCGCGGTCCAGCTCGCGGCCATCCGTGGGGTACGGGTCATCGGCACGGCGAGTCCGGCCAATCACGAATACCTTCATTCGCTGGGCGCCGAGCCGGTCGCCTACGGGGACGGGGTCGTCGATCGGGTCCGCGCGCTCGCACCCGACGGGGTCGACCTCGCTCTGGACGCCGCCGGCAGCGGTGTGCTGGGCGAGCTGATCGAGCTCACCGGCGGTCCGGATCGGGTGCTGACTGTTGCCGACTTCGCCGGCGCCGAGAGGTACGGAGTGCGATTCAGCCGCGGCGATGCGGGTCGAGCGGTTCACGTGCTCGATCAGATCGGCGAATGGATCGAATCCGGGCGCTTCTCGCTCCCGGTCGCACAAACCTTCCCGCTGACCGACATCGCCGGGGCCCATCGCGCCAGCGAGGGCAGCCACCCGCGCGGAAAGCTCGTCCTGACCGTCGGCTGATTCTCGCGGTAGTCAAATCTGGCGGAGTGAATCTGCCGGGGAGATGACTGCACCCAACGCTTCAGGTCGGTGGCCTGGGAATTCAGGATTGTGCCGGCTGGTCGAGCACCCTTCGCCGGATAGTGTTGCCCGGCGGCCAGCTTGGGGGCCACCTGATCATCATCGGAGGAGACGGATGACCAGCAGCGTCCGGTCACGGAGGCCGTTGCGGATTGCCGGTTCGGCGATCCTGATCTTGATCTGTCTGCTCGGGATGATGATCGCGGCCTCGGGCATCCAACTGACCTATTACCTGCCACCGGCGCCCGGTTCGGGCGGGGAGGCCACCCGGCACACGACCACGTTCGGTCCGGCGATCACAGCCACCATCACCACCGGCGTCCTCGCCGCCGCCGAGCTCACCT
>DATCVL010000179.1:0-10404 GCA_036566865.1 Microlunatus sp.
AGCACGACTCCCCCGCCCATGGTCCGGGCGTACGGGAGCAACTCACCGTCAGCCAGGGCAAGCTCCGGGTCGGTCCGACCGGGCGGCTGCGGACCATCGGCGCCGGGCAGTCGGTGGGTTGGCTCAGTGACCGGCCGCACCGGTACGTCGCCGTCGCCGGTCCGGCCGAGGCGATCGTGGTGATCTTCACCCCGCCAGGCGCCTGATCCGCGTCAGCGAGGGCGGAAGGTCGAGGTCGCCCTGAGTTCGACCGGGTCGACCGGCAACTCCCCGCGCCGGACCGCGGCGACCAGCCGTTCATGATCAGCTTCGGTCTGATCGGCATAGCGCGCGGCGAACAAGCTCAACGCCTGATCAAGCTTGTCGCTGGATCCGACGTAGCCGGCGATCATGGACGCACCGCTGGTCCGGGCATGCCCCTTGGCCAGCAGATGGCCCACGATGCCGGCATAGTCGGTCAACGCGGCGACATCGATCGAGTCCAGTCCGATCGTGCCTTTCATGTTGCGGAACTGTCGGACGTAGTACTGCCGATCCCCCACCGATGTCCAACCCAGCAAGGGATCGCTGACGGTCTGCAGGGCCTGCTGATACTCCGCCACTCGCTGACCCTGATGATCATGCCGGGCCGACGTGCCGTGTACGTAGGGCGCCAGTACCGACCGGCGAGCCTGCTTGAGCTGCAGGAACACCACGTCGCCCGGAGAACTTCCTTCCAGCAAAGCGATGTAGGCGCGCAAGCCGACGCTGCCGACGCCGACCACCTTGTGCGCGATGTCGATCAAGGTGTAACCGCCGAGGGTACGCCGCCACTGCGGCGGGATCGTGGCCAGGTAGTCGTCCAGGCCCTCGGCCACCGCGTCGTACTCGTCCGGAGGCAGCCTCGTGATCAAGGGCGGATCCTCGACGATCTGCCGATGTCCCTCATGCTCGCGGGTGAACCGCGGCAGGGCCCGGTCGCTGGTCCGGCGGCGCGCCCGCCGGGCCGCCCGTTCGATCTCGACCTGAAGACTCTGCTCGTTGGCGGTGTCCTGCAGTCGCTCCACATCCAGCCTGCTGTAGGCGCGCTTCAGCAGCGGCTCGTCGGCCAGGAACCGGATCTCCTCGCGATAGGCCGCAACACAGGACATCACCGCAGCCGAGCACTGCTCCTCACCGGCCCCGTTCTCTCGCCCGGCCACCCAGATGCTGGCCACCAGCCGACGCAGATCCCACTCCCAGCAGCCCGGATGCGCCTCGTCGAAGTCGTTCAGGTCGATCACCAACTCGCCCTCGGGCGAGGCGTAGAAACCGAAATTGCCCAGGTGCGCATCGCCGCAGACCACCGGCATGATCCCGGTTGCCGGCAGGGCCGCCACATCGGCCGCCATCACGATCGCGGTCCCGCGGAGGAAGCCGTACGGCGACGCCATCATCCGGGCGACCCGGACCGGGATCAGTTCCGGTAGCCGACCCTGATGGGACAGGTTGATCAAGGAAATCGGATCGGCTCGGTCTGCTGCCGGCTGCCAGTCCGCCAGCGCCGCCCGCGGTACCTGTTGGCGCAGCCCGCGGCCGATCGCGTACCGCTCCGATCGTGAGGTGGGCCGCTGTCGCAGCGAGAAGAACGACTCGCTCTGCACCGACGGCAGCACCACGTGCCCGCGGACGGGGTCAGTCACCTCAGCGGCTGTCCCGCTAGGCCTGCCGGCGGACACCCTTGGCCCGGGTGTCGGCGTCCTTCTTCAGACCCCCGGTCGTCTTCTGATGGCTCCGCGCGCGGCCCTTGGATGCCGGCTTGGCAGCAGGCGGCGGCACCTCGGGACCAGAGCCGCCGGCTTCGCGCGCGGCCTCGATCCGCTCGGCCCGCAACTCGGCTGCCGCCTGCTTTGCCGCGGTGGCGACCTGCCGACTGACCCGGGCCAGCGCGTCCTCGAAGACCTCGGCCTTGTCTCGGTCCCGCTGGTTCTGTCCGTACGCCTTGCCCCGGCCGCCGACGTCGCCGACCCGGTCTGCGGCCCGGCGTCGATAGAGCTTGCTGTACTTGTTCCGGGCCCGCCGGATCCGCCCGTGCAGGTCGAGAAGATCATCTTCGTCCAGCTGCAGCAGGTTGTCCCGCTCAGCCTCCGCGAGCAACTGCCGCTCTGCCTCGGTCATCGTTCTGATCATGGCCTGCCGCATTCCAACTCCTCACCAGTGGGGAACTCCGATTCGACGTTCCCGGACCCGGACTCACTAACCGTTGCAGCGACCTTATCCACCCTTGAGCGCTCCGAGCACCTACCCGGAGCTGATCTTGATCCGCGAACCCGTCGGCCGCGGTCTGCTCACTCTCCCCAAGCGCCGATGACCCGCGGCCGCAGGTCCTGCTCCTCGGGCTGCCAGCGGGCCGGGTCGGCCGGCAACTGCTCGCCGGTCCGGATGTCCTTGACCTCGCCGCCGGTGTCGGAGGACGTGAACCAGACGTACGGGATCGACCGGCGGTCGGCGTACCGGATCTGCTTGCCGAACTTGTCCGCCTTCGGCGCTACCTCGGTCGCGATGCCCCGTCGCCGCAGCTCGGCCGCGACCGCGATCGCCTGGCCGCGGGTCTCCTCCGAGTCGACGGCGACCAGCACGCAGGTCGGCACCGGACGACTCGCCGTCAATTTGCCCTTGGCGAGCAGCGGCGCCAACGTCCTGGTGACACCGAAGCTGATGCCGACTCCGGGATAGGAGGTCTTGCCGTCGCTGGCCAGCGCGTCGTAGCGCCCGCCGGACGCGATCGACCCCAACGATCCGTAGCCGACCAGTTCGGTCTCGTACACGGTGCCGGTGTAGTAGTCCAGGCCGCGCGCGATCTTGAGATCGGCAACCATCCGGCCGGGCACCTGCCCAGCCGCGGCGCCCACGACGGCCGCCAACTGCTCCAGCCCGGTGTCCAGCAATTCGTTGGTCACCCCGAGCGACCGCACCTGATCGACGAAGGACTCGTCGGCGGTGCTGATCTCGGCCAGTGCCGTACACGATTTCGCCTGGGCATCGGAGAGGCCGAGGTCAGCGATCAACAGCTCGCGGACTGCGTCCGGGCCGATCTTGTCGTACTTGTCCACGATCCGCAGGACACCGGCGATGTCTTCGATCTCGAGGCCGGCATAGAAACCCTGCGCCAACCGCCGGTTGTTCACCCGCATCAGGACCGGCGGCAGGCCCAGCTCGGTGTGCAGCCGCTCCAGCGCGTCCAGCAGCACCAGCGGTAGTTCGACGTCGTGGTGATCGCCCAGCTCTCCGTTGCCGACGATGTCGATGTCGGCCTGGGTGAATTCGCGATAGCGACCCTCTTGCGGCCGTTCACCGCGCCACACCTTCTGGATCTGATAGCGGCGGAACGGGAATTGCAGATGGCCGGAATTCTCCAACACATAGCGGGCGAATGGCACCGTCAGGTCGAAATGCAGGCCCAACTCGTCGGTCGTGTCCTCGGCCGCATGCAGCCGGCGGATGAGGTAGACCTCCTTGTCGATCTCGTCGCCGCCCTTGTTCAGCCGATCCAGCGGCTCCACCGCACGGGTCTCGATCGAGGCGAAGCCATGCAACTCGAACGTCCGCTGCAGCTGGTGCAGCACATGCTGCTCCACGATCCGAGCCTCGGGCAGGAACTCGGGAAATCCGGACAGCGGCTTGGGACGTGGCACGACGGTTCGGCCTCACTCTCTGGTGATCTTGCTGGCGGTTGCGGAATGGTTGTCGGATCAGTGCTGGTCGAGCCCGACCAGGAACGGATTGCCGACGCGTTCTCGGCCGATGGTGGTCTGCGGGCCATGGCCGGGCAGCACCACCGCATCATCGGCAAGTGACAGCACTGTCGAGCTGAGCGTACGTTCCATCGCGGCCGGATCACCAGCCGGTAAGTCGGTCCTGCCCACGGTGCCGGCGAACAGCACGTCCCCGGTGAAGATCAACTCGCGGTTCTCCTCCGGGTCGACGGTACGGAGCAGGGTCGACCCGGGCGTGTGCCCGGGCGCCGGGATCAGCTCGAAGGTCAGTCCGGCGATCTCGAGCCGACCATTCCCGGAGTCACTCACTGCGGTGAGCATCCGGGCCGGCTCGGCTGCCGCGGCCGGATCGGCGTACTGGGTGACGAGCGGGTGGAAGTCCGGTGTCAACGCGGCCAGCGGATCGGCCAGCCATCGCCGGTCGGCGGGGCCGATCCAGCAGCCGGCGTCGTACCGGTCGGCGATCTCGGCCGCATCTGCGACGTGATCGAAATGACCGTGAGTCAGCAGCACCGCGGCCGGGGTCAGCCGGTCCTGCCGCAACACCCGTTGCAGCCCGGCCATGGCGTCCATTCCCGGATCGATCACCACGCAGGGCCCGTCCGGCGCCGCGGCCAGCACATAACAATTGGCGGCCAGCGCTCCGGCGGGAAAGGATCCGATCACCACGTCGGTCAGAGTATCGGGCAGGATGGACCCCATGAGCGAAGACGCACAGGGCGCCGCGGACGCGACTCCCCCTGCCTCTTTCGGCCGTGTTGACGCCGACGGAACCGTGTATGTCCGCACCAGCGATGGTGAGCGTGCCGTTGGCCAGGTGCCGGATGTCAGCGCCGAGGAGGCGCTGGCCTTTTTCGTACGCCGGTACACCGCGCTCGAACTCGAGGTCTCTCTGCTCGAGCGTCGCGTCCGCGGAGGCAACCTGTCCCCCGATGATGCAACCGCGTCGATCCGTACGGTGCGCGAGACCGTGCAATCGGCCAACGCGGTCGGTGATCTGGATCGGCTCGGTGCCCGACTGGAGCGACTGGCGCCGCTGCTGGACGAGCAGCGCGCCGCCCGCAAGGCCGAGCGTGCCCGTCAGCACGACGTGACCCTGGCCGCCAAGGAACGCTTCGTGGCCGAGGCCGAGCGGCTGGCGCAGAGCAACGACTGGCGCGGCGGCGTGAACCGATTCCGATCACTGCTGGACCAGTGGAAGCAGCTGCCGCGGCTGGACCGGGCCACCGACGACGCGTTGTGGCATCGCTTCTCCAGTGCCCGCACCACCTACACCCGCCGGCGCAAGGCCCAGTTCGCGCAGCAGGCCGAGCGGCGTGAAGCGGCCAGGGTCACCAAGGAAGAGATCATCACCGAGGCGGAGAAGCTCGCCGGCTCCACCGAATGGGGCCCGACCACCGGTGCCTTCCGCAATCTGATGTCGCGGTGGAAGGCGGCCGGGCCGGCGCCACGCGAGGTCGAAGAGGAGCTGTGGCAGCGATTCCGCGGCATCCAGGATGAGTTCTTCGCGGCCAAGCAGCAGGCGCTGAGCGAGCAGGACGCCGAGTTCCGGGAGAATCAGCAGGCCAAGGAGGCGTTGCTGACCGAGGCGGAGAAGTTGCTGCCGATCACCGACCTGGATGCGGCCAAGGCCGGCTTCCGCGACTTCCTGGAGCGCTGGGCCGAGATCGGCAAGGTTCCGCGCGATGCCATGCGACCGCTGGACAATCGGCTCCGGGCCGTTGAGAAGGCGATGCGGGACGCCGAGGACGAGCACTGGCGCCGTACCAATCCCGAGGCGCGGGCCCGGGCCGAGGACACCGCGGCCAAGCTGCTGGATCAGATCTCCTCCTTGGAGGAGAAGGCCGACAAGGCCGAGGCGCGCGGTGACGAGCGTGCTGCCCGGGATGCCCGGGACAGCGCCGCCACCTACCGGGAGTGGCTGGAACAGGCCGAACAGGCAGCGAGCGAATTCCGACCGGACTGACCGGCCGACTTGTCAGACGGTAGTTTGCCTATAGCCACACCACCTTCTGACGCTCGGACAAGGCGGCGCAGCGATGAACAACGATGTTCAGTTTCCTTATCAGGATCCGGCTTTGCCGCTGGGTCAGCGGATCGGGGACCTGCTGGAACGGATGACCCTGGAGGACAAGGCGGGGTTGCTGTTCCACAGCATGGTCCGGTCCGGCCAGGGCGGCCGGCTCGCCGGCGACGATCCCGATCACGGGCTGCCCTCGCTGGCGACCCTGGTCCGCGACCGGCGGATGAATCACTTCAACCTGCTCGGGGCAGCGCCGTCGGCGCGCGAGCTGGCGCAGTGGCACAACGCCGCGCAGCGCCTCGCCGCCGAGACCGAGCTCGGCATCCCGATCACCTTCTCCACCGATCCGCGGCACGCGTTCACCGACAATCCGGGCACCGCGATGATGAGCGGCCCATTCAGCCAGTGGCCGGAAACCCTCGGGCTGGCCGCGATCGGCGACCCGGAGTTGGTACGCCGGTTTGCCGACATTGCCCGACAGGAGTACATCGCGGTCGGGCTCCGAGTGGCGCTGCATCCGCAGATCGACCTGAGCACCGAACCGCGTTGGGCCCGGATCGCCGGCACCTTCGGCGAGGACGCCGAACTGACCGGTGCGCTGGCGGCGGCGTACATCGGCGGCTTCCAAGGCGAACGGCTCTGCGGCGACTCGGTGTCGACCATGATCAAACACTTCCCCGGCGGCGGACCGCAGCTCGACGGCGAGGACCCGCACTTCGCGTACGGCAGGGAGCAGGTCTATCCATCCGGCAACTTCGACTACCACCTGCGACCGTTCCGCGATGCGCTGGCGGCCGGCGGATCGCAGGTGATGCCGTATTACGGGATGCCGGTCGGCACCAGTCATCCCGAAGTGGGGTTCGCGTTCAACAAGTCGATCATCACCGGGATCCTGCGTACCGAGCTCAGCTTCGACGGCATCGTCTGCACCGACTGGGGCCTGCTCACCGATGCCGAGATCATGGGCCAGCCGATGCCGGCTCGGGCCTGGGGTGTGGAGGAGTTGAGCCGGCCGGAGCGGGCACTGATGATCATGAAGGCCGGTGTTGATCAGTTCGGCGGTGAGGCCTGCCCGGAGGTGATCATCGACCTGGTCCGGTCCGGTGAGCTCGGCGAGGACCGGATCGACATCTCGGTACGCCGGTTGTTGCTGGAGAAGTACCGACTCGGGTTGTTCGACGATCGCCGTTACGTCGATGCCGATGCCGCGGACAGTGTCGTCGGTCGGGACGACTTCCGCGCCTCGGGCGAAGACGCCCAGCGCAGATCCCTGACCCTGTTGACGAATCGGGAGATCGACTCTGCCCCGCTGCTGCCGCTGAAGCCGGGTCACAACCTCTACCTGGAGGGTGTTGATCGCCGGCTGGCGGCCGGTTACGGCACGCCGGTCGAGGATCCGGCCGACGCCGACCTGGCAGTGATCAGACTGGCCGCGCCCTACGAGCCGCGGAGCGGGGGCTTCGAATCCTTCTTCCACGCCGGCTCGTTGGCGTTCGATGATCATGAACGGGATCGGATCGTCCAACTGTGCGCGACCGTGCCGACGATCGTGATCATCCACCTGGACCGGCCGGCCGTGATCACCGAGATCGTCGATGCCGCAGCCGCCGTGATCGCCGAGTACGGGGCGTCGGACGCGGCGGTGCTGGACGTGATCACCGGCGCTGCCCGGCCGAAGGGGCGGCTGCCGTTCGATCTGCCGCGGTCGATGGCGGCGGTCGAGGCCAGCGCCGCGGATGCGCCGTTCGCCACCGAGGACCCGGTCTTCCGCTTCGGCCACGGCCTGCGCTACGGCTGATCCTCAGTCGTGCGTGATCCGGCCGTCGGTCCGGTAGTCGATCGTCTGCAGCGACCGCGCGAAGCCGTTCAGCACGTCAGCGTCCACCCGCGCCGTGGCCGAGTCCACGAGCAACTCCGCATCGGTGAAGGCGGTCACCCCGTCACCGCCGTTGCGGACGTAGTCGGTCATCGCGATGGTGTACGACGCCGCAGGATCCAGTGCCGTGCCACCGACCGTCACCGAGGTGACTCGTGACCCGACCGCGCGGCTCGGGTCGAAGGCGTACCGGATCCCGGATACCTGCGGGAAGCCGCCACCCTGGTCGCCATAGCCGCTCAGGCCCTGTTCGAGCGCCTGCCGCAGCTGTGCGCCGGTGGCCCGGACCTTGATCACCTTGTTGTCGAACGGAAGCACCCCGTACCCGGTCGCGACGGTGAACGGGCCGGCCGGGACCTCACTGCGCAGTCCGCCACCTTGGATCCAGCCGATGTCCGCTGCTTTCCCGTCGGCAAAGGCCGAGCCGGAGCGGTAGGCGTCGGCGACCAGGTCCCCGAGTGCCACCTCGCCGCGGCGGTGAGCATTGTCCGGCATGGTCAAGGGCGTCGCGACGGTGGCGATCTGCTGGTCGAGACGCTGGTCGAGATCAGCGGCGTAGTGATCTTCGAACTGCTTCATCTCCGGATCCGGCGTGACTGTCTGGTCGACCTCGAGCACCGACGGATCGATCGTGATCCGGTTGCCGTGCCGGCTGACGTCGACCTTGATCACCGACCCGATGTTGCCTTCCGGCGCAAGGATCCAGCGACCGTCCTGCCGAGTCATCACGGATCGGTCCTCCTGCACCTCCTCGGTGAGCACCACGTCGATGCCGGGCAGTTTCGCAACCAGGTCGGCGTTCTGATCCGGGCCCTGTTGGGTGATCGCTACGACGACGTCCGGATGCTCGGCCGCCTGCATTGCCGCGAGTTGCCTTCGCGCCGATTCGACGACTCCGAGTTGATCAACTCCCGCGCCGGCTCCGGTGGTGTCCATGGCGTCGGTCAGTCCCAGGTAGCCGATCCGGAAGGCGCCGACCTTCTGCACCGACCAAGGCCGACCGCTGAACGGCTGGCCCTGGCCGTCGACCAGGTTGGAGGAGATCCACGGAAACGCCGACCTGCCCACCAGGTCCTGGGTGTTGGCGACACCGAAGTCGAAGTCATGCTGACCGAAGTTGGCGAGATCCACGCCGATCCGGTTGAACGCGTCCACCATCGGCGCGCCGTGGTAGACGCCGCCGAACAGGGTGCCTCCGGCCAGGTCGCCGCCGAAGATCGTGGCGCTGCGCGGATTCTGCTGCCTGGCGTTGTTGATCACCGTGGTCAACCGGGCTACCCCACCGCGACTGACGCCGTCATCGACCACCGGCCGTACATCGTGCGCGTCGTTGAAATACAGCAACGTCGCAACACACTTGTTCATCGGCCGACCTGGGGTGTCTCGATCGCAGCGGCCCGGATTGGTGGCGGCGTGCGCGGTGATCGGCAGAACCATGATCATCAACGCCGCCACCATGGTGCCGATCGCCAGCTTCAGTCGCATGCCCCCGACGCTAATGATCATCGGCTTCGGGTTGGTGACGGTCGGGTGAACTCTGATCAGACCTCAGCTGCCTGACTGCTCGGCAGGCACCGAGCCGCCGCGCCGTTACTGGCTGATGCGGTAGGCGTCGAAGACGCCGGGGATGCCGCGGACCGCCTGCATCACATGATCAAGATGGGTCGGATCAGCGGTCTCGAAGGTGAACTTCGCCTTGCAGATCCGATCCTTCGACGTGTTCAGCGCCGCCGACAGGATGTTGACATGCTGGTCGGAGAGCACCCGGGTGATGTCGGAGAGCAGCCGGTTGCGATCCAGCGCCTCGACCTGGATCGCCACCAGGTAAGCACTCTGAGATCCCGGCGTCCACACGACTTCGACCAGCCGCTCGGGCTGCTGCTTCAGGTTTGCCGCGTTCACGCAATCGGTACGGTGCACCGACACCCCGGAGCCGCGGGTGATGAAGCCCATGATGTCGTCGCCCGGCACCGGCGTACAGCACTTGGCGAGCTTGACCCACAGGTCGCTCGCACCGACGACCTCGATGCCGGCTTCACTGCCACCGCTCTTACGTCGCCGACGACCGGTGACGACCCGGTCCTCGCTGGTCTCGTCGACGGCCGACTCCTCGCCGCCCTCGACGCTGATCAGTCGGTTGACCGCCGCCGCGGCACCGACATTGCCTTCGCCGATCGCCGCGTACAGCGCGTCCACGTCGGCCAACCGGAAGTGGTTGGCGACCGAGGTCAGGTGCTCGACGGTGAGCAGTCGCTGCATCGGCAGACCGGCCTTGCGCAGATGCCGGGCCAGGATGTCCTTGCCCTGCTCGATCGACTCCTCGCGACGTTCCTTGGTGAAGTAGTGCCTGATCTTGTTCCGGGCCCGCGGGCTCTTCACGAACGACAGCCAGTCACGGCTCGGCCCGGCGCCCTCGGCCTTGGAGGTGAAGACCTCCACCACGTCGCCGTTGGACAGCACCGACTCCAGCGGCACCAGCCGCCCGTTCACCCGGGCACCGACACAGCGGTGACCGACCTCGGTGTGGATCGCGTACGCGAAGTCGACCGGCGTCGCGCCGGACGGCATCGAGATCACGTCGCCCTTGGGGGTGAAGCAGAAGACCTCGGTGGAGTTGATCTCGAACCGCAGCGAGTCGAGGAATTCGCCCGGGTCGGCGGTTTCGCGTTGCCAGTCAAGGAGTTGACGGACCCAGACCAGGTCGTTGCTGTTCCCCTTGGCCGGCGCCGGTACACCCTTGCCGCCCTGCTTGTACTTCCAGTGCGCGGCGA
>DATCVL010000180.1:0-7798 GCA_036566865.1 Microlunatus sp.
GAGACGAATTCGTCGCTGCCGTGGTACTCGATGTAGCGAGGTTCGTATCCGGCGGTGGTGCCGGCGTCCACGCCGAACGCGACCTGGTCGAGCTCGGCGCGCAGCGCGCCGAAGGCCTCGGCGGCCAGCAGATGGGTGATCGCGGTGGTCGACAGCACCCGGTCCTCGGCGAGGTCGTAGGTCATCGCACCGTTGCTGGCGATCACCGTCGCATGGGTCTGACGTAGCCCGCGGATCGGCTCCAGGAACCGGATCGGTCGGCCGGTGGCGAACACCACCGGGATCCCGGCCTCCTCGGCCGTCTGTACCGCGGCCGTGTTGCGAGCGCTCACCGTCCCATCGGGTGACAGGAACGTCCCGTCCAGGTCGGACACGATCAGTTTCGGGATTTTGGTCCGGGTTTGCTGTGGGGTTGCCAGTTCCGAAGTCATGATCACAACCTCGATCTCGGTGACTGGCTGGCGTCCGCGCTGCCGGTCGCGCTCGGTCCGCCACCGCCACCGGATTGGGTCCCACTCGGGCTCGGCGACGCAGAGGCCGAGCCGGTCATCGACGGCGAGCCGGATTGCGGGGACGGGGAGCCGGACTGCGGTGAGGGGGAGCCGGACTGCGGCGACGGCGAGCCCGACTGCGGGGACGGGGAGCCGGACTGCGGCGACGGCGAACCGGACTGCGGTGAAGGAGAACTCGATTGCGGCGGCGGACTGCCCGACCCACCGGTCGGCGGCGGAGGAGACTGCGGCGGCTGATTGTGGAAGATCAAGATCGCGATCAGCACCGCGAGCGCCGCCAGCAGCAGCATCAGGAACCAGGACACCAGGATCGTGCGCCAACCCGCCCGGTCGAACCGACCCGGCCAGGGCAACGGCCAGAGCCGGGACAGCCCGGGCTTGACCTTGTCGATCCAGTAGAGCTGGTAGTCGGGTCCGGACGGCGCACCCTGCTGGGGCAGCCAGCTGAGCTGCACCTCGTTCAGGATCCGCTCGGCCTCGCCGGCCGCCGCCGGGGTGCCGTCGTACGCCAATGCCGCCCAGGGGGCGACCGGGCGATCGTCCGGTGCGACCGGATCGTCGTCCTCCGGCCGGAACTTCCGGCCCAGTCGACCGACGTTCTGACCTTGGCCGCCGCGCGCCACCACGGTGTCGATGTGCAAATCGTTGATCATGCCGGCGAACCGGTCCCGAGCCGCCGGGTCGGCAGCAGCGCCCTCGGACAGCAGCAGCACCATCACCGGGGTGTTGTCGTCGCCGTGACCGGTGAACGCCACTCCCGCAGGGACCGCGCCGAGCCGACCGTCGATCCAGAAGTCGCCGACCTTCGGCGGATCCTCCGCGAGCAGCGGGCTGATGTAGACGGTGTCGTCCGGACCGGCCTCGCCCTGCCCGGGGCCATCGGGACCCGGCGGCTGTTGGCCGGATCCGTCGTGACCAGGTCCGTCCTGACCGGGTCCGTCCTGACCTGGTCCAGGCTGACCCGGTGTTTCCTGACCGGAGCCGTGCTGGCTGGCGTCGTCCGGGTCGGGCCGGGGGCCCGGGCTCTCGGGCGGCAGGTTCGACATCGGGTCCCATCTCATCACAATCGGGTCGGCCGTCAGCAGGGAGTTGAAGGATCGGCCCGTCGCGCGCAATGCGCCGCGCAGGGCGAAATCCTCGCCAGTCTCCTCAACCCGGACCGAGGTACGGGGACCCATTCTGCCCGCTGTTCGGACCGCTCCCGCGCGGCGGGATGCAGCGAGCCCGGCCGACGTGCGGGAAGTCTGCTCGCCCTGGTGAGTGTTCGGTCGAGTGCGGAGCCGCCATTGCAGGCGCCACCTGCGGCTGGCCGAGGGGACGAACCGAGCGTTCCCGGATGCGCATCGGCCACCCGAGAGTGCACCAACCCACGGTTCCCGAACGCATCGCGCATCGAGAGTGCACCAACCCACCGGTTCGTGCGTGGAGATCGTCCGAAACGGTTCGTTTGCGCACCTTCGTCCACTGGACGTCGCGGACACGGTCGGTTCATGCACGCTCGCTGCTGAACATCGACGGGACGGTGGCTTCGGCACAACCGCGTCCGAACCGTCAACGAGGTACCTGATCGATCGGGAGGCGCCGGGTACGGAAGCGGCGGATCCGGCTCGGAGTCGCTGAGCCTCGACCTCAACCTCAGCCCGCCCGCCCGCCGATATCGGGCCTGTATTGCTGCACGGCCCAGCATTGCCGTACGGGTCCGACCGACCGGCGATCTGTTCCGATTTGAACGATGCGGTTGACTGGTCCGAGTACTACAGGCAGGCGAAGGGATGTCGGGTCCGCGTCGCCGTCCGGGGCAGCAGCCGCCAGCCGAGCGTCGACAGCACTCTTCTGGATCTTGATCAATCGACGGTCAGCGAAATCGGACCGTCGCCCCGGAGTTCGGAGAAGCCGAAGCGAGGTCGTGGGCCGGTGACCGGTGCAGGGTTCGCCCGGCAACGGGACGTGCAGCACGTAAACGCCGGCGCGGCACCGAGCAGACGTGATCCCGACAGTCTGCGACAATGTGGGGCGATGGGCGGACTGCCGCCCGTCTCTTCATAGCCGATGCACAGCACTGCCAGGTAGGACCTGGTATGCAGGCACGACGTATGCAGGCACGACCGATGTATCCGATCCAGGAGTAGCGCGTGAGCAGTCCGCAGTATCCGCCGCCCGGCCAGTCCGCGCCGCCGCCGTACCAGCCGGCGCAACCGGGAGCCGGACAACCGGGATCGAACGGGATGGCGCCGGCCCACGCGCAGCAATCGGCCGGGGGACCGCAGCGTTCGGTCGAGACCCCGCCGTCGACGCAACAGCCCCGACAGCCTGCACCGACCGGTGCCAACGCCGAGTCAGCCAAGGTGCTGCGGGATGCGATCGGCCAGGTCCAGCGGGTCATCGTCGGCCAGGAACACATGGTCGAGCAGCTGATGGTCGGCCTGCTGGCCAAGGGACACATCCTGCTCGAAGGCGTGCCGGGCGTGGCCAAGACCCTCGCCGTACGAAGCTTTGCCGACGTCGTCGGTGGGGCGTTCTCCCGGATCCAGTTCACCCCGGACCTGGTGCCGTCCGACATCGTCGGCACCCGGATCTACCGGGCCAGCCAGGAGAAATTCGACATCGAGCTCGGTCCGGTGTTCGTCAACTTCGTCCTCGCCGACGAAATCAACCGCGCACCCGCCAAGGTGCAGTCGGCGATGTTGGAGCTGATGGCAGAAGGCCAGGTCTCCATCGGCGGCGAGACCCACGGCTTGCCCAAGCCGTTCATCGTCATCGCCACCCAGAACCCGGTCGAGTCCGAGGGCGTCTATCCGCTGCCCGAGGCGCAGCGGGACCGCTTCCTGCTCAAGGTCGATGTGCCGTACCCGCGCGGTAACGAGGAATTCGAGATCCTCCGTCGGATGAGTGTGGAACCGCCGACCGCCAACCCGGTGCTCGATCCGGCGATGATCCGCGACCTGCAGAAGAAGGCCTCCGAGGTCTTCGTGCACAACCTGGTCGCCGAGTACATCGTCCGGCTGGTGATGGCGACGCGTACCCCGGCCGAGTTCAACCTGCCCGACCTGGCGTCGGTGATCCAGATCGGCTGCTCGCCGCGTGCCACGCTCGGTCTGGTTGCCGCCGCCCGGGCGTTGGCGCTGATCCACGGTCGCGATTACGTGCTGCCGACCGACGTGCAGGCGGTGGCCAAGGACGTGATGGCGCACCGGATCGTGCTCGGCTTCGACGCTGTCGCCGACAACGTGTCCACCGCCCAGGTGGTGGAGCGGATCGTCGCCATGGTGCCGCCGCCGACGCCGGTCTGGAACGCCGGCCGCGGTGGCCAGGGCCAGCCGCAGCAGAACTACCGCTGATCGGCCCAGCAGACTCGTGTCGTACCCCAAGGATTTCCCGGCACCGGATTTTCCGCCTCCCGACGGTGCGCCGGTGACCGCCCCGCAGCCGACCTTCAGCGCGCCCGATCAGGCGCCGGGGGCGGTCGGTTCGGTTGTCGGGATGCCGTCGAAGGCGACCATTCCGCTGAACAAGCTGGCGCCCGAAGCGGCGCTCCGCCGACTCGAGCTGACCATCGTACGGAGGCTGGAGGGCTTCCTGCAGGGTGATCATCTCGGTCTGCTGCCCGGTCCCGGCACGGACGCGCACGATGCCCGGATCTACCAGCCCGGCGAGGACGACGTCCGCAAGATCGACTGGAACGTGACCGCACGCACCACGGTCCCGCACGTCCGCGACACGATCGCCGACCGCGAGCTCGAGGTGTGGGCCTTGCTCGACGTCACCCCGTCGATGAACTGGGGCACCGAGGGCGTGACCAAACGCGATCTCGGCATCGCCGCGGTCGCCACCATCGGCTTCCTCAGCCAGAAGCAGGGCGACCGGTTCGGCGGCTACATCATGCGGCCGGACAGCCTGCGGCGGCTGCCGGCCCTGTCCGGCCGGTCGGCGCTGTACGGCCTGCTCCGCAAGATGCTGACCGAACCGTTCGTTCCCGACCATGCCCGCGGCTCGTTCAGCCTGGCCCATGGCATCGAGCAGCTGGCCCGGACCCAGCGCCGACGTGGCCTGCGGGTGGTGGTGTCCGATTTCCTCACCCCGGGTGATCACGAGCTGGATCCGAATGTCGAGCCGGAATGGGAACGGGCGATGCGCCGGTTGGCGGTCCGCAACCAGGTGCTGGCGGTCGAGGTGGTGGACAAGCGGGAGATCGAGTTCCCCGATGTCGGCGAGATGCTGATCCGGGACCCCGAGACCGACTTCGAGCGTTATGTGAATACGGGTGACGATGCTGCCCGCGCCCGGATGGATGCGGCCAGCGCGGCACAACGAGAACGGATCAGGATCTCCCTGCGTCGGGCCGGAGTCGGACACATCCAACTGCGGACCGATCGGGACTGGGTGCAGGACATTGCCCGGTTCGTCCTGGCCTATCGCCGAGTCGCCAGCATGTTGCACGCACCGCCACAGGGAGTCGCCAAATGATCATCGCAGCGCAGCTCGGCACGCTGCCGCAGTTGATCCCGATGGCGCAGTTGACCTTGGTGCCGATGTTCTCCTTCGAGAACCCGATGCGGTTGTGGTGGTTGCTGGCGATCCCGCTGCTGGTGGCCGCCTACATCGTGATCATGCGATTCCGCAACCGCCGCGGCATGCGCTTCACCAACACCTCGATGCTGGACGTGGTGATGCCCAAGCAGTCGCAGTGGCGTCGTCATCTTGCGGTCGCGTTGTCGATCTTGAGTTTGATCACGTTGACGGCGGCGTTCGCGACACCGCAAGCCGAGGTCCAGGTGCGCAGGGAGCGGGCGACGGTGGTGCTGGTGATCGACTCGTCCCGTTCGATGGCGGCAACCGACGTCAAGCCGAATCGGCTGGAAGCCGCGAAGACGGCGGCGAAGAGTTTCGTCGACAAGCTGCCGGCCAAGTACAACGTGTCGGTGGTGTCGATGGCCGGGTCCGTGTCCATCCTGGTGCCGCCGACTCTTGATCATCAGAACGTGAACCGGGCCATCGACACCATCGAGTTGCAGGACTCCACCGCTATCGGTGAAGGCATCGACACCGCGTTGCGGGCGATCGATCAGGCGCCGAAGGATCCGAAGAATCCAAAGCAGAAAGCGCCCGGGGCGATCGTGATGCTCAGCGACGGTGAGAACACGACCGGTCGTTCGCCGCAGCAGGCGGCGGCCGAGGCGAAGCAACGCAAGGTGCCGATCTACACCATCGCGTACGGCACCGAGAACGGTTATGTCGATCTCGACAAGAAGCGGTACACCGTGCCGCCGGACACCGAGCTGATGAAGGAGATCGCTCAGACCACCGGCGGTCGGACGTTCGCCGCCGACAGCCTCAGCGAGCTGAACAAGGTGTACGAGAACATCGGCTCCGCGGTCGGTTATGTGAAGGCCAATCGAGAGATCACCGCCCGGTTCGCCGGTTACGGACTGGCCCTGGCGGTGTTGGCTGCGCTGGGCGCAATCTCTCTGGGAGCGAGGTGGCCGTGATGTTGATCATGAACCCGTTGTTGATCACAGCGACGCCGATGTTGTCCTTCCTGGCGCCGGCTCGACTCTGGCTGTTGTTGCTGATCCCGGCGCTGGTGTTGCTCTACCTGCTGATCTATCGGCGCAAGGCGCAGAAGAAGAAGCGCCAGGCCGGGCAGACCATGCTGGACTTCGTCATCCCCAAGGAATTGCCCTGGAAGCGGCATGTTGCGGTCGGACTGTCGATCCTCAGCCTGCTCACCTTGACGGTTGCGTTCGCCAAGCCGAAGGACACCGTCGAGGTGCCGCGGGAGCGGGCGACCGTCGTGGTCACCATCGACGTGTCGAACTCGATGATGGCCCAGGACGTGAAGCCGGACCGGTTGACCGCCGCCAAGCGCGGGGCGGTCCAGTTCGTGGAGAACCTGCCGGAGAAGTTCAATGTCGCGGTGGTCGAATTCGCCGGCACCGCGACCACGTTGCTGCCGCCGACCACCGATCACGGTGCCGCGGTCTCGGCGATCAACGGCATGCAGTTGCAGCCGTCGACCGCGATCGGTGAGGGGATCTACACCTCACTGGCCGCGCTCGCTCAGGCGCCGGCGGATCCGGACAATCCGAAGAGCAAGCCGCCGGCTCGGATCGTGCTGCTCTCCGACGGCAAGACACAGATCGGCCGGCCCGCCTCCGAGGCTGCCAAGGCCGCTCGTGATCAGAAGGTGCCGATCTACACCATCGCGTACGGCACTCAGGACGGCTACATCGACGTCAACGGCACCCGGCAGCCGGTCCCGGTGGACCGCGCCGAGTTGGCCAATGTGGCCAGGATCTCCGGCGGCGAGGCCTACCGCGCCGAGTCGGCGGGGGAGCTGAAAGAGGTCTACAAGGACATCGGATCGTCGGTCGGCAAGGTGAAGGTGGACAAGGAGGTCACCGCCCGCTGGGCCGGCTTCGGTCTGGCCTTCGCCATCCTGGCCGCGGTCGGCATGATCTCCCTCGGTGCCCGCTGGCCCTGATCAAGGTCGTCGACGCCGACCAAGATCAGTCGCGGTCGCCGGAGGCGTCAGCCGATGCGGTCGCGATAGCGGTCGGCCTGCAGATTGAACAGTTCGGCGTAGCGGCCGTTGCGAGCCATCAGTTCGTGGTGGCTGCCGCACTCGACGATCCGGCCACCGGACAGCACCGCGATCTGGTCGGCGGTGCGGACGGTGGAGAAGCGGTGGCTGATCATGATCGCGGTCCGACCGTGCACGAGTTGGGCGAAGCTGTCGAAGAGCCGTCGCTCGGCATCCACATCGAGCGCCGAGGTCGGTTCGTCCAAGATCAACAGTGCGGCGTCCGGCAGGAAGGCACGGGCGGTCGCCACTCGCTGCCACTCGCCGCCGGACAGGTCGCTGCCGCCGAATCGGCGGGTGAGCTCGGTGTCCAGCCCGTCCGGCAGCTTGTCGATCAGGGCTGCGGCACCGCCGCGGTCGGCCGCCTGCATGATCAACTCGCGCCGGGCTTGCGGCGACACGTCGGCGGTCAGCAGATCGGGTCGCCCGATGGCGATGTTGTCCTCGAGGGTCAGCGCGAAGCGGGCATGATCTTGGAACACGGTCGCGATCCGGCTGCGCAGCGATCCGAGGTCATAGTCCCCGAGGGGTACGCCGTCGGCGGCGATGCCGCCTTCGGTCGGGTCGTACATCCTGGTCAACAACTTGACCAGGGTCGACTTGCCCTCACCGTTCTCGCCGACCAGGGCGGTGATCTTCCCGGCGGGGATGGTCAAGTCGACGCCGCGCAGCACTTCGTCGCCGGGCCCGGACCCGTCGGGGTCGT
>DATCVL010000181.1:0-6441 GCA_036566865.1 Microlunatus sp.
CATCCCGGATGTCTGGCGTGATCACAAAACCGGTGAGCCGAAGGAGTCCCGCGAGCTGACCGTCGAGCAGTGGCAGCAGCTCACCTCGGGGATGAACGACCTGGGCAAACGGATCCTCGACGAGTACGGACTGAAGGTCCAGTTCCACAGTCACGCCGACAGTCACGTCGGCTATCAGCAGGACATCGAGCGCTTCCTCGAGGCGACCGATCCGGCGTACGTCAATCTCTGCCTGGACACCGGACACGTCGCCTACTACGACGGCGACAACCTGGATCTGATCACGCGTTACCCGGAGCGGATCGGCTATCTGCATCTGAAACAGGTCGACCCGGCGATCCGGGACAAGGTGCTGGCCGAGGACCTCTCCTTCCCGGAGGCGGTGAAGCTGGGCGTGATGGTCGAACCGCCGTCCGGAGTTCCTGATCTTGCTCCGATCATGGACGCGGTCGGCGAATTCGGCCGGCCGATCTACGGCATCGTCGAGCAGGACATGTATCCGTGTGCACCCCAGGTGCCGTTGCCGATCGCTCAGCGGACCTACACCTACCTCAACTCCTGTGTCGACGGTGCCGGGCAGCGCGCTCGTACCGGTTCGGAATCAGCGCGATGAGCGACGTGCTGCGGGTGGCCGTCCTCGGCGTCGGGATGATGGGCAGCTTCCACACCGAGACCCTGAGCAGCCGGGTGCACGGAGCGACGGTCAGTGTGGTGAATGATTTCGACGCCGACCGCGCGGCCAAGATCGCCGATCGCGTCGGGGCTCGGGTGGAGACGAATCCCTTCGCCGCCATCCGGGCCGACGACGTCGACGCGGTGCTGATCGCCAGCCCGGGACCGGTACACGAGGAGCAGGTGCTGGCCTGCCTCGACCGCGGCATCCCGGTGCTTTGCGAGAAGCCGTTGACCACCGACCGCAAGACGGCCCGGGCGGTCGTCGAGGCGGAAGCCAAGCAGGGCAGGAAGTTGATCCAGCTCGGCTTCATGCGTCGTTTCGATCCCGAGTACGTTGCGGCCAAGCGGCTGATCGACTCCGGTGCGATCGGTCGACCGCTGCTGCTGCACTGCATCCACCGCAACAAGAACAACGGTGATCATTTCAACTCCGAGATGATGATCAGGGATTCGGTGGTGCACGAGGTCGATGTGGCCAGATTCCTGCTGGGTGAGGAGATCACGGCGGTTCAGGTCCATCGGCCGACGGCTACCGCCGGTGCACCCGTCGGGGTGTCGGATCCGATGATCGTGATCTTCGAGACCGAGTCGGGTCTCCTGGTCACGGTGGAGATCTTCGTCCGCACCGGGATCGGGTACGAGGTCAGGACCGAGGTCGTCGGTGAAAGCGGCAGCACGATGTTCGGGCTCGACCAGCACGGCGTGACCAAGACCGTCGGACCGTCCGGCGCCAGCTGGGGCGGCGCGGTGCCGGAAGGCTTCATCGAACGTTTCGCGGAGGCGTACACGATCGAACTGCAACGTTGGACGGACGCGGCCCGAGCGGGCGGCATCGACGGTGTCGACGGGGCCGATTCGTGGGACGGCTATGCCGCGGTGGCGGTCTGCGAAGCCGGGGTCGAGGCTGTTCGGACCGGGGGCAGGGTCGAAGTCGATCTTGGTCCGCGTCCCGGACCGGCGAACTGAGCACACGAGGGAAGGAATCGATCATGGCAACGACGCTGCCGCATTGGGCGACAGGTAAGGAATTCTCCGGCTCGTCCGGGAAGTTCGGTGATGTCACCGATCCGGCTACCGGCGCGGTCACCGCGCAGGTGGCGTTCGCCTCGGCCGAGGATGCCGATCAGGTGATCCAGGCGGCTGCAGCGGCGTTTCCGGGGTGGCGAGACACCTCGCTGACCAAACGTATGCAGGTGATGTTCCGCTTCCGCGAGCTGCTCAACGAGCGCAAGGACGAGGTCGCGCAGTTGATCACAGCCGAGCACGGCAAGGTGATCTCCGACGCCACCGGCGAAGTCACCCGTGGCCTGGAGGTGGTCGAATTCGCCTGCGGCATGCCGCAGTTGTTGAAGGGCGGCTACACCGAGAGCGCGTCGACCCAGGTCGATGTGCACTCGGTCCGGCAGCCGCTCGGCGTGGTCGGCATCATCTCCCCGTTCAACTTCCCGATCATGGTGCCGCTGTGGTTCACGCCGATCGCGATCGGCGCCGGCAACGCCGTGGTACTGAAACCGAGCGAGAAGGATCCCAGCGCCGCGTTGTGGATGGCGAAGCTGTGGCAGGAGGCCGGCCTGCCGGACGGCGTCTTCAACGTGCTGAACGGTGACAAGGTCGCGGTGGACACGCTGCTGACCCATGATCAGGTCAGGTCGATCTCGTTCGTCGGCTCCACTCCGATCGCCCGCTATGTGTACGAGACCGCGTCTGCGCACGGCAAGCGGGTGCAGGCTCTCGGCGGGGCCAAGAACCACATGGTGGTGCTGCCGGATGCCAATCTTGATCTTGCTGCCGATCAGGCCGTCAACGCAGGCTACGGTTCGGCAGGGGAGCGATGCATGGCGATCTCGGCCGTGGTCGCGGTGGGCGACGTCGCCGATACCCTGGTCGACAAGATCAAGATCAGGACCGAGAAGCTGCGGACCGGTGACGGCCGGCGCGGATCGGACATGGGCCCGCTGGTCACCGCTCAAGCCAAGGAGCGGGTGCTCGGCTACATCGAGGCCGGCCAACAAGCGGGCGCCGCGCTGGTCGTCGACGGCCGTGAGGTGAGCCCGGATGCCGACGGCGAGGGGTTCTTCGTCGGGCCGACGCTGTTTGATCATGTCGGCACCGAGATGTCGATCTACACCGACGAGATCTTCGGCCCGGTGCTGTCGGTGCTACGGGTCGACAGCTACGACGACGCGGTCGCGCTGATCAACGCCAACCCGTACGGCAACGGCACCGCGATCTTCACCAACGACGGTGGTGCCGCCCGGCGATTCTCCAACGAGATCGAGGTCGGCATGATCGGCGTCAACGTACCGATCCCGGTGCCGATGGCCTACTACTCCTTCGGTGGTTGGAAATCCTCGCTGTTCGGCGACACTCACGCCCACGGCGCCGAGGGTGTGCACTTCTTCACCCGCGGCAAGGTGATCACCACCCGCTGGCTGGATCCGAGCCACGGCGGCATCAACCTCGGCTTCCCGCAGAACGACTGACCGGTCAGGCTGGGTGCCAGCTACAGCGATCGACGGGTGTGGGGTTCGGGCGCTGCCCGAACCCCACTCGCCGTTACCCGATCAGTGGTCGTTGTAGAACTTGTAGTCCTTGCACTCGCTGCCGGATCCGTTCGTGTACACGCAGAACTTGAATCCGACGTAGTGGTTCTCCTGCAGGTTGTAGGAGCCGCCCATGCTGGCCTTCCGGGTCGCGCACCGGCCCTCACCACCGACGTGGAAGGAGTACATCGGGTTGCCGGTCGGCGAACCGTAGTAGACATACATCGCGACAGCCTGGCCGTCGGCATCGTCGTCACAGATGGTGACGACATCGCCGTGCTCGTTGAACCAGCCCCTGCCACTCCAGCCGGTCGCGCTGCCGAACGCGTCGCCGGTGTGCATGGTGTGATCGGCGGCCATCGCCTTGTCGCTGAACCCCAGGGTGAACACCAGTGCGGTGGCGGCCACACCGATGATCTTGAGGAACTTCTTCATCCTTCGAGTCTCCGTTCTCGGCTAGGTGTCACGGATGGTTCGCGTGACGTGAAGGCGCGACGCTACCGAACCATCGGCCCATCTGCCGACCCACCTCGTCGGTGAAGATCGCACACCCATGGTGTAGTGCAGTTCAGGTGTCCGCCCGCTCGGCCGCGGCGATTTGGCTACGGCGGTCGGCATCGCCGCCGATCATGATCACCACCGAGCCGCCGGTGATCACCGGGTCGACGAGGGCGCGCTGGACGTTGATCCACAGCGGCTCCGACAGGTCCGGACTGATCATGGTGCGCCGAGCCGGAGTTGAGCCGTCCGCCGGACTGCTGGTGATCAGCTCCGATTGGGTGAGCCGATGTTGATCTTCGATCCAGGCGGTCGCCGCCGGATCCGGATACGGGCCCGGATAGCTGTCCGGTTGGGCGCGTACCTCGACGCCGTAGTCGATCACGCCGGCCGGCAGGGGAGCGGTGAAACCCAGTCCCAACGGATGCAGGCTGCAGGCGACACGCTCGCCGCCGCCGGTCGGTTCGTCGGTAGCGGCCTCGGGGCCGACCACGGTGACCGCCGCATCGGCCGTATCGCCGACCGCCACCGGGCAGCCGATCCGCCAGCTGGCGGCGATCCAGACCAGGCCGACCCAGTGCAAGGGCGCCGTTCGGGCGAGGTCGAGTTGGATCGCTTGCCCGCCGTCGATGAACAACTCGTCGGCCAACAGCCCGGCGGTCTTGTCCACCCAGTTGGCGAAGGAGATACCGGACAACTCGGTACGCTCCCCGCTGCGGTCGTCGTAGTAGGTGATCAGCGGCGACGATCCGGCCGATCGGTTACGGGCCTGTAACTGCCGGTTGAAGAGTTCGGTCACGAGCACCGATGGTGACAGATCACTCAGCCGCAGATCTGGCGCCCGCACCCCGACTCCCCCGTAATGTGGCCGCATGCGTTACGTGGTGATTGTCGCTGGAGGCTCCGGTACCCGGCTGTGGCCGCTGTCCCGTCAGGGCACCCCCAAGCAGTTGCTCAACCTGGTCAACGGGAAGACGCTGCTCCGGATCGCGTACGAGCGGATCCAGGGGTTGGTGCCCGACGAGCGGGTCCTGGTCTGTACCGGCGCGGACTTCCGGGATGCGGTCGCGGAGGAGATCCCGGAGCTTCCGGCCGAGAACATCCTCGGTGAGCCGATCGGCCGGGACACCCTGAACGCGGTCGCCTACCCGGCTGCCGTACTCGCTCGGCGGGACCCCGATGCGGTGATGGCCTCAGTCACTTCCGATCAGGTGATGAACCCGGTCTCGACCCTGCGCGCGGCGCTGCAGAAGGCATTCAAGGTGGCCGAATCGCATGCCGATTCCTTGATCACCTTCGGTGTGGTGCCGACCGCGCCGCACACCGGATTCGGTTACCTGGAAAGAGGTTCGGCGATCGCCGGCCACACCGGTGTCTGCCAGCTGGCCAGCTTCACCGAGAAGCCGGACCGGGAGACCGCGGAGCGTTATCTGGCATCCGGCCGGTACTGGTGGAATTCCGGCATGTTCGTCTGGCGCTGTGCCACCTTCCTTGATCAACTTCGGCAACTGCGTCCGGACACCTACGACATCCTGGCCACGCTGACCGCAGACCCGTCCCGACTCGGCGAGCTCTACCCGCAGCTGCCCAAGATCAGCGTCGACTACGCAGTGATGGAGCCGGTCTCCCGCGGCGAGGGAACTGCCCAGGTGCTTGCGGTCCGGCTGCCGATCACCTGGCACGATGTCGGCGGCTTCGAGGCACTGGGATCGCAACTGCCACGGGATTCCGACGGCAATGCGACCACCGGCCAGAGCGTCCTGGTGGACAGTTCGGACAATGTGGTGATCAACCAGGACGAGGACGGCAGGGTGGTCGCGGTGGTCGGCCTGTCCGGCACCGTGATCGTGCAGACGCCGGAGATCACCCTGGTCTGCCCGATCACCCAGGCCGAGCGGATCAAGGAACTCGTCAACGAGGTCACCCAACGCCTCGGCACCTCCTACGCCTGAGCAGGGCGCATCGCGAGGCGGATGCATCGTGGGTCGGGGCATCGCGCTGGGCGCACGTCCCTTCGCACGTCAATGCGTTGACAAGCATCGGCAGTCGTTGCAGCGTGGGTTCTTGCAGTTGAGGGCGGGGATCGGCCCCGCTTGGGCTCAATGAGGAGGACCCATGAGGACTGCAATTCGTTCGCGCCTTCGCGAAATCTCTGTTCTGGACAGGCATTCCGGTCTACGCCGCCACGGATTGATGGCGGTTCTGGCCGGGGTCACCACGCTCGCGCTGGTCGGGTCCGGGCTGTCCGGACCGTCGGCGGGCGCGAGTCCGGTCGATCGTCTCGGCCCGCGGCACGGCGGCGGCTCGCACGGCGTCACCGTCAGCAGCAGCCCGTGGGGGACAACCGACGACGGTACGACCGTGCATCGCTTCACCCTGACCAACGATCGCGGCATGCGGGTCCGCATCCTCGACTACGGCGGCGTGATCCAGTCGATGCGGGTACCGGACCGGTTCGGGCGGGGGACCAACGTGGTCCTCGGCTTCGACAACCTGGCTGATTATCTGACCAAGAGCCCGTACTTCGGCGCATTGATCGGTCGGTACGCGAATCGGATCGGAAACGCGACCTTCACCTTGGACGGCGAGACGTACACGCTGCCGAAGAACGACGGACCGAACACCCTGCACGGTGGCACCAAGGGCTTCGACAAGTACGTCTGGGACGCCACACCGTTCACCGACGGGCGGACCGGCGGCGTGGTGCTCAAACACCTCAGCCCGG
>DATCVL010000182.1:0-9803 GCA_036566865.1 Microlunatus sp.
GCCACCGCGGACAGGGCTCGCGCGAATTCGAGCCCGTTGCCGCGGCCCTTGCCCATGCTGCCCGGATCGGAGTCGCCGTGACTGGGTGCGTCCAGGGCCACCACCCGATAGCCGGACTCCGCCAGCGGTCGGACGAAGCCACCGAGCTGACCCCGCCAGCCGCCCCAGCCGTGCATCAGATAGACCGGGCTCCCCGTCCCCCAGGTCTCGACCGCGAGCTGCCTGCCGTCCATGATCACCGACGAACGGAGTCCGGGTGCCGGACGTTCGTCCCGGCGCCGGCCGGCGTTGCCCGGCAGGGTGCACCAGAGATCGAGCGCCCATCGGGACATCTGGCCGGGGGCAACCCGCTCGCCGAGCTCGAACGCTTTCTTGATCATGGCCACTCGAAGGGCTTGAATCCGCACGGTCGTACTTTTCTTCGCTGACACGGGTTGACGGGTCATGGTGAACGATTCCTCTCAGCTGCGTACGGCGTCCAGCAGGGCTTCGAAGGCCCGCCGGGATCGAGTCTCGGTCTCGGTCGCGCCGTAGACCGGCAACCAGTGGTAGCCGGCGAACATCACGCCGTCGAGAGCGAAGGCAAACTGCATCGGGTCGGCATCGTCGCGGAAATGTCCTTCGGTGATGCCGGTACGGAAGATCTGCGCGATGCTCTCGTAGAGATCGCGATGATCTTGAATCAATTGATCATGGACCGGGCCGGCCTGCTCCTCGAATTCTGTTATCGCCTTGACGAAGAGACAGCATCCGGGTGCCCTTTGAAGTCCACGATCGGCCCAGCAGTCGAAGAGCTTGCGGACCCGCGGCTCGCCGCGTGGGGCGGCCACCGCGGGCCGGACGACCGAATCGGTGAACTCGGTCCTGGCCTGCCCCAGGACCTCCAGCTGGAGCACTTCCTTGGACCGGAAGTGAGCGTAAAGACCACTCTTGCTGAGGCCGGTGCTGCGGGCGAGCTCGCCGATGGTCAGGCGGCCGAGTCCGACCCGGAACGCCGCCTCAACACCCTGGTGCAGAATCGTCTGCTTGGTCTCGGCACCCTTCGACACAGGATCAAAATAGCACGACCGTGCTGAGATTACAGATCAGTTTTCGTCGACGACGAGGCGGGCCAGAGCGTCGTCCATGTGCTCGATCATCAACCGGTCGGCGTACTCCGGGTCCGCCTTGCGGATCGCCTCCGCGATCGCCTCATGCTCCGCCACCCGACCGTCGGACAATGCGTAGCTCTCAGCGAGCGCGTTGATGCACATCCGGGTCTCGGTGATCAAGGTCCGGTGCAACCGCTTCAACCGCGGGCTGCCTGCCAGGTCGACCAGTTCCTCATGGAAGGCGATGTCGGCCTCGGACCGGCCGGCTACACCGGTCGCCTTCGCCATCCGAAGACAGACCGCGGAGAGAGCGGCGCTGGCACCCTCCGGATCGCGCCGGATGATCAAGCCGACCGCGGCCCGCTCGATCGCACTGCGCACGGCATACATGTCCCGTACGTTGTCCGGCGTCATCTCGATCACGAACACGCCCCGGTTGCGGATCGAGACCAGCAGACCTTCCTGGGTCAACCGCTGCAACCCCTCCCGCAGCGGACCGCGACTGACCCCGAGCGTGCGCGCCAACTCCGCCTCGTACAACTGCGCACCGGCGGCGATGTCGCCGTGTCCGATCGCGTCCCGGATCTTGTCGGCGATGATGCTCGGCGTCGACTCGCGTACGAGTGGCTCGAGATAGCGACTGGGCTTGTTCATTGTCGACGATCCTACGACCTCGAGCGGCTGTTCGTGGTCTCCTCGCCGCCGGCGGTCCGGACTCGTGCCGCCTCCGATTCAGTAGAAGATCGTGGTGCGCAGATCGGCAGCCGGAGACCTCAGTGCCGGTTGATCATCCTGCCTGACGAGCTGACCGTTGCTGGTCAGCCCGGCGTCGCGTGCCGACAGGATGCCGACCAATCGGGATCGCCAGATCGACAGTTCGTCGCGATGCTCCGCGGAGGCAGCCAGATCGACGCACTCGTACCGGTCGCTGGTCAGGTCGAAGAGTTGCTCGACGCCCGTGCGCGGGAACCAGATGTACTTCCATTTCCCGTCGGTCAGATACTGCATCTCCTGGCTCGGGTGGTAGCAGATTGAGTGCTCGCCGTGGATGAACTCCCGCCGGCCACTGGCGTCGCCGCGGCACTCCCCGATGAGGCTTCGACCATCAACGCTGTCCGGGATCTCGATACCGCACCCGTCCAAGATCGTCGGCATGATGTCCTGCAGCGTCACCGGCGCATCGCTGCTCGCGCTGACACCACCGCGCATCGACGCAGGCAACGTCACGATCATCGGCACGTGCGCAGAACCCTCGTAGGCATAGGTCTTCCGCCACAGATGATGATCACCGAGCATGTCACCATGATCAGAAGTGAAGACAAAGATCGTGTTGTCGATCAGCTGGGATCTGCGCATCTCGATCATGAAACGACCGATCTGATGATCAATGTGCATGATCGATCCGTAGTAGCCCGCACGTGCGCGATGGATTTCCTCGTCGGTGCGCCGGCCGCGCCACGCGTTCGGATCTGCCGCGTCCGACGGCACATCGTTGATGCCGGCCCAGGAACCGATGGCCGCGGGCGGGAGCTCCCGACGGTCGTAGAGGTCGAAGTAGTACGGGGGTGGGTCGTACGGCGAGTGGGGCCGAGCGAACGAGAGCTTGAGAAAGAACGGCTTGGACGGGTCCCGGCGTTGCAGTTCCTGGATGCCCGTCATCGCCGTCCAGTTGGTCGCGTGCAAGTGCTCGGCCAGGGTGAACGGTCGGGCCATCCAGGAGTTCACGTCAATCCCGTGCTCGAACCGGTCGCTACCGGCCGGGGCAACCGACCGGAACCAGGACGCGTAATCGGAGCTGAAGTCCGGGTCCTCCTGCCGCGCCGTCTCGTCGATCACCGTGTGGTGGAAGCCCTGGTGTGACCGTTGCGGGCTGAAATGCATCTTGCCCACCCCGACTGTGTAATAGCCGTCATCGGCCAGCACCTGCGGCAGGGTGTTTCCCAGATTGCCGCATCGCGGCTGACGTGGTCCCATCCCGAGAATCCCTGTGTGCCATGGATCCTGACCGGTCATCAGTGATGCTCGCGCCGGTATGCACGATGGTGTCGCCGAGTAGGCGCTGGTGAATCGGGTGCCACGGGACGCCAGCCAGTCCAGATTCGGGGTTTCGACCGGGCCGCCCGCACAGCCCACGGTGTCCCACCGCTGTTGATCGGTCATCAACAGCACCACGTTCGGTCGCCGATCTGGCATCGATCTCCTCATTTTCTTCGCCGGGGTCTTGACGCTGACCCGGAAATGCGCGTGTAATTGGCGATCATTTAACCGGTTAAACCCAGTCTTGCCAAGACCTCGATTCCCAGGGAGCGGAGCCAGCGTCGATGAGCAGTCGCGACCGTACGAACACCGGCAAGTCGCAGCCGGGCACGCGTCCGACGATCCGGACGATCGCCGCTGCCGCCGGTGTCTCGACGGCCACGGTGTCGTACGTGCTGAATCGCCGAGACCTCTCCGACAGCAAGATCACCATCACCGCGGCAACCCGGGAACGGGTGTTGGCCGCGGCGAGCGAGCTCGGCTACTCGCCGAATCAGAGCGCTCGTGGCATGAGTCGTGGCAGGACCGACCAGATCTGTCTGGTGATCGACGACTTCGATTCGCCCTGGACACAGGCGATCGTTGCTGCCGTACGGAGTGCGGCTGAGACGCTGGACAAGACCAGCCTGATGTTGCTCGACCACGACTGGTTCGAATTCCTGTCCCGGCAGGGTGCCGATGCAGCGGTGATCTCGGGCGGAGCAATCGCTGCCACGGACGAGAGCCGGATCAGACAACTCGCCGAGCGGGGCGTCCAATTGATCTTGCTGCACAGCCCCTTGGAGCCGGCAGGATTCGACGTGATCAGGCAGAGCGTCCGCCGATCATTGGATCAAGCGATGGCGACGCTGCTCCCCCGCCATGATCGGATCGGTCTGCTGCGGCGCGCCATTGGGGAGCAAGCCGAGGTCGAGAACGCCTACCGCGAGGCAATCGGCGAGGATCACGTCGATCCCGCTCTGATCCGGGACATCGACGCAAGCCGCGATCACGCGTACTGGCAGAGCATCGACCTGCTCACCATGTCCGACCGACCCACCGCCATCCTCGCCAGCAACGACCTGTCCGCGATCAGCGCGCTGCACGCGGCCCATCGACTCCACATCAACATTCCGGACGAGTTGGAGATCATCGGGTTCGGCAACTCACCCGAAGGGCAACGCACCGATCCGGCCCTCTCGTCGGTCGGCGCAGAAGCGATAGCCGACCAAATCGCCGAGCTACTCATCCATCGCCTGCGCGGCGACGACGAGCCGGCAGAACGCCTTCACATCAACGAATTCTCGCTGTACCTGCGAGGTACGACCCGACAGTCCACGACGCGCAAACGTCGTTGAACAGGAGCCCACACCATGTCTGTCCTCAGCGATCCGTTCTCCCGCCGCAAGGCACTCGGCGTCCTCGCCGGCGTCGGCCTCGTCACCGCCGGTTGCAAGGTGCAGACCACCTCTGATGCCGGCGGGCCGGCCCCGGCGGGTGCCGACAAGGCGGAGATCAAGCTGCCGAAACCGGTCAGCAAGTTGCCCACCGAGTCGGTCAACTACCGCGGCATGATGAGCGGCGGCATCAAGGCGCCCTACTTCGATGCCGTCTGGAAGGCGTTCCACGGCGCCCACGACAACATCGCCCTGCAGCTCGACACACTGCCCTGGGACAAGATCAACGAGGCGATCCCGCTGGGCGTGCGGAACAAGACTGCGCCCGATCTCTTCCAAATGCCCAACAACGTCCCGGTTGGCGTCGCCGTCAGTGAAGGTTGGGTGGCCGCGCTCGACGACATCATCCCCGACTTCGAGAGTTGGAAGAAGGCGTACCCGACGACCGCCTTCATCCCCGGTGTGCACGTCTTCGACGGCAAGACGTACTCGTGGACGTTCACGTCGAACAAGTCCCAGTACGGCGGCCTGATGTTCTTCGACTCCACGTTGATGTCGGCTGCCGGCTACGACCCGGTCAAGGAACGGTTCACCACCGACACCCTGCGGGAGGCGGCCAAGAAGATCACCAAGAACGGCAATGGCAAGGCATACGGTCTGTTGATCGCGGGCCCAGCTCTGGGCGGTGTTGCGATGAACCTGGCGTCCCTGGCCGGCATGCCCGGCAATGAGATGGATCCGAAGACCGGCCAGTACAACTACACGAATCCGTTGCTACGCGAGGCCATCGATCAACTGCTGGCGATCAAATCCGACGGATCATTCTTCCCCGGTATGCTTTCGCTGCCCAGTCAGGATGCCGCCGACCAGCGGATGGTGCAGGGCGTTGCCGGAATCACCTTCGACGGTGCTTGGAATGTTCCGAACTGGAAGGATCTTGCACCCGAGTACCAGTACGGCGTTGCCAAGCCGCCCACCCCCGCCGACAAGTCCGAGAACAAGGTCGGGTACGTCGAAGGCACGGCCGCTCCGCTCTTTGCCTACAAGGAAAGCAAGTACCCGACGATCACCGGGGAACTGCTGCGCTACATGGGCAGCGTCGACGGGCAGATCCAGCTCGGTTTGATGACCGGGGGCCTCTTCAGCTCCGAGATCGAAGAGGTCAACGACAAGGTGCAGAACAGCTCACTGTTGTCCGGGCACGCAAAGGAGGCAGCCGACATCATGACCGAGCTGCGGGTGACGCTGCCACTGCCGCAGGTCGGCAATCCCGATGTGTCCCAGGTGATCCTTCAGCAGAAGGCGGTGACCCCGACCTTCGCGGACGTCGTCCAGGGCATCATGACCGGCCAGATCAAGGACATCGACGCTGCCCTGCGCGACCTGCAGTCCCGATCCGACAAGAGCCTCGACGATGCGATCGCGGCAGCACGCAAGAAGGGGGCCAAGGTCTCCAGGGAGGACTGGGCATTCTCGAACTGGGAGCAAGGCAAGGACTACACGCCCGAGGATTACGACCAGCGCTGACGACCGGCCGCAGAGGAAGAGACATGTCCGTATCCCTCGCTCGATCCAAGATCAACTCCGGCAGCCGTGGCCGCGGTTGGCGCGACGTCGTCACCCAACGCTGGTGCTACGCCTTCATGCTGCCCGCGCTGTTGTTGGCAGCCATGTTCACGTTCTATCCGATGATCATGTCCTGGGTGTATTCCACCCTCAACTGGTCCGGAATCACTGATCACGCTGACTTCATCGGCCTCGGCAACTACCGTGAGCTGATCCATGATCAAATGTTCTGGCACTCCTTCGGCCGGTCGTTGATCTTCATGTTCGTCGGTACGCCGATTCGCCTGGTGCTGGCGCTGGTGGCCGCAGTCGCTCTGAACAATCAGCTGCTGAAGCTGGCGCCGGTGCTGCGAACCATGTTCTTCCTGCCGGTGATCACGACCGCGGCCGTGGTGGGGATCGTGATGACCTTCGTCCTCGGCTCCTATCAAGGACCGGTCAACGAAGTACTGCTGGCGTTGCATCTGGTCAAGCAGCCAGTGGAGTTCCTGTCGGATCCCAGCACCGCGTTGTGGTCGGTGATCGGGGTGCAGATCTGGAAGAACTTCGGGATGACGATGATCTACTGGCTCGCCGCACTGCAGACCGTGCCCAACGAGTATTACGAGGCCGCGCGGGTTGATGGGGCCGGTCGGTGGCAGCTGCTGAAGAGCATCACCGTGCCGATCCTGATGCCGTTCGCGATCGTGATCATCGTGCTGACGGCCAAGGAAACCCTGCACACGTTTGCCCTCGTCCAGGCCATGACTCAGGGAGGTCCGTACTTCGCTACCCAGGTGATCGAGGTTTACATCTATCAGACCGCGTTCGCCACCGACCAGAGCGGAGGCGTACCGCGACTCGGGTACGCGTCCGCAGCCGGCTGCTTCTTCGGCCTGGCGACCCTGGTGATCGCGCTGGTCCAGGGCTGGGCGGTCAAGAAGGTCAGCGACATGCGCGGCGAGCTGCAGACACAAGGGAGCCAGGCATGACGGCCACCGAGGTGACGCATCAGATCGCCGATCCGAACAACTCCGTCCGCGAGTCGGCTGCTCGGTCGCCCAAGATCCGCAAGCATCGGATTGCCACGACAGTCCGTGTCACCATCCTGACGATCATCCTCTTCGCCATCGGGCTGGTGTGGATCTATCCGTTCATCTGGATGGTGAGCGCGTCGATCAAGAGCAATGCCGAGATCTTCGCTGGGCTGAATCCCTTCCCCGAGGTCATCCGGCTGGACAACTACGTGCGTGCCTGGACCGAAGGGAACATCGGTCGCTACTTCCTCAACACCGTGTTGATCACGGTCGGATCGATCATCATCTCTGTCGGCACCACGGCCATGATCGGTTACGTGCTCGGCCGATATCAGTTCCGTGGCAAGAAGGCCGTGATCGGCCTGTTCGCCGCCTCGATCTTTCTGCCCGAGGGCTACACGATCATCCCGATCTTCGATCTGATCAACCGGATCCATCTCAGTGGCTCCCTGTGGGGCGTGACCTTGGCCGAGGCCGGTGGCGCGCATGTGGTGGCTGTGCTGCTCTTCGCCGGATACTTCCGGCAGCTGCCCGGTGAACTGGAAGAAGCCGCCAGGGTCGACGGCGCAGGATTCCTGCGCATCTTCGCGCAGATCTATCTGCCACTGGCCAAACCGGTCGTCGCGACCGCCGTCATCCTGCAATTCATGCACAGCTGGAACGACTTCCTGCTGCCCCTGGTACTCACGCTGTCGCGCCCGAACCTGCGAACCCTGGCCGTCGGAATCTATTCATTCCAAGGTGATCACTTCAGCGACTGGGGCGCCATGGCTGCAGCATCGACCATCGCGCTGCTCCCGATCATCGTCGTCTTCTTGTTCCTGCAGCGCTACTTCGTCGAGAGCATGGCGGGAGCGATGAAGGGCTGAGTTCTCGTGCTGCCGGTTCAGCCGAACAGCCGGCCCAGGCCGTCGACGGATCGCGGTGCATCCAGCAGCCGGAGGCCTTCCCAGACGGTGACCTGGTTGGCGGTCAGCACCGGCTTGCCGACGGCGCGCTCCAGGTCGTCGATGGTGGCCAGGGTGTGCATCGCGGTGTCCGGGACCAGCACCGCATCGGCCCCTTCGACGTCGGCGGTCCGCGTCATCTCGATCACCTGATCGGCTGTGAGTCTGCCGACATCGGAGGCGTAGAGGATGTCGGAGACGCCGAATCCGGCCACCGAGATGCCTGCCTGGCCGAGGAAGTCCACGAACAGGCGCGCCACGTCATCGGGGTACGAGGCCGCGACGGCCACGGTACGTACGCCAAGATCATCGGCGGCACGGGCGAAGGCCAGCGAGGTCGACGACACCGGGCGGCCGCAGCGCCGGGACAACTCCTCGGCCTGCTCCTGCGCACCATCTCGACCGAAGACGAAGCTGCCGCTGGTGCAGGCCCAGATGATGGCGTCCGGTTCCTCGGACTTCAGCGCCGCGGCCCCCTCGGCGAGCGCATCCGCACTTCCCCAGGCTCGCAGTTCCTCCGGCCGATGGGCGTCGCTGGTCATCGTGGTGTGCACCAGCGGCAACCTGAGCTGCCCGCCGAATCGCTGCTCAGCTAGCGAAAAGTCGTCCTCGGCGCTGTAGCCCGGGTAGAGCAGTCCGATCGTGATCATGAAACTCCCAACGTACGAAGGATGGTCAGGGCGTAGGCGCGCGCGGCCACCAGCAGGTCGGCAACCGGCACCGACTCATCCGCCTGATGTGCCTGCTCGGTCACCGACCCGGGCCCGAACACCACCACATCCAGCCCGGCGTCCCGTGCCAGGAAGCCGCCGTCACAGGCGGCCGTCCAGCCTCCCGGCGGCGACTCCGGTGCGCCCGCGTCGATTCCGGCGCGATGGACGACGGCCGCAATCTGACTGTCCGCCGCCGTCTCGAATCCGGGCATGTCCAAGATCACCTCCGTTTCGACTCCGAGCTCGGACGCAAGCTCCAGCCGGTCGATCCGACACCGGAGTTGATCAAGGACCTGCTGGCCGGTCTCGGCCGGCAGCAGTCGCCGATGAGCGACCAGTCGGCTCTCGGCCGGCACGATCGACGGACCGGTGCCACCACTGATCGTGCCGACGCTGACCGTTGCCGGTCCGGTCAGCGGGTGGACGTCGGCGGCCAGTTCCTCATGCCAGCCACGAAGATCATCGATCAACCGTGCGGCTCCGTAGATCGCATTGGCGCCTGCGTCCGGGGAACCGGCATGTGCGGCCCGCCCAATGATCTTGATCTCCAGATAGGCGTCGCCGCGGGCGGCGATCACGGTCTGCAGCCCGGTCGGCTCCCCGACCACGCAACCGGCGAATCCCCGACCGTGTCCGGAGGCGAGATAGTGGCGGACGCCGAGCGCCGTATCCTCCTCGTCCATGGTGACCGCGAGTTCCACCGGTCCAGCCAACCCCACACCGGCCCTGCTGATCGCGCCCATGGCCACCAGCATCGCGGCCAGTCCGCCCTTCATATCGGCCGATCCCCGCCCGTACAGGCGGCCGTCCCGGACCAACCCGCCGCGAGGATGAACCGTCCAGCCGTCACCGGCCGGAACCACGTCGGAGTGACCGAGGAACAACAGCCCGGGCCGCTCGCCGCCCGGCAACCGGGCTCGCAGATTGGGGCGCCCGGGGCGGACCTCGTCGCTGTCATGATCAAGACCGCGCAGCGCACACGCCTGGGCCAGCACTTCGACCGTTGCCTCCTCCTGGCCGGGCGGATTCTCCCCCGGCGCGACGATCAGCCCGGCCG
>DATCVL010000183.1:0-5475 GCA_036566865.1 Microlunatus sp.
GAACATGGCCGCACCAGCCATACCGGCGACGCTGATCACCGCCAAGGTGGGCCGGCGCACCCGGGACCGTCGCAACAGGGCCAACAGGGCAAGCAGACCGCCCTCGCCGTCGTTGTCGGTCCGTAGCAGGAGGCTCACATACAACACGGTGACCACGGTCATCAGTGACCAGATCACCAGCGATGTCAGCCCCAACACCGTCGTGGCGTCGTGCGACTTCGTCGCCCCCAGCACCGACCGGAATGCGTACAGCGGACTGGTCCCGATGTCGCCGAAGACGACCCCAAGGGCTCCGAGGGCCATCGGTCCCATCCGCCTGCCGTTCAACGACATCCGACCTCCGAACCTCTCGACCGATTGGCAGCATCATCATCCGGTTGCCGGACTCGCGGCATCGTGCTCGAGGTCGATCTCCGCTGTGATCACGAGCCGGCCAGGTCGCAACCAGACGCATCGGCCTCCGGAAAAGCTGCGTCGCGCGCAGGGATCGTCGGTGTCAGTGCACTTCCGCGTCGTATGCGCGAGGCACGTCGGCGATGGACACTTTCCCGTCCAGGTGCTTGTCGTCCAGTTGACGCACCTCCTCGACCCGTTCATGAACTGCGGGAGTGACTCGCACTGTGTCCACTGGTTGTAGGCGTTACTGATCGGAATGTTCGCCTCGATCACATCATGCGTTGCGCCCACCAGACCTGCCTCCTGCCCGAGCGAGTCACGCTCGCCCCTTACCCGTGGTCAACCGCCCAAATCGAGAACTTCCCTTTGTCACGAGGGATTCTCTGGTCGACGGCGGGCCGATCGGTCCGGCCGGAACCCATGTTTGATACCCCAGATCACGGCATTGGTACGCGAGCTCACGCCGATTCGGCGATAACAGCTGCGAATGTAGGTCTTGATCGAATTCAGCGACAGATGCGTCCGCTCCGCGATCTCCTGATTGCTGAACCCCTGGGTGATGAGTGCCAGCACCTCCGCCTCACGCGCACTGAGTCCCTCCTCTCGTCCCGGCCAGTCGCCTCCGACGACCGTGCGGGACCGGCTCTGCGAGGAATCAGGTCGAACGCGTACCCCTCGATGAACGGCCTCCAGTGCATCGACGAGCTCCGCGGCGGTCAACGCCTTGGACAGGTAACCCCCTGCACCGTTGGCGAACGCAGTGGTGATCAACTCCGGGGCGAGATCCCAGGAATAGACGGCAACCCTGGCCACCCTCGGGTTCTCGACCAGCGCCCGGATCTCCTCCCGGCTTCCTCGAGGATTGGCGAAGGTGTCGTACAGGGCGATGTCAACGCTCTCGCCCACCGCGCTGCCGAGATCGAGCTCGACCACCTGCACTCTGTTCTGATACGAGCGCAGCATCGTTGCCAGCCCATGTACGACAACCTCGTAGTCATTGACCAATGCTGCTCGGATGATCATCACCTCACGATAGGGCCGATCCAAACCACCCGAAAGGGTGAAGATTCGCATCCAGCGCGGGTCTAACCTGTCTGCCGGACCGCCTCATCAGGCTGTGGCTGGTGGAGGTTCCCATGGCCGCTGACGGCCGGTGGTCGAGGGGAATGGTCCACGTTGTCGGTCGGATTGTAAACGGGGAGCCCGGCATGATCGTGATGAGTTCGGGAGAAGGCATGGTAGGCGGCGTTGCTGGCGATGATGATCTTCAGACAGCGGAGGAGTTCTCTCGCCTGGCCGCGGAGTTGAGCCGGCAAGGACCAGAAGGTCCGACGCTGGATCGGATCGTGACACTCGCGGTCGAGACGATCGACCATTGCGACTACTGCGGGGTGTCCCTCCGCGACGACTCCGGGCGGATCACGACGCCCGCCAGCACCGATCCGGTCGTCGATCAGGTCGACGAGTTGCAGCACCGGTTGGCAGAAGGGCCCTGCCTGGATGTGCTCTGGGCCTTGGACACCTCCTTCATCGACGACACCGGTACCGATGACCGATGGCCCCGGTGGACGCCGGAGGCGTCGCGACGTGGGATCGGCTCGGTGCTCAGCTTGCGGCTGGAAGCACCCGCGGGGCAGGCTCACGCCAGTCTGAACCTGTACGCCGAGAAGCCCTACGCCTTCGACTCGACCGATCTCGCGATCGCCAGCATCTATGCCAGACACGCCGGCACCGCGCTGAATGCAGCGCGTACCCAAGATCAAATGTCGACAGCGCTCCGGTCCCGGCAGGTCATCGGGGTGGCGCAGGGCATTCTGATGCAGCGGTTCGGTCTGACACTCGATGGCTCCTTCGAGGTATTGCGACGGTACTCACAGGACCACAACGTCAAGCTTCGGGTGATCGCCGAGAACCTCGTACGGGCCGGTGGTCTGCGCGCCTCCGGCGAGGGCGCCCTGGACGAAATGATGCTGGCGACGCAATATGCAGCGACGGATCGAGCCTGCGAGGACGAACGCCGCCGGTCACGAAGTTGATCTTCGCGAACTCCGCGTTCGGCCGGTCAATCAGCGGCCCCGAACTGCAGCCCGTCATCGTCAAGCAGAGAGCATCGATGTTTCTCGCCCGCCGTTGCTGGGTAACCAACAGGCGACGTCCGAAGTCCCAAGCAGGTCTCAAGGGGTCCTTGATGCAGCCACCGCCGCCGCGGCGCAAACCACGTAACGCCGTCGCGTCGTGGATCCGGACGTCGAAAGCGCGGTCGATCCCGGTTGCCGAGGTGACCGGCTGCGACTGGATGCACAAAGCTCCTGCAACGTCGAGCTCGCCACGATGACCGATTCTGTCCGCCGCCGAACCGTCGGCGTCGAAGAGGAACTACTCCTCGTCGACCCCGAGACCGGACTGCCTCGAGCGGTTGCCGGCAGCCTGCTGCGACGGGCCGACGACCGTGCCCCGGACGAAGGCGACATCGAGGCCGAACTGCAACAACAGCAGATCGAGGTCGAGACCAGCCCCTGCGTCGCGCTGGATGATCTTGAACGACAGGTCCGAGACTGGCGGCGATACGCCGATGATCTCGCCCGGCAGAGCGGTGCCAGGATCGCGGCACTGGGGACGTCGCCGCTCCCGGTCGCCCCGCAGACGATGATCAAACCCCGCTATCGGCAGATGGTCGAGCGGTTCGGGCTCACCACGATGGAACAGCTGACCTGCGGGTGTCATGTCCATGTCGGCGTGGACAGTGACGACCACGGAGTAACGGTGATCGACAGGATCCAGCGCTGGTTGCCCGCGCTCCTCGCACTGTCGGCGAATTCGCCGTACTGGCAGGGGCAGGACAGCGGATATGCCAGCTATCGGACGCAGGTGTGGTCACGGTTGCCGGCAACCGGGCCGACTGCGGCCTTCGGCAGCTCACAGGCGTACCAAGATCACGTCGACGGGCTGGTCGGAACCGGTGTACTGCTCGATGCCGACATGATCTACTTCAATGCTCGGCTGTCGCGCCATTACCCGACCGTCGAGATCCGGATCGCCGACATCTGCCTGAGGGCGAAGGACGCGATCATGATCGCCGCGTTGGCCAGGGCATTGGTCGACACCGCGACGACGGAAGCGGCAAGCGGACGGCCGACGTCGACGATCGACTGCGAACTACTCCGGCTCGCCCAGTGGCGGGCCAGCCGGGACGGACTCGGCGGAAACCTCCTCGACCCGGTCAAGTCGATCCCGCGACCGGCGATGGAGGTGATCGATGCGCTGCTCGACCACTGCAGTCCGGCGCTCGACGCGAATGGTGATCTTGCTCGGGTCTACCACGGCATCGATCGGGTCTTCAGCCGCGGCACCGGTGCCGACCTGCAACGCCAGGCCGTGCGTGACGGCGCCGATCCCGCCGAGCTGATCCGAGCCATGATCGACATCACCGTCAATTGACCGGCTCGCAGCACCGACTCGGCTGACCGCGCCGACCGCAGCCGGCATCCGTTCAGGTCCGCGGCTCGGTGAACACGCAGAACTCATTTCCCTCCGGGTCGGCGAGGACCACGAATCCCTCACGTCCGGTCTGTCCCACGTTGCAGCGCCGAGCGCCCAGCTCCAGGAGTCGAGCGATCGCGGCTTCGGGTCGGGCTGCGGCGAAGTCGAGGTGCAGCGGGTTCTTGCCTTGCGGCGGGTGCGTGGTCGGCTGCAGCCACACCGTCATCGCTGACCGATCTCCGGTCACCGGCAGCAGACGTGCGCTGCCATCCACCTCCGGCTGCACCCGATACCCCAGCGCACTGGACCAGAACTCCGCCTGACGTTCAATATCGGTCACATCGAGGGTCCATTGGACCGGTGTGATCATCATCTGGCGCCTCGGCACTCAAAGCAGCCACGAATTCTCAACTCATGCAGCGATTTCACGGATATCACGTCTCGAGGTTCGGGGATACGGTCTCCCCGTTGATACCCGCCTCCCCCTGCCCTAATCCTGGTTCGGCTGACCTCCTCAGGACCGTCGGCCGAGATGATCATGGGCTGACAGCAGCCCCGGGTCAGCCTGACGCCGTTGGCGATCAGTTCCTCCTGCGCTGCGGAAACGGCTCGTCGCGATAGCTGGAGGACGAGTGGATCTCGCCGTCGAGGGCATGGACCAACACCTCGGACGGCGCATGAGCCTGGGCACGCTGGCGGGCAACCTTGGCGGCCTCGTCCTGCGATTCATGATCACTGTCGACCTCGCCGTCGCGCAGAACCCGCCAATGTCCCTGGTACGGCACCACGTCGAATTTCATGCCCGGCATCCGGTGGCCTCCTGAAGTCGATCGCATGTTCTGCCGAAGGCTTCGTGCCCACTCCCGAACCAGCTAAACGCCTGGCCGCGACTGACATCGTCTCAACCGCAGCAGTACGCACCGCCGGATCCCTTGGTGCCTACTCAACGACCTCGATCGCCGAGCCATCGCACCTGGCGGCGGCACCAGACGACTCCCCTGCACGAGGCACCGCTGCAGCTCATCGGCGACAACGAGCACATCAGCCACCGCCACCCGAGTCACACACTTCACCTGGGCACCACATGGCCAACTTCTTCAACGTCGGGATCCACGGCCGAGCGGCCAACCATCCGACAAGTGTGCCCACCACCGATCCAGTTACTTGTAATCGTTCTCTGTCAGTTCGATCACATAAGCCCGTCGCTCAGCGATCAGTCCGTCGCGCATCACGAAGACCTCACCCATCGCTGCACGCATCGATTCACCGGTGATCCGCCGTACCTCAACCGTCAACTCCCCCATCACGACATCGTTCTCCTCGATCAGTCGAACGATCCGGATCTCCGGGGCGCCGACGAACTCCGGCCCCTCGATGTTGGCGTCGTACTCGGCCTTGCCATGCAACCGCGCGGCACCGAAGATCGTCCAGCGGATGTCGTCGGTGAGCGTCGACAGGATCTGCTCGTGGTCGGGCCCGCGATAGCCGTCCAGGTACCGCAATACGGTCTGTTTGTTCCGCGACAGGTTGCTCGAAGTTCGCATCGGCTCGTGCATCAGGTTCTCCTCCAGACGGGGCTGTGTCACCACCTGGTCGGAG
>DATCVL010000184.1:0-5489 GCA_036566865.1 Microlunatus sp.
CGAGCCTGGCGGAAGGAGCATGCATCGAACGTGTCGATGGCCGCTGCCTGGATGGCGGCCTCGGTCCGGGCGCTCCGCGCTCATGATCTTGATCCCGGCCGTGGCGTCTTCACCATGATGAACTGCCGTCGCTACCTGCCCGAAGGCATCGCCGTGCAGGGAAACTTCGCCACCGGACCGTACCTGCTTCCGGATGATCTTGCTGATCCGAAGTCGCTGGGTGCCGAGTTGACAGCCGCGACCGACACCGGAGTGCCGCTCGTGTTGTTGGCGGCGATGGCGACCAGGTCGCTGATCCGGCGCGGCCGGACCCGCCCCGATACCAAGATCATTCCCGGTGCGCCGACCAAGATCAATTTGAGTCACTTCGGCCGAATCACCGCCGACGATGTGGACTGGCTCGACGAGCCGGCGCAGCAGGGCGGTGCCGAGTATGTTGTCGGTCCGGAACCGTCCGGACCGGACGCGATCACGTACGTCTTCGCCCAGACCCCTTACGGCATGCAGCTGAGCGCCACCGCGTACCCGGTCTGCACCGACATCGATGCTCTGCGGCGCGCGATGCACTCGGTAGCCGAGGATCCGGTCGCGTTGCTGAACGATGCGTCGACCTAGCCGATCTGGGCGGTGAGGATTCAACACCCGAACCACGCCAGCGATCGTCACCGTCGCGAAATGCCGGTGTTACATCATCACCGTAACTTCGGGGAATGATCACCGAATCGAATCAGCGCCGCCAGGTCGGCCTGGTCGTCCGGAAGCCGGCCGGGTAGCCGTCATGGCCGGCCAGGTGTCCGGGGCGGCGGCGAGCGCGCCGGCCAGTAACGCCGACTGGGCTGATCCGTTCGTCGGCACCGAGGTGACCGCGCTGCCCGAGCCGCAGGGGCTGGCAGCGACCTGGTGGTGGCCGAAGCCGCAGGTCGGCAACACCCACCCCGGCGCGACCTATCCGTTCGGGATGGTCTCCGCCTGTGCCTACTCCGGGGGCTATCCCACCGGCTACGGCAATTTCGATCTGAACACCGAAGGCGTACCGGAGCGCCTGTGGGGCGGGTCCAGGGCGAGCGGCTTCACCCATTTCCAGCAATCCGGAACCGGTGCGATTCGCAAGTACTACAACTACTTCCGGGTCACTCCGATGCTGCTCCCGCTGGACGCGTTGGGGCGGGCCTTTCAGCTGACCGACGAGAGGGCGGAACCGGGCTACTACGCCGCCCGGTTGACCGGCGTCGATCCGCAGGACCCGGATGCGGCTATCGGCTGTGAGTTGACGGTCGGACCGAAGTCCGCCGTTCATCGCTACACCTTCGGCAAACACCAGGATGCGCGGGTGGTGATCGACTTCTCCCTGGGTGGCCTGGCGATTCCGCACGGCGAGACGGTCCCGCTCCGGGCCCACCTGGAGACGGTGGCGCCCGGTATCGCCCGGGGCGAGATCGTCGTTGAGGGGGTTCCGCTTGCGGTTGAGGTCGAGTGCGAGGCGCCCGGATGGCGGCAGCTGCTCTGGTACGACAACCGGCTGATGCACGGCGGCACCAGGCTGGACTTCGATTACATCCGGCCGACCACGCTGCGCTCGTTCGGGTTGATCTGGCGCGGCCCGGTCGAGGCCGGCCAGACCGTCGAGGTACGGCTGGGTTTCTCCCTTCGCGGCACCGATCAGGCCCGTCGCAATCTGGACCGCGATTGCCCGCCTGCCGACCAAACGACCGACTCCTCCCCGCGCAGCTTCGCGTCGCGTCATCGGGCCACTGGCGCCGCGTGGCGTGATCAACTCGGGCTGATCGAGATCGAGACCGCCGACCCGCGGGTGAAAACGATCTTCGCCACCGCTCTGTATCACTCGATGATCAAGCCGTGCTTCGCGGACTCCGAAAGTCCGTCCTGGCCGATGGACGGTCCGTTCGCCTTCGACATCTGCACGATGTGGGACATCTATCGGACCCAGCTGCCGCTGGTCACCCTGCTCTCGCCCGACCGGGCCGTTGAGCTGGCCAACGCGCTGCTGCACATCTGCGAGCAGGAAGGGAACCTGCCGATCGGCTACCGGATGGCCAAGGGCGCGGATCGGTTCGCCCGACAGGCCAGCGCGCTGGCGCATCCCTTCTTCAGTGATCTCTGCCAGCTCGGATTGCCGGGGATCGACTGGGACTGGGCGCTGTGCTTCCTGGACGCGGACTTTCGCCGCAGCTACGGCGAGGAGTATCTGGCCCGGGGCATCACCCATCCGATCAGTCACACTCTTGATCTTGGTTACGCCTGTTGGTGTACGGCGATCGTCGCCCGCCGCGTCGGTGATCTTGCTGCGGCCCGGCGATTCGAGGAACTGTCCGCGGACTGGGTGAATGCCTTCGATCCGCAGACCGGCCTGCTGAAGGATTCGACCTACTACGAGGGCGGCAAGTGGAACTACTCCTTCCGGCTGCTGCACGACATGCAGAGCCGGATCGACCTGGCCGGCGGCGAGGCGGCGTTCATCGAGCTGCTGGACCGCTTCTTCGGCTACGGCGCCGATCCGGTCCGCCAACCCGGACGGCAGCCGAGCCGTGATGATCTTGATCGGGGTTACGCGCTGAACAGGTTCGAGGGTCTGAACAACGAGCCGGACCTCGAGTCTCCCTGGGCCTACCACTACATCGGGCGCCCGGACCGGACCGCCGAGATCGTGCAGGCCGGGTGGGCCAACCAGTTCGGCACCGGCCCGGGCGGGCTGCCCGGCAACGACGACTCCGGTGGCTTGAGCGCCTGGTATGTCTGGGCCACCATCGGTCTGTTCCCGTTGGCCGGGCAGGCGCGTTTCTTGATCAACACGCCGAACGTCCGACGCTCGGTGATCAAGGTGTCCGGCGGCACCTTCACGATCAACACCCGCGGCTTCACCGAGCCCCGCCGCGGCGGTCAACCGCAGTACGTACAGGCCGTCTGGCTTGATGATCAGCCGTTGGAGCAGACCTGGCTGCCGGCCGCCCGAGTGCAGGCCGGCGGCCGGCTGGACATCGAGCTCGGGCCGTCGCCTTCCCCGTGGGGCAAGGACGATCGGCCGCCGTCATCGCCGTCGCGACAGCCTCGAACCATCCAAGACCGGCGCGCCAGCGCCCGAGGAGCTGACCCGATTCGTCCTTAGAGAGGTGACTTTGCCATGTTTCTGCAGCGATCCAACCTGCCTGAAGGTGCCGGACTTCGAACCGGCCAACAGCCGATCGAGCTCGCTTCGGCGCAGCCTCAGCCGCGACGCCGGATGGTGATCGTGGTCCGTGCCGATCCGGTCATCTGCGGGCACTCGGTGGAGGCTCGCAACCTGGCCGAGGTTGCGCTCACCCGCGGCTTCGACGACGTCCGGATCGTGACCTGGCCGATCGACCGGTTGCAGGAGACCGGTCTGCCGCTGAAGCCGTTGGCGTCCGTTCTTCCTTACTCGGTAGGGATCACGATCGAACGGCCCGAGCCGGTCGGGGACTACAAGGTGCCGGACGGCCGCTATCTGGCCGGCATCACCGGGCGCCTGATCGAGCTCTTCACCGACGGCGTGCCGACCGTGGCGCTGTCGCTGTATCTCAGTCCGCACACGCGCGCGGTGGTGGACGCCCGACGGTTGGCGGAGGCGACCGGATTGCCGGTGAACGTGACCACGATCGCCGAGGCCGTCGGTTCCGACGTCACCAACATCGTTCGTTCCGCCGTGGCACGAGGGGAGTACGGCGCCGCGGTGGACGTCCTCGTCAGCTATCTGGCCAATGATCATTGCGTCGCCGTCTCCGAGTACACCCGAGAGTTGATCATCGATTCGGCGACCGAACTCGATCATCGACTGGGCACCCGATTCGCCGAACAACTGGCCGCCCGGGTGGCCGTGTCCTATCCGGCGATCGATTCCCGGCCCTACCTCGTACAAGATCAAGATGAGCTGACGCGGACGCTCGATGCTCGAGGGCTGGCTCGCGACGGGTATCTGTTGTTTCTGTCCCGGCTCGGTTTGGCCAAGGGCGTCGATGATCTGATCACGGGCTACGCGCGCAGCCGAGCGTGTGAGCAGCTGCCGTTGGTGATCGCCGGCGAAGGCCCGGACAAGGACTACTTCAAACAGTGCGCCGCCGATTCCGGAGTCGCAGACAAGATCATCTTCTTCGACGACGTCAGTGACGCCGAGAAGCCGTATCTGATGACGGGCTGTGCGGCGTTCATACTGCCGAGCAAGCCGCGTCCCGAATTTGTCGAGACGTTCGGCATCGCCTTGGTGGAGAAGATGCTGGCCGGTGGTGGCCGGGTGATCACCACCACGACCGGCGGTATCGGTGAGGCGGTCGGCGACACCGCGATGGTGGTGCCGGTGGACGATCCGGATGCGATCTCGGCCCGGATCAACGAGGCCGTGTTGGACAGTACGCCGGCCGAGCGTCGGGTCTGGGAGGAACGGGCCCGAGGCTACGCGCTGCAGTTCGATCGTGCCGAGGTGTTCGACCGGCTGATCGGCCGGCTGCAGGTCGCAGCATGATCATCAGCGGCTGACCGCTCGCTGGATCGGAGGAGTTGGGATGGTGGCGGCGGATTGCCACCATCCCAACTCTTCAACGTGTCCGCAGCCTCGACCTTGACGCTCCCCCGAGACGTCATGTCCGATCTTCGAACCGTGATCGGCGCTCGACCGTCGATCGACCCCTCGAAGATCTACGACCGTGTCCGCCGAGTGTGCGTCAGCAGACGCTCACGGGGAAGACCCTTCCGCATCGGCGAGTCCCGGTCGTCAGTCTGGGGTCCGATCATCGGCTACTGCCTGGGGATGATGGAGATCATCGCTCGCGTCGGCCGAGCAGGGAATGATCATCAGTCCCGGGCACCGACCATGGCCAGCGCGAGTGCGGCGACGGCAAGCACCAGCACCATCGCCGCCGTGCCGGCCCAGCCGGCCAGGTAGGCGATCCCACCCAGCCAGCCGAAGAGGCTGGAACCGCCGTAATAGAAGAGGTTGTAGAGCGACGTCGCCTGCGCCTTCCCGGTACGGGCCCGGGCGCCGACCCAACCGGCAGCAGTGGAGTGGGCACCGAAGAAGCCGGCGGTCAAGATCACCAGGCCGACCAAGATCGTCGGCAACCAGTTCGGCAACGTCAGGCAGACTCCGATGATCATGGCCAGGGTCGACATCAACAGCACCGGACGGCGACCGTGCCGGGCGGCCAGACTGCCGGCCACCCGGGACGACACCGTGCCCGCCAGATAGGCCAGGAAGATCAGCGCCGCCAGACTCACCGGCAACCCGAACGGCGCGGACTCCAAGCGGTAACCGAGGTAGTTGTAGATCGCCACGAATCCGCCCATCAGCAGGAACGCCTGGGCGTACAGCACCAGCATCGCCGGGCTCCTCAGGTTGGCCAGCAGCCCGGTGATCATCCGGTGCCCTGACCGGCCGGCGGTCGGCCGGAAGCCGCGGGCCGCCGGAATCAGCACGATGAAGATCACCGCCGCGATGGCCGCCATGATCGCGACCGCAAGCA
>DATCVL010000185.1:0-3895 GCA_036566865.1 Microlunatus sp.
TGCAGGTCCTGGACCAATCCCGGTCAATCGATCATTCCCATGATCGGCAGAAGCCGCGGACGTTGCCTCCGGATCATCCCGTGCTGCAGGCCGTGGGGATCGCCGATCATGAGGGCCGGGTGAAACCGAGCCGACAGGCCAAGTATCGGCAGGTCGATGAGTTCCTCCGCCTGCTCGCACCGGCCATAGCATCCGGGCGAATACCACGACCGACCTTGGACCGTCCGCTGCGGATCGTTGACTTGGGGTGCGGAAACGCCTATCTCACGTTCGCCGCGATCGCGTACCTGCTAGACATCCGACGCGAACCGGCCCAGGTGGTCGGCGTCGATGTTCGCCCCGATGTTCGGGCGCGGAACACCGAGCTTGCAGCGACGACTGGACTGGGCGATCACTTGACGTTCCAAGCGTCGACGATCGCCGACGTCGAGCTCGCGGAGCGGCCCGACGTCGTTCTCTCGTTGCATGCCTGCGATACAGCCACCGACGAGGCACTGGCCCGGGCTCTTGGATGGCGTGCGCCCGTCGTCCTGGCAGCACCGTGCTGCCACCACGACATCCAGACCCAGCTCACCCGGGGCCGCGCCCCGGAGCCGTACGGGATCGTGACCCGCGACGGAATCCTTCGAGAGCGGTTCGCCGACGTCCTCACCGACGCACTCCGGACAGCGATCCTGCGCCTCCATGGCTACACAGTGGACGCGGTCCAATTCGTTGAGAGCCAGCACACACCGCGCAACACCCTGCTCCGGGCCGTCAGAACCAACACCACCCCGTCCCGATCCCTGCGCCGGGACTACGCCAGCCTCACCGAGGCGTGGGGCGTCGAACCAGCCCTCGCGCGACTCCTCGCCGCGCCCTCACCAGCTACTACCACCGTGCACAGCGACAAGGAACGCGCAGATGTCTGATGATCAGTACATCCCGGCTGAACTTCCCGAGATGGTCGCATCTTCGTTCGGTCTTGGAGCACCGATCAGTGACCTGGTGCCGATCCAGGTCGGTGTCCACGAGTCGTGGCGGCTGGACACCTTACGCGGGTCATTCATGGTCAAACGCCTGTGGCGAGGTCAGGACCCCTCCTGGCGTTCGGAGTTCGAAACCTCGATGGAGTTGGAACGGCGTGCATTGGAGGCCGGGCTTCCGATCGCCGTCCCGGTGGAACCGCTGCGTGCCCACTTTGGTTGGGCGTCACGGATCGCCCAGCACGGCGTCTGGAGGGTGTATGAGTGGGTGGACCACACCACGAGCAGCACCCAAGTCGATGCCCGATGGTTCGGCCGGACCCTCGCCGAGTTGCACCGCCTCTTCCCGCTCAGAGATCGCTTCGAACCCGAGTGGCGCTGGCTCGGCGTATACCCGCCGGCCCAATGGTTGCGCTGGCTCAACGAAGCCCGGCACTCGGGACAACCATGGGCACCGACCGTTCAGACTCACCTGGGCGACATCGAAGTGATAACCAACACCATCCGCGTGCTCTACACCGAAGCACCAGACCACATCGTGTCTCACCGAGACTTCGGCCCATGGAACGTCCTCCACACTCCCGACCAGCCAATCCTGATCGACTGGGAGAACGCAGGCCCCACAACAGCATGGGCCGAACTCGGGCGCGCGATAGCCGCGTTCGGCAGTGACAGCGTGGCCCGGATGAAGAACCTGATCCAGGCCTATCGCGAGGCGGCAGGCATCGCGGAAGGAGAGCCACAGCACCTGTTCAACTGGCACCTGACCCAGCATCTATCGCAGATCACCGAGCGCATCAAAATCGCTGTCGGTGACCTCGATGATGAAGACGACCCGAACCCGATCTGGATGGACGCAGCCACCATCAACGAGGACATCGCCAACGCCGTGACAGCCCTGCCCAGCAAGGCGGACGAGCTCGCAGCCACGGCGTCAAAGGTGGTAGCGCAGGGCTGATCGGCCCGAACCGCTTGGCCACCGACGGTCCCGAGCCAGCTGTTACGGCCGACTTGCCGCCAGAAGCTGGTGCCCGGTGCAGGATGGCCCGTCGGCCAGCCGATCGGTGGATTGCTCGATAGCCTGCCAGCGTGTTCGATGAGTTGGTCGTGATCGCCCCGCTGGCCTCCATGAGTGTGGCGGACGAGTTCGATTCCGGGATTGGAGCGGTCCCGCTGCACATGACAGTGCTAACGAAGGTCCCCGTTGCTCGTGATCGGTCGGCGGCTGTAGCGGCCGCGGTGCGAGGCATCGCGGCGACCACGGCGCCAGTCAGCATCGTGGCCAGTGGACGGGCGGGATTCGGTCACGGAGGTGCTGTCCAGGTGACGACCGTCGAAATGTCAGATCAGCTGCGCCGTCTGCATTCTCGACTCCTCAATGATGTGTGTCGGGCGGGCGCCGACCTGGTGCATCCGGTATATAGCGGTGACGGGTACCGCCCGCACGTCAGCGATACACATGACGGGCAGTTGATCAACCCGGGCGACCAGTTGGTGCTCACGACGCTGGCGATCCTGGACTGCACTCGGCCAGCGCGGCAACTGGTGGACAAGGTGGCGCTGGCGGGCGCGATGTAGGCACCATTGCTCAACGACCGTTGTGCCCGGTGATCGATCGATCACCTGGCAGCCAGTTCTGTCGGAGCGAAAACGGTTGGGTGGTTGGAATGTGTGTCTGCCAGGGTCACAAAGCATGCAGGTTTACCAGGCGGCTGTGAGGGCGGCGCTGGCTCGTATGTCGATGCCGGTCCTGGGCGAGGGGCGGCTCGTTTCGGGCTATGCCAACGACATCTGGTTCTTCGATAGCAGTGTTGGTCGGGTGGTCGCGAAGGTGCGGAACTTCCCTGAGGAGGACCCGGAACAAAATCAGAACCTATGTCGCCACGATGGAGGTACTTCGGTGGGAGGGGTTCCCAACTCCGGGACTGGTGATGTTCGAGGAGTCGTGGGACGAACTCGACGGTCGCCAGCTGTCGGTGCTGGAACATATCCCCGGGATCGCCGCCATGGACGCCGCGTCCCAGGGTGCCCTCCGGCGGATCGGGCTCCTGGTCGCCGACGGGTGCGGCGATGCCTTCGATGATCGCGGCGGTCTGGCCGGCCCAGCCCGCAGCACCGGGGTCGTGTTCGGTGAGTGGTCGACCGTCGATCCACTCATAGGCGCGGACTAGCCGGCCGCCGTGCTCGGCCGGCATCGCGGTCAGGTACGGCCGTTGGTCGTGCGCAGATTGGCCGGTGCAGTGACACCGGCAGCTCGAGCCGTTTCGCAGAAGGCGACTTGGCGGGCAACGGCGGCCTCTTCGGCCGAGACATCCCGCGCCCAGTGCAGCTCCTTCACCGCATACGGCCCATCGGACGTCTCCAGCCGCCAGATCCGGCCCATCTGGCCCTCACCTGCCAGTGCATTGCCAGCGGGCAAGTCCAGCCGAAGCGCTCGGCCAGTATCTCAGCGGCAGGTAGCGGGTCGGTGATCACCGAAACGACCGTAGTGTCGCGGCCTCGGCGTTGCCACCAAATAGTCTCGCTCGGGTGACGGTGCCCGGTCATGGATCCCGTCGGCTGCAGTGGGTTCGATGGAGTGGGCAGCATCGTGCTGCTTCCCGGCGGTATCGGTCGGGTTACTCAGGAGGACTGAGTGATGTCGGAGTTGTTGGTCGGCTATGCGCGGGTGTCGACCGAAGAGCAGGATCTCACGGTTCAGCGGGAAGCGCTGTTGCGTCTGGGAGTGAGCCGGGGACGGATCTATGTTGATCACGGATTGACCGGGACGAATCGGGATCGTCCGGGTTTGCGGGAGGCGATGGCTGCCTGCCGCTCGGGGGACACGTTGGTGGTGACGAAGTTGGACCGGTTGGCCAGGTCGGTGCCGGATGCTCGGGCGATCGGCGACGAGCTGACCACGGCCGGGGTCCGGCTGAGCCTGGGCGGGT
>DATCVL010000186.1:0-2801 GCA_036566865.1 Microlunatus sp.
TGCGTCAAGATCACCCAGTGCCCGCCATCGCCGACCTCCTGTCGAGGATCACCTCCGTCACCACTCGCCGCCGCCGGCGGGATCTCTGCTATACGGACCTCGCCGAGCACCTCGAGTTCGACTGCCACCTTCACCGGGACCCACTCGATTGCGCCGATGCCGTCGTCTTCCGCGACGACAGCGGCAGGATCGGCCTTCCCATCCATGACGGCGGATCCAGCTATATCGCCATTCAGCACTGTCCCTGGTGCGGGAGCCGGCTCCTGAAGCAGCCCGTCGCAAGGCCTTCCACCTCAGATCGGCAGCATGTCCACGAGGTCAGCTGCCGCGTTCACAGTCCCGAACAGCTGCGCCAGATTCTGGACCGGGTCTCCGACTGGAACGGCAGCGACTTCGCGGAGATCGATTGGCGCTCCTTCCTCGGACGTATGGAAGGAGCGGACGCTGACCAGGAGTTCAAATACCCGATGGGCGGCTGGTTCGACCTCACGGCGTACGTCGCCAGGCCGCCCGATGCCGGACACAGCCGGCTTCGATTCGTCGGCGAGATCGACGACATCCTTGCCGCTCGAATCGAGACGCTGATCGAAGTCCTCGGATGACTCCCCCACTTCGGCGCTTCCTGGGAATGATCGGGACGGAAGTTGCTTACCGCTGGACTTCGACCCGTTGGACGTTGCGCGCGTTCCGCCTGCGTGCGACAGGCCGCCATGGCGCGTTCCAGCACCCAGCCCGCACTCCAGATGTTCTTGGCTATGACCCGGTGAAGGACAAAGTGACAATGCTCGCCGACGACTCGGCGGTCGACCCATGAGGCGTTTGACACAGCCAGAGGCCATCGTTCAACTGGAGTGGCTCGCAGATCAGCCGGAAGACGAGCGCATGACGGGCTATTCTCCCGCCAACTGGGAAGCCGAGACCTGGGTCCTACATTCGATGTACGAGAGTCCCGATCTGCACGGCCTCGGCACTCACGACGACGTACGTCGACGTGCCCTTGAAGGTGGCGAGGCGACACCGGACATCGTCGGGGGCATCAATCTGGATGACGTCACCACGTCGACTGGCACGCCACTTGGTTTCAGCACAAAACCGGGACCTCCTTGGCAGCGGCTGACGTGGTCTTCTTACCTCTCCCGATTCCCAGAGTTCGTCCCGAACCGCATGTACCCGCCTTGCTTCCGATGGTTCCCCGCTGGCATTTGGTCTGCTGCTATCGAGCCCCCGACGGAAGGATCGCTCGACGAGGGCGCACTCCACGCCCTGATAGAGGTCCTGGCCGATGCACCTAGCATCACCCCTGAACCTTGGTGTTTCGCGTTCTACGCGGCACTGCCGGCGAGTGACTTCGACGACCTGCACATCTGGCAAGTCCGGATCAACGAGATTCCTTCTTTGCTCAGTGTGTACGGCGGCGACTACGAGTTCACTCCAACGAATCTTTGGTCCCCGGATCGGTCGTGGTTCATCTGGACGGACTACGACCTTCAGGCGACCAGGATCAGTGGCCGCCGAGAACTCGTTGAGCAGGTCGAACAGCACCCGACGCTCGAGTCGACAACCTGGCCCTAGCGGCACGTTGACCTTGGGATTCAACCGATATCGCAATAGCGAATGCGGCTGATTCCTTGGAGCTCTTGGGAGAGGCCATCAGCCAGTAGCCTGCCGTCGGCAGCGAAACCTTGCGGATCGGACATCTTGGAACGCGACGGATCGCTCCTGTTCAGGCTTGCGTCGTATCGCGCAGCCCACGCATTCAGCTGCTGGACCAACCGCCTCGTGATCGGGAGTGACTCAGGATCGATGTTCCGCCCTGTCTCGTCATCCCATGTCGGCCAGCAGTCGTAGTCGCACATCACGCGGATTGCGGCTGGGACATCGAGCGAGTGGTGTCGATGCCAGACGGCCAGGACCTTCTGAGCGAGCGCCGTGTACTTGGAGGGGCTGCCGGCCAGGTCAGCGTCGAACCAGCGCACGAACTCTTGGTGGACCAACTCACGGAGTTGGTCGAGGTCGCTGACTTCTGGAAGCCGTAGCGCGATCGACTGTGCCTCCGCTGCGTACTCGTCGGTGTTGGTCTCGAAGTTGAGACCGATCGGATCTGCCTCGAAGAGCACAGCCGTGAGTTCATCGACGAGAAGTTCCTGACCGTCGAGTGCAGCAAGCCTGTGCTCCCGTGCCGCTCGCACCTCCGCGGACACCCGCTCCCAGCCTGCGTCTCCGTTCGTCGATGCCTCCGGTCTCCGCCACCAACGCGCCATGAAGAAGCAGCCTGCCATCCAAGGCCCATCGCCGCACGCCGGCCGCGGAAAACCGACCCCGCAGATCTCAGGGCAGTCCAGCGGCCGGCGGCGCGCAGGCGAACAGGATCAGTGCACGCCCGCCATCAGCCGCCGGATGGGCCGGTTGCCGATGAGCAGCAGGACACCGACGACGACGGAGGCGAGCCCGACCCACCAGAAGAAGCCGGTGTCGTCGCTGACGTCGTAGAACTCGGCGAGCCGGCCGGACATGGCGGTGCCGAGGGCGACGGAGAGGAAGAACAGCGCCATCATCTGGGTGCGGAAGCGCTCGGGGGCGAGCTTGGTGGCCAGGGAGAGACCGACCGGGGAGAGCAGCAGCTCGGCGAGGGTGAAGAGCAGCAGGATGAACGCGAGGCCGATCAGCGGCACGGTGTGCTCACCGCTCGGCATCAGCAGGAAGACCCAGAAGGCGATGCCCATCAGGATCGTGCCGATGGCGAACTTCACCGGCGTCGACGGCTGACGGGAGCCGAGCTTGGTCCACAGAGCCGCGAAGAC
>DATCVL010000187.1:0-8196 GCA_036566865.1 Microlunatus sp.
CGCTGGCATGCGCATGTTTGGCGACATTGGTCAGCAGCTCCCGGACACAGGCGATCGCATCCTGGGTGATCTGGTCGCTGAGCCCGAGATCGAGCAATCCGGCAAACGACAGGCTCGGGGAGAAACCGAGCATCGGTGTTATCGAGGCTGCCACGTCGAGGATGGACTGTCGCAGACCCTGCCGGGGCGCGGAGATGTTGCCACGCAACTGGAAGATGCTGGTGCGGATCTGGCGGATCGCTCGATCCAGGTCTCCGACGCGTTCTCGGACCTTGTCGGCGAGTGGATCGGAGTCGTTCATCCGAGCCGCCACGCCATCCAGGCTGAGACCGATCGCGAACAACTGCTGGATCACATGATCATGAAGATCACGGGCAATCCGCTCGCGATCCTCGAGGATGATCATCTTCTGTTCCGCAGCCCTTGCCTGCGCCAGCTCCAGTGCGACGCTGGCGTGTTGCGCGAAGGCCGCAGCCATCGAGGTCTCGATCTCGGTGAAGGCACGACGCCCGCGCCGGCGGGCCAGCGTCAGCACACCGCGGGGCCGGTCCGATCCGCCCAACGGCAAGGCGATGATGGGCCCGGTCTCCAGCACGCCGGTCTGTTGGGCAACCGGCGGAAACTCAAGGTCCGCAACGTCTGCGGCCATGAAGGGCCGGCCGCTGTTGATGACCTGCCCGGTCAGCGTGCGACTGAGCTGGAACCGCCGGGCCAACAACTCGTCAGCACGTTGGCCGAAGGCCGATTCGACCACGAAGGTCTGTCGATCGTCCGAGATCAGACCGATGGTGACCAGATCGGCGTCACCGATCTCGATCGCTCGCCGGCCGATGCTGTGCAGCGGGTCTTCGCCGGTGGAGCTGAGCAGTTGGGCGTGGACCTCGGCGGACGCTTCGGCCCAACGCTGTCGCAGTTGGGCCTCCTGATAGAGCCGCGCATTGCTGATCGCAGTACCGGCGGCGGTGGCCAGGGCTACCACCAGGGACTCGTCCTCAGCGGTGAAGGCACCTTTCGTGCTGTTGGTCAGGTAGAGGTTGCCGAAGACGGCACCGCGGACACGGATCGGCACCCCCAGGAAGGAGTCCATCGGCGGATGATGGCCGGGGAATCCGGCCGAACGCTCGTCATCGGTGATGTGCTCCAGCCGAATCGGCTGCTGGTCACTGATCAACCCGCCGAGCAGTCCCTTGCCTTCTGGCAGATGCCCGATCCGATCGGCAGCATCATCGGGGATGCCGACGTGGACGAACTGCTCCAGACCGCGGTCCGCGCCGATCACCCCGAGCGCGGCGTACTGGGCGTGCGCGAGCGACTGCGCTGCCTCAGCGATGCGACGCAACATCTGCTCCAGCGACAGATCACCGGTCACCGACTCGGTCGCACGCAACAAGGCTCGCAGACGACCCTGCACCCTCCGGACTCCCTGCGCACGGTCGACGAGCTGATCGATGAGCTCATCCAACTCGAGCTTGGCGACGTCCGGGAAGTCGAGTTGGCCCTGCTCGCCACTCATGCGTGTCAGCCTATGCCCCCGCTGTCTCCGCCGTACTCGCTCGATCCAACTTCGCTCATCACATCGACCAGTCGACGTCGCCGCGTCGGGACCCCGACCGGCGCGCTGCCGATCTGGAGCAGCAACTGCGGGAAGTCGTCCATGGCCAGCACGCTGCGCATCCGGGCCCTGATCACCGGCACCTGGGTTACCTGACTGCTCAGGCCGGCCACGTACCCCTCCGCGGTGATGTACAGCAGCAGCCGCTCGAGTGCCTCGCCGGCGCTCAGCCACGCCTGCGGGGTGTCTCTGGCCGTGGTCAGGACCATCAGCCGGGGCGCGGAGTCGATCACATCCCAGGCTTCGTCCAGCTGGATGCCGGACGCTCCGGCCGCGACCCCGATGCCGGCCGGTCGCGCCCAGGCACGGTGCTCGGCAACGTAGCCGGCGTCCGAATGCACGATCATTCCCGCGTCACGATGCAGACTCCCGATCAGGTGCCGCTGCTCGGGTCCATCCAGCGGCACCAGCCCGGCGCCCGCGTGTGCCGCCGTCTTGCGTAGCGCTCCCATGACGCGCTCGTCCGGACCGCCCGGATCGAAGTGCAGGCGGTTGGTGTGGCGTTCTCCGGTCACCTTCGCCAACCGGGCCAACTCGGCTCCATCGGCCGAACCGGCCTCCGCTCCGACGGGTGTCAGGACGGCCAATGGCTGGCCATCGAGCACGCCGTCCGGGAATCGGCGTACCTCAACGTCGACACCGTCGGCGGCGATGGATGCGCGGGCGTTGAGGAGTGCGCAGCCGCAACTGATCAACAACTGCCGCCCGCTCGGATCATGGATCGGCAGCTGGCGGTCGGGGTCGGCGGACAGCCGCATCCGGTCGTGGCTCAGCAGGATCCGCCACGGCTGGGTGTTGTAGAGCGAGGGTGCGAGGGTCGCCTGAACGGCGGCCCTTCGCAGCACTGCCTGCAGCTGCATGGTGTTGATCATCGCCTCCGCCGGCACTCGTCGGAATATCTCAGCGACCCTTGACGGATCCCGCCGGGACAGCGACGTCGACCTGCTCGAGGGATTGAGTCTGATGTCGCTTCGGGTTCGGATAGCACAGCACCGGGACGGTGCTGTGCCGCAGGCAGTACTGGCTGACCGAGCTCTCGAGCCAGCGATGCAGGCCGATGTGATCCTGGGTACCGATCACCAGCAGCACCGCCCGCTCGGACTGCTTCACCAACTCCTCGCCAGGACGCCCGGTGAGCCGGATCAGGCGCCAGTCGTTCTCGGGGTCAAGACCTTCGAACATGAGTCGTACGTGCCGGTAGGTCTCGGTGTCGGCCAACTCCTGTTCGGTTGGCTGCGGCGTGTACAGATACGCAGGAACCTCAGGCATCCGGACATGTACGGCAACCAGCCGGTAGTCGGTCATCCGGGCGTAATCGGCTGCCCACTCCAGCGCGGCCCGGGCAGTCGACGAGTCGTCGACACCGACGACCACGAGGTTCTCCCTCATGATCACCATCGTGTTGCTCGGGGACGGACACGACCACCATCGTTCGGCACTGGTGCCTGGGGCTTAGGTCCTTCCCGAGACCCGATGACGTCCGGGTGTGCTGCCGACGTCACGGCCGGCGGCTCGGCCCGGACCGGGGTCGATCCCGTCGCGGACATCATGATCAACTTCCTTCTTCGACCTATGCATCGGCGCAAATCTCACGACGATCATCGCGACTTTCCCAGCTGCACCCATGGTCGAAGGGCCGAAGCAATCCGGGACTTTCGACCCATCCACGGCCCGCCGATGATGATCATGCCGGGGGAGTGCTCACCCCTTTCGGGCGATCTACATCATCGAAATGTGGTGTTGGGTTGCATCGCCTGGGTCATTCGGGACAGAGGTTCCCGAGCTGACCCTGGGTGTCGTTACTCGTCGATCGGTGGGGGTTGTCGGTGTCTGAACGAAGGCGTTCGAGCGATTGATCGAAGGCGAGACAGAACGCATTTCCACGACTGCACCAACCATTAGGAGTCGATCATGACTTACTTCAACAGCTTCTGGAACATCATGTGGACGATGTTCTGGGTGTTCGCGTTCGCCGCGTACCTGATCGCGCTGTTCTCGATCATCACCGACCTGTTCCGCGATCACGCTCTGAAGGGCTGGATGAAGGCGATCTGGTTGATCTGCCTCTTCTTCCTCCCGTTCGTCACCGCGCTGGCCTATCTGATCTTCCGCGGCCGGGGTATGGCCCAGCGCGGAGCCAAGCAGGCCGAGCAAGATCAGCAACGGGCCGAGACCTACATCCGCGACGTCGCCGGCAACAGCGCCAGCGCATCGGACGAGATCGCCAAGGCCAAGTCGCTGCTGGACAACGGCACGATCAGCCAGCAGGAGTACGAGCAGCTCAAGGCCCGTGCCCTCGCTGCAGACGTCAAGGCGAGCTGATCGCGACCGCTTCGAACAGCAGCGCGTGCCACGGCGTGTCAGCCGCATCCCGCTGGCCGTCGCCATGACGAATGTCGCAGGATCGGGCGTGACGCCGAAGTGCCCATCGGCAGCGACGCCGAACCCGACGGTGATCTTCCAAGATCACCAACGCGCTGTGATCATGAGCCAGCTCGGCAAACCATCGAGATGGGCGGCCGTGTACTGATGCGGCCGGCCTTGCCGAGCAGCGGTTCCAAGATCACTGAGACGATGTCTTCCTGTTGGTCGGCTCACTGCAGAGCCGAGGTCAGCCGCATCGCGTTGTCCAGGTAGCGCTGGCGCAGCGGCCGGCGCTTCCATTCCTCCAGGGTCAGCTCGGTGGAGTGGGCGCGGTAGTCGGCGACCACCTCGTTCAGCGAGGCGGCGACTTCCTCGCCGAGGCCGAGCAGCATGATCTCGTAGTCCAGCGCGAAGGAACGCATGTCCATGTTGGACGAGCCGATCACCCCGACCTGACCGTCAACGGTGACCATCTTGGTGTGCAGCACGGCCGGCGCGGGGTAGCGGAAGATCCGTACCCCCGCCTCCAACAGCTGTTGATAGTAGGAGCGCTGGGCGTGATGGACCATGAACTGGTCCGCCTTCTCCGACACGTAGAGCTCGACCCGGACACCGCGGTACGACGCCGTCGTGATCGCATTGAACAGTGATTCGTCGGGGATGAAGTACGGGCTGACGATCGAGACCGAGCGCTGGGCCAGGTAGAACAACGATGCGAACATCCGCAGGTTCGGTTCGGTCGGAAATCCGGGCCCCGACGGCACCAGCTGAAATGCGGTCCCACCCGCTGCCGGCTGGAGCTCGGCAGGCGAGTCGGGGGCCATCTCGTCACCGACCACCGTCGCGGTCCCGATCTCGCCAACGACCACCCCGGTCCTGGGGTGGACCAGCAACTCGCCGGTCTCGGCGAACCAGTCGGTGGCGAAGACGACGTCGAGTGATCTCACGATCTCGCCGGTGATCTCGATGTTCAGATCGATCCAGGCCCGGCCGATCTTGACGTTCTTCGGGCTCAGGTAGCTCGGATCGATCATGTTCTGGGAGCCCATGAAGCCGCGGATGCCGTCGATCACCACCAGCTTGCGGTGGTTACGCAGGTCGGGCCGGCGCCAACGACGGTGTCGCAGATCGATCGGCATCATCAGGTGCCACTCGATTCCGTCGGCGGTCAGCCGTTGGTCCATCTCCTTGCGCCCGGGATAACTGCGGGAGCCGAGGTGGTCGTACATCACCCGGACCTTGACACCCCGCTTGACCGCCGCTGCCATCGCATCGAACAGCGGCATCGTGGTCGGGTCCAGCGCCAGGATGTACATCTCCAGGTGGACGTAGCGTTCGGCCCGGTCGATGGCCGCGGCGATCGCCTTGATCCCGGCCACCGAGTCCGGATGCAGGCCCTCGTTGACGCCCAGCACACACGGCATCGAGGTCAACTCCCGATTCAGCTTCAGCACCCCGTCGGCGGTGGCGTTCAGCCGATGCGTCTCGGGCACCACCGGGTGATCGGCGGTGTACTCGGCGATCGCCCGGTTGGCTCGCTGCTGTAGTTGGTGCCGGCGCCCGCGGACGTACGGCGAGCCGATCAGCAGGAACAGCGGTAGCCCGATCATCGGCAGGAAGAGGATGGCCAGCAGCCAGGCCTGCCCCGAGCTCGGCCGCCGATTCTCCGGTACGAAGCCGATGGCCAGGATCTTGATGAGGTATTCGACCACGATGAAGGCGGTCGTGACCGCGGTCGGGATGGTCATCGCAACACCACCGCCGCACTGCGCAGGTCTCGTGCTGAGCTCATAGCGGCAAGCTACTGAGATTCTCGGGGCGGCGTACGAGGTTGGACCGACGGTGACCAAATTTCGTCCATACCGGGTGATCTCGGGGCACCGGCAGGCGCGGCGGTCGAGGCTCGCCGAGCAGCGATGCCGCTCCACGTCGCCTCCGGAGCTGACCGGGACCGCCCGCTTCGGAAGGCGCCGAATCTCGATTCGCGTTCGGGGGTGGTTGTTGTGTATCTTTGCGTGTCGGCGCGGCTCAGTCGCGCCGGTTCCACGGATGTGGAAGTGCCCCTATAGCTCAGTCGGTAGAGCGTCTCCATGGTAAGGAGAAGGTCTGCGGTTCGATTCCGCATGGGGGCTCGGCGGTAGCGCCGCGGCGGGATAGCTCAGACGGTAGAGCAAGCGGCTCATAATCGCTGTGTCACGGGTTCAAGTCCCGTTCCCGCTACCAACCTGTTGCCCCAGGCACCCTGCGGGCGACGACCAGAGACGTTGACGAAGATCGAGGTTTAGGGCAATGGCCAAGGCATCTGACGTTCGGCCGAAGATCACGCTTGCGTGCACGGAGTGCAAGGAGCGTAACTACATGACCAAGAAGAACCGTCGGAACGACCCCGACCGGCTCGAGCTGAACAAGTTCTGCCCGCGCTGCCACAAGCACACCGCGCATCGCGAGACCCGCTGAACGCGTCCTTCATGGCATCGACCGGCACCCGTGACGAGCGGGTGCCGGTCGTTTTGCTTGCTCACGGAAGCCGGCATCCGCAAGGCGTCACCTCCATCGATCGGCTCGCGGTCGCGGTGACCGAAGAGTCCGGCCTGGATAGTCGGACGGCGTACCTCGATCTCAATCAACCGGATCTGAAGGCCGCCGCGGCCGGCCTGCGCGAGGACGGTCATCGGCGGGCGATCGTGGTACCGCTGCTGTTCACTCCGGCCTTCCACGCTCGTACCGATGCGCCGGCGGCGATCGCGGCGGCCGACGCGGAGACCGGCGTCGAGCTGGTGGTCGCCGACATCATCGGTACGCCGGATGAGTTGCTGCCCCTGCTGCAGGCCGCGGCCGCGGCAGCGGGTATCGCCGACGACGCACCGGTGCTGCTGACCTCCGTCGGCTCGTCGCGGTCCGAGGCCAATCAGGCGGTGGCTGATCTCGCCGAGCGATTGGCCGGCGTGCGGGGAACCGCAGTCCGGGCAGGGTTCGCGACCTGCGCTCCGCGGGCGACCGAGCTGCTCGTCGCCGACCGCGATCTCGCCGGCGTCCTCTCCCTCTTCGTCGGCCACGGTCTGCTGCTGGACAAGATCACCCAGGCTGCTGAGGCTGTCGACGTCCCCGTCGCCATGCCGTTGGAAACCGCGCTGGTCGGGTTGGTGCTCGACCGCTACCGCGCCGCCGCCTCGACCCACGCGCGCTGAGCCGCGCGTTCGGACCCAACCGATGCCGGTCCGACGACCCGCGGCACAGGTTGCGGTCGGCGGCAGGACGTTGCATAGAGTTCGGCACATGATCGACGAGAGCCACGCCGGGCGGACCTACCCGCCGACCGAGCCGTATCTGGTGAGCGGCGGCAAGATCGCCGAATTCGCCGCCGCGCTCGGCGACGACAACCCCGCCTATCGCGGCCTCGACGCCATCGCCCCGCCCACCTTCGCCGCGGTGATCGCCGGCCGAGCCTGGAGTGCTCTGTGGGAGGACGAGGAGCTCGGCCTGGAGCTGCGCCGGATCGTCCACGGCGACCAGCGGATCAATCACCGTCGGCCGCTGCGCGCGGGTGATCGGGTGAGCGCCACCCTGACCATCGACAAGGTCCGTACCCGCGGCAGCGTGGACATGATCAATTCCAGCGTGCTGTTGACCACCGGCGACGGCGAAGAGGTCTGTACGGCGTCGTCGAACTTCCTGCACAACCGGGATGAGGCGTGATGGCCGAGGTCGCCGTCGGCGATCAGCTGCCGACCTTCAGTGCCCGGCTGACCCGGGAGACCTTGGTCCGCTATGCCGGCGCCTCCGGGGACTTCAACCCGATCCACTATTCCGACTATCAAGCCACCCGGCTCGGCCTGCCCGGGGTGATCGCCCACGGCATGCTCACCATGGCGTTGTCGCTGCGAGCGGTTACCGACTGGGCGGGCGATCCGGCCAGGGTGACCGGCTGCTTCACCCGCTTCACCCGTCCGGTCCCGGTGCCGGACGACGACGCGGGCGCCGAGTTGACTGTCGGCGGCAAGGTGTCCAAGATCGAGAACGGCACGGCGACCGTCCAGCTGGACGTGCGTTGCGGCGAGGAGAAGGTGTTGGGGATGGCCACCGCCGAGGTACTGATCGGGGAACAGTCTTGACCGTTCCGGTGACCACCGACGTCGCGCTGGCCGACTTCACCACCTTCCGGGTCGGTGGACCGGCAGCGAAGTTGATCATCGTCGAATCGGAGACCGACCTGGTCGATG
>DATCVL010000188.1:0-6428 GCA_036566865.1 Microlunatus sp.
CGCCAACAGGCCGATCGCCCTGGACGCCAGACGCTCGCCGGCCCGCAGGACGACGGTGCCCTCGGCGATGTCCTCGCCGGTGCGGCGTACGTTCTGCCCGAGGTCCGACGGCTCGGTGATCCGTACGTCCTCGACGCCGCGATCGGTGGCCTCGTACGGCACCACGGCGTCGGCACCCTCCGGCATCGCGGCCCCGGTCATGATCTTCATCGCGGAACCCGGGGACAACTTGTGCGGGGCCGGTGCCCCGGCCGGAACCTCGCCGACCACCGGCAGGCTGACCGGTGTCTGCTCCGATGCCGACGCCACATCGGCAGCCCGGACGGCGTAGCCGTCCATCGCCGAGTTGTCGAAGCGGGGCAGGCTGACCGCCGAGGTGACGTCCTCACACAATGACAGCCCGACCGAGTCCAGGATCTGCTGACCGAACGGCGGCAGCGGCTCGATACAACTCAGCAGGTAGTCGCGATGATCCGCCATCGAACGCATCCCGTTCGGCCCATCGGCGGGGGGCTCGGGAAGCTGCGGAGCTTCCGGCATCTCGACAGCGGGCGGCGGAGCACTCTTACGTCGCAACAACGGCATGCCGCACACCTTATGCCGCAGCGGCGATCCGGGAGTGCACCCGGCAGCAGCGATAAGAATGTCGCCGCAGTTTGATCGCGGGGGTCGATCTGAGGCCTTCGGACCGATCTGTGGGCGCGTTTCTATCGCTGTTCGCCCATTACGCTCAGCACCATGAACAGCTCCAAGAGCAGTTCGGAGGCGACCGAGCTGGAGATCGGGCCCTACGCGGTGCGGATCTCCAATCCCGACCGGGTCTACTTCCCGGCGCGCGGCGAGACCAAGCTGGACCTGGCGAACTACTACCTCAGCGTTGCCGACGGCATCGTCCGGGCGCTGCGTGAACGCCCCTGCATGCTGCACCGCTTCCCCACCGGGGTGTCCGGGGAGAAGGTGCATCAGAAGCGGTTGCCGCACGGGGCGCCGCCGTGGGTGGAAACCGTGCGGGTGGAGTTCCCGCGGTACCAGAGGCACGCCTACGAGCTGTGCGTGACCGACATCGCCCAGGTGGTCTGGGCGGTGCAGATGTCCACGGTCGAATTCCACCCCTGGAACTCGCGCCGAGCCGACACCGAGAAGCCGGACGAGTGGCGAATTGATCTTGATCCGATGCCGGAGTGCGACTTCGACACGGTACGGAAGGTGGCCGCGGTTGCGCACGAGGTGCTGGACGAGCTCGGCGCCACCGGCTGGCCGAAGACCTCCGGCGGCTCCGGTCTGCACATCTATGTCCGGATCCGGCCCGAGCACGGTTTCACCGACGTCCGGCGCGGGGCGCTGGCCTTCGCCCGCGAGGTGGAGCGGCGCATCCCGGACCTGGCCACCACCACCTGGTGGCGCAAGGATCGGGATCCGAAGAAGCTGTTCATCGACTTCAACCAGAACGCCCGCGATCACACCATCGCGGCCGCGTACTCGGTCCGGGGCAATCCGGAGGCGACGGTCTCGGCTCCGCTGCGCTGGGACGAGATCGAGGACGCGCTGCCCGCCGACTTCACCATCGCCACCATGCCGTCCCGGTTCGCCGCGGTCGGTGATCTGCACGACGGCATCGACGAGGCGGTGTTCGGAATCGAGCCGTTGCTCCAGTGGGCCGAACGCGATGAGCAGGAGGGCGCCGAGACTCCGCCCGAACCCGAATCCTGAGTCGGCCGCCCTACGATGGCGCGATGGTCTGGCCACAGTCATCCGCCGACGCCGCGGCGATCCGGGACGCCAAGCGAGTGCTGCGGCGTGCGGTCCTGCAGCGCCGCGGGGTCCGGACCGAGGACCAGCGAGCCGCCGACGACCGGGCCCGCTTCGAGGAGTTGCGCACGTTTCTGGGCGACAGTGAGCTCGGTACGGTGGCCTGCTACTTCTCCGCGCCGCCCGAGCCGGGCACCCTGCAGACCATTGCCTGGTTGGCATCCCGAGGCATCCGGGTGCTGCTGCCGGTGATCACCGAACCCGCGGCCGGCCAAGATCAACTCTTCGGCGAGACGGCCTGGGCCCCGTACGGTGGACCCGATCGACTGCACACCGGACGGATGTCGATCGTCGAACCGACCACGGAACCGCTGGATGCCGGCGCCCTCGGCGAGGCGGAGTTGATCATCGTCCCGGGGCTGGCCGGCAATGCGGAAGGACAACGACTCGGCCGCGGCGGCGGCTGGTACGACCGGGCGTTGCGGCGGGCCGACCGGTCCGCCGTGACGGCGATGCTGCTCAATGACGACGAGGTGCTCGAGGTCATTCCGACCTCCGGCTGGGACCGACGGGTGGATGTGTTGATCACGTCCACTCGGGTGATCAACTGTCGAAACTGACGACCGCCCCCGACGCCGATGCTGATAGTTTTCGGCTGAGAAGAGGGTGGTAGATGGTGCTGAGGTCGATCCTGTGGCCAGTCCTCGCACCAGCATTCCTGTACGCCTGTGGCACCGGCGCCTTGGCCCCGGTGATCGTCCTGGCAGCCATCTCCCTCGGTGCCGGCGCGTCTGTGGCCGGCGCCATCGTCACCGTTGCCGCGCTGGCGGCCGCCATCAACGCGATCCCCTCCGGGTACGTGATCAACAAGTTCGGCGAGCGGCCGAGCATGATCGGCGCCACCGTGGTGGCCGGATCGATGACCGGCCTGTGCGTGATCGCCCTGGTCATCCACGACGGCGTCTCGCTGCCTCTGTTCATCGGGGCGATCGTGTTGCTGTCCGCGGTCGAGGTGATCTGGAGCCTGGCCCGGCAGGCCTTCATTGCCGAGACCGTACGCACCGACTCGCTGGCCCTGGCGATGACCAGCCTGGGCGGAGCCCAGCGGGCGGGCCAACTGGTCGGCCCGTTGATCGGGTCCGTGCTGCTGTTCTGGCTGCCGCTCTACTCGGTCTTCGTGATGCATCTGGTGATGGCGTTGGCCGCGACCGTGCTGATCGCCAGGGTGAAGGTCGATCCGACCCGTCGGGCTCACAACAGGTCGACCGATCCGAGTGCGGTGAAGGTGCGCTGGCGGGCGGTGATCGTGACCGGGGTCGCGATGATCACCCTGGCGATGGCGCGTAAGGGCAAGAACGTGATCATCCCGCTCTGGGGCGATCATCTGCATCTGAGCCCCAGCGCGATCTCGCTGATCGTGGCGCTCGGCTCAGCAGTGGAGTTGATCTTGCTCTATCCGGGTGGCCGGCTGAAGGACAACCTGGGCCGGGTCAGCACCTTCGTCGCCTGTGTCGTCCTGCTGGGGGTCGGATTCGCGATCCTGCCGATCGGCGGCACGTTGACCTGGTTCTGCATCGGCGTCGGCATCGCCAGCGTCGGCAACGGTCTCGGCTCCGGCATCAACATGACCATCGGTGCGGACCTCAGCCCACCGGTCGGCCGGGCGAAATTCCTCGGCTACTGGAACGCCATCGGACAGATCGGCTCCCTCACCGGGCCCGGCCTGATCAGCGTCCTGATCGCGCTGGCCGGGCTGCCGGTCGCGATCGGTGCGTTGGCGATCTTCCCGCTGGCCGGCGGCGCCTGGATGATCATCTTCCGCAACCGGGTCGGCCTGCCCGGACGCCGGATCCGCCAACCGGTCGAGCGATAGCGGCTGCGGAGATCTCACCGCCGGGTGCGGTTCGGCGCGACGAGCGTGCGCTGACTCCAGCTGGACGACTCGAGATGATGATCAACTTCCCGGCCGCAATGCGGCGAAGGGATCGGTGATCGCCAGCTCACGATGACTGAAGCGGTAGAGCGCGGCCGGCCGGCCACCGCCGACATTGGAGGCGGCGGTGCGGCCGGTGGGCTCGAGCTGGCCACGGCGTTCCAGCACCCGCTTCAGATTGGTGGGTGCCACGTCGTATCCCAATGCGGCGCGATAGATCTCCCGCAACTGCGCCAGCGTGAACTCCTCCGGGGCGAGCCCGAACCCGATGTTGCTGTAGGAGAGCTTGCGCTGCAGCCGGTCGATCGCGGAACGAACCACCGAGGCATGATCGAAAGCCATCTTCGGCAGTCGATGAGTGCGGATCCAGCCGGCATTCTCCGGCAGGTGTGGATCGGCTGTGCTGGGCACCAGCCCCAGGTACGCGGTGGCGATGGTGCGCTGGAACGGGTCCCGACCGGGGTCACTGCGCGTCTCCAACTGCTCCAGATGCGCGATCTGTGAGAGGTCAACCTTGGTGGCCAGATTCCTGGCAGCACAGGCACCGAGCGTCTCGTCGGCCTGCACCGCACCGCTGGGTAGCGCCCACGCACCTTGGTACGGATCCCGAGCTCTCTGCCAGGCCAGCACGGTCAGTCGCGAGTCCGTGATCTTGAACACAACGGCCACCGCCTCGTGCCGAAACGTGGGCACCGCACTCGATCTGGCCACAGCTGCATGCTAGCGTCGACCCTAGTTTTCGTCTCCGAGGCGAAAACCTGACAACCGGGAGTTTTCCGTGACCATCATCGAATCGGTCAACCGTGAAGAGATCGCCACCTCGCTGCCGTCCGGCTTCGCCGACTGGACCGAGTGGCAGGACGCCGTACGGGACCTGGCGCGGCAGAAGGACGCCGTGATCCTGGCGCACAACTACCAGCTGCCGCAGATCCAGGACGCCGCCGATCATGTCGGCGATTCGCTGGCGCTGTCCCGGCTGGCTGCCTCCGCGGACGCGTCCATGATCGTTTTCGCGGGCGTGCACTTCATGGCCGAGACCGCCAAGATCCTCTCCCCCGACAAGCGGGTGATCATCCCCGATGCTCGGGCCGGTTGCTCGCTGGCTGACACCATCACCGCAGATCAACTGCGGGCCTGGAAGGCCGAGCACCCGGGCGCGGTCGTGGTTGCGTACGTGAACACCACGGCCGAGGTGAAGGCCGAGTCCGACATCTGCTGTACGTCCTCCAATGCGGTCGAGGTGGTCGAGTCGATCCCGGCCGAGAAGGAGGTGCTGTTCCTGCCGGACATGTTCCTGGCGGCACACGTGAAGCGGAAGACCGGCCGCACCAACATCCACAACTGGATGGGCGAATGCCACGTACACGCCGGGATCTCGCCGCAGGATCTGGAGGCGGCCGTTCATGCCGACAGCGACGCCGAACTGTACGTCCACCCGGAGTGCGGCTGCTCCACCTCGGCACTGTGGATGACCACCGTCGGCGACATCCCGGCCGAGCGGACACACATCCTGTCCACCGGCGCGATGTTGGACGAGGCCCGCACCAGCAAGGCCCGCAAGGTGCTGGTGGCGACCGAGATCGGCATGCTGCATCAGCTCCGCCGGGCCAATCCCAGCACCGACTTCCAGGCGGTGAACCCGAAGGCCGCCTGCAAGTACATGAAGATGATCACCCCGGAGAAGTTGATCACTGCGCTGCGGGACGAGACCGACGAGGTCCACGTCGCCCCGGACGTCGCTGCTCGGGCCCGACAGGCCGTCGAGCGCATGGTCGCCATCGGTCAACCCGGCGGCGGTGAGTAATCATGATCAACGATCTCGAGCTGCCGACGATCCCGAAGGCGCTGCCGACCGCGGCGCCCGACTGGCAGAACCAGTCCGATGTGATCATCGTCGGCTCCGGCGCCGCCGGCCTCGCCGCCGCGCTGCGACTGTTGGATGCCGGCCGTCGAGTCACCATGATCACGAAGGGCGGTCCCGGAGACGGCTCGACCGCCTGGGCCCAAGGCGGGCTGGCCGCGGTGCTCGATCCCCACGACTCGCTGCAGAGTCATTTCGACGACACCATGACCGCCGGCGCCGGCCTGTGTGACGCCGACCAGGTCGACCGGCTGGTGGCCGCCGCACCGCGAGCGATCGAGCGACTCACCCAGTTGGGCGCACATTTCGATCTGGACGATCATGGTCGCTACGCCCTGGGACTGGAGGGCGGTCATCACGCCCGCCGAATCGTGCACGCCGGCGGCGACGCCAGCGGCGCCGAGGTCGCCCGTACCCTCGCCGCGCAGCTCTGGGCCAAGATGTCCGAGCCTGCCGACGGATCCCTCCTCGAGCTCCGCCAACAGACCACCGTGGTCGATCTGCTCCGGGATGATCATGGAGTCACCGGCGTACGGGTGATCGACGCCGACGGACTGATCGGCGAGATCACCGCAGCGGCTGTGGTGCTGGCGGCCGGCGGCATCGGCCAGGCGTGGGAGACCACCACGAACCCGGCTACCGCCACCGGCGACGGCATCGCCCTTGCCTTGCGGGCAGGCGCGGTGATCCGTGACATCGAATTCGTCCAGTTCCACCCGACCGTGCTGGTGGTGCCGGAAGATCATCGACGCCCCGGAGACCGCGGCGTCCTGATCTCCGAGGCCGTACGCGGCGAAGGCGCCCGACTGGTTGATCGGCAGGGCTCGTTGATGATGGAAGGCAAGCACCCGCTCGGTGATCTTGCTCCGCGCGATGTGGTGGCAT
>DATCVL010000189.1:0-3147 GCA_036566865.1 Microlunatus sp.
CGGCGAGCGTACCGGACCACGTTAGCTGTCAGCTGTCAGGTTCGCAGACCGGACTACGGCGCGTTCTGCGTTCGGTTAGCGAACAATCAGCGCTCGATCACGGAACGCCAAATGCTGCATCGGCAAAATCCCTACAGGCAAATCATGTGCGGCGTGTGCGCGGCTGTCTTCCGCCGGCCGGCTCCGTCCTTCGTACTGTGGCCAAGCTCACGGTCCGACGACGGTCGGCAGGTCCCAGTCGGAGCGGCCTCCGGTGACCTGCAACGCCGGTCAGCGCGGCTTCCGCTGCGAGCTGACGGGTGTCGCTACGGTACGTCGAGAGGCGTCGCCGCGGCGGCCACTCACCGGCGCGCGGACATTCCATACTGTGACACCGGGGTGGCCGGTCGGAGAACGCCGAGCATGATCAGATCCGGTCGTTCACCGGCATGCAGCCAAAATCACACAGGGGGCCCGACCGATGATCACTCGCCGTCGCCGGGCGCTACGCCGTACGGCTACGGGCTACGCCTTGCTGGCTCCGAGCATGATCGGTATCGGGCTGTTCCTGATCATCCCGGTGTTCGTGGCCATCGCGGTGAGCTTCGAGTCCTGGAACATCATCTCGCCGCCGACCTGGCTCGGGCCGGACAACTACGTCTCGGTGCTGACCGACCCGGACGTCTGGCATTCCTTCCTGGTCACGGTGCAGTACACCCTGCTGGTGATCCCGACCCAGACCCTGCTCGGACTCGGACTCGCGGTGCTGCTGTCGAAGAGGCTGCCCGGTTCGCCGATCTTCCGGGTGATCTTCGTGATGCCCTGGGTCTGCGCGCCGCTGACCCTTGGCATCGTCTGGAAGTGGATCTTCGCACCGACCGGCGGGGCGCTGAACACGATCCTGGGGATCCGCTTCGGCTGGTTGTCGGATCTGCGGACGGCCTTGCCGGCGGTCGCTTTCGTCAGCGTCTGGACCCAGGTCGGCTATGTCGCCCTCTTCTATCTGGCCGGGCTGAGCGGGGTGCCGAAGGACATCCAGGATGCGGCCCGGGTGGACGGCGCCGGCGAACTCGGCGTGTTCTGGCGGATCACCATGCCGCTGTTGCGGCCGACCACCTTCTTCGTGCTGGCCACCAGCATCATCTCCTCCTTCCAGGTCTTCGACACGATCTATGCGATGACCAGTGGAGGACCGGGAGTGCCGGGCCAGACCGACGTGATCGCCCACCGCATCTACAACCTGGCCTTCGAACGGCTCGACCTCGGCCGGGCCTCGGCACTGTCGGTGTTGTTGATGATCGTGCTGGTGTTGGTCACCGTGCTGCAGCAGCTCTACTTCCGACGCCGGATCACCTACGACGTGGCGGGCGGCTGACCATGATCAACTCGACCTCGACCTCGACCCTGGACCGAACCGGCACCAGTGCGGCCGGCACGACGCCTCGTCGCCGGCGTCGGCGGCCCTCCGCCGTCGCCCGGACGGTGATCATCTACGCCATCTTGATCGTCGGTGCGATGCTCATCCTCGGCCCGTTCCTGCTCAGCTTCAGTACGGCGGTGAAGACTCCGCAGCAGTTCGCCAGCAGCTCGCCGCTGACCATGCCGGCACCATTCACCTTCGACAACTTCTCCCGGCTGTTCGGCACCGAACACAACTTCGTCTCACCGATCGCGGTCACCGTACAGATGACTCTGGTGATCCTGGTGGTTCAGTTGGGCTGCTCGATCCTGGCCGCCTATTCCTTTGCCCGATTGAGGTTTCCCGGCCGGGACGTGGTGTTCTGGGTCTATCTCGCGACCATGATGATCCCCGCGGTGACCACCATCGTGCCGCTGTACGGGATGCTCACCGCGGCCGGACTGCGGAACACCTTCTGGGCACTGGTGCTGCCGACGTTGTTCGGGTCGCCGTACGCGATCTTCCTGCTGCGGGAGTATTTCCGTTCGGTGCCGGACGATCTCGAGGCGGCCGCGCGGATCGACGGCTGCGGCACGCTGCGGGTGCTCTGGTACGTGGTCCTCCCCTATTCCCGACCGATCATCGCCACCCTGACCGTGATCACGGTGGTCACCCAGTGGAACAACTTCCTCTGGCCGAGGGTGATCACCACCGGTGACGACTGGGCTGTGCTGACCGTCGCCACCGCCGCGCTGCAGAGTCAGTACAACGGCAACTGGACCCTGGTGATGGCCGCCACCACCATCGCACTGCTGCCACTGCTGCTGGTCTATCTGATCTTCCAACGCCGGATCGTGGACTCGATCGCGATCGGCGGTTTCAAATGATCTTGCCAAACTTGATCATGCCCAACCTGATCATGCCCAATCTGATCATGCTCAGCTGTCCGGGCGTGTCCGAGGACACGACTCCGGCCATCGATCTGCCACCATTCACGTCCCGTGCAGAAAGGCAATTGCCATGACCAAGCCGAATGCGTCCCGGCTCTCCTTCAACCGACGCCAGGTGCTGGGGCTGCTCGGCGCCGGTGCCGGCGCCACCCTGCTGGGCGCCTGCTCACCGAATCAGCAGGCCGAGAACAGCGGCTCCAACAGTTCCGGTGCTGCAAAGGTCACGGTCGGCTTCCGGCTCTGGGACGACCAGGTCGCCAAGGCGTACCAGAAGTCGTTCGACGCCTTTACGAAGAAGAATCCCGACATCACGGTCAAGATCAACGTGGTGCCCTGGGACAGCTACTGGGACCAGTTGCCGATCGACGTCGGCGGCGACACCGTCGACGACCTGTTCTGGACCAACTCGCAGAACTTCACCCAGTACGCGGACGCCGGCAAGATCAGCGACATCAACACCCTGCTCGGCGGCGCCGACGACGCCTGGCAGAAGTCCCTGGTCGAGCAGTACTCGTACAAGGACAAGTTGTGGGCGGTGCCGCAGGTTGCCGATGCGAACGGCATCTTCTACAACAAGAAGCTGCTCGATGCCGCCGGAGTCGACCCGACCAAGCTGACCTGGAAGCCGGGCGCCGGAAGCGGTGACACCTTCCTGCCGGCGATCCAAAAGCTCACCCAGGACAGCGCCGGCAAGACCGCCGCAGAATCCGGCTTCAACCCGAAGAAGCTCAAGGTGTACGGCCACAACGCCGCCTACGACCTGCAGGGCATCTACTTCCCGTTCCTCGGTTCGAACGGCGGGCTGTGGCAGGCGGACGG
>DATCVL010000190.1:0-12273 GCA_036566865.1 Microlunatus sp.
GGACATGCTCGAGGAAGCGATCGGCCGGATCGCCGACTTCCTCGCCACCCGCCGATGATTTCTGCCTACGCTGCGGGCTGACGGCGCCGATCACCGGCCGGATCGGTGATTGCGTAGGCAAATCTCATCGCGGCGCTCACCCGAACCAGCGGAAGGTGAGATTCATCCGCGGACCGACCGGCCGACGGGTCTTCGGCACGGCGTGCCGATAGTCGGACTGGGACTCATCACGCATGATCAACAAGTCACCGCCGCCGAGGTCGAGGCTCCAGGTCTGCCCGCTGGCCCGGTGCCGGACGGTGAAGCGGCGACGATCGCCGAGACTGAGCGAGGCGATGGTCGGCCTCGTGCCGAGCTCCGGCTCATCATCGCTGTGGTAGGAGATCGAGTCCCGACCGTCGCGATAGAGATTGGCCAGGCAGGAGTTATAGGCCGCGCTGCTCTCCCGCTCCAGCCGTTGATGCAACTCCGCCAGCGGTTCCGGCATCGGCCGGGGTTCGTTGCGGACGCCCGAGTAGGTGTAGGCGGCCTCGCCCATCCAGCAGGTCAGCCGCGGGATCTTGATCGTGCGGCCGGCGATGGTGATGTCGTTCTGCTCCCACCCGATCGCATCCACCAGGTCGGCGTAGGCCTGGTCCTGATCGGCGACCCAACCGGGCAAGTAGCTGAAGCAGGACGGCAAGGCGGTGTCCATGGGCTGCCCTTCGAACTCGGTGGAACGCCCCAACGCTACGACCGATTGGTGACGAAACGCTGACGGATTTGTCGGCCGCTACCGGCTGCCCGACCGTCGGATGCAGGATGAGGACGTGACCAGCACTCAGGTCGAACCTTCGGCCACCTCGCCGGACCGGACAACACCCTCGCGGCGTACGGGGTGGGCCTGGGTTGCCGGTGTGGTCGCGGGAATGTCCGGGCTCGCCATCGCCGAGTTGGTGACCTGGCTGGTCGCGCCGCTGGGCTCGCCACTGAGCGCGGTCGGCAGCTCGGTGATCAACCTGCTACCGCCGTCCCTGATCAACTTCGGCAAGGAGACGCTCGGCTTCGCCGACAAGCCCGTGCTGCTGGTGCTGGTCGGCGTGGTTGCCCTCGTGATCAGCGGCGTCTCCGGCCGGCTCGAGTACGCCCGTCCCTGGGCCGGTGTGGTCGGACCGCTGCTGCTCGCAGTGCTCTCGATCATCGCCATCTCGCAACAGCCGGACGTTTCCGGCACCACCTACGCACCGGTCATCATCGGCCTGCCCGTTGCCTACGTGATCTTGCGGTTGTTGATCTCCCGCCTGCGGCTTTTTGCCACCTCACTCCCGGGCCCCGACAGCACGACCGATCGTCGCCGGTTCTTGATCATGACCGGTGCCGTCGCGGCCGCGTCGGTCTTCGTCGGCGGGGCCAGCCGGGTGATGGCCAGCGGCAAGTCGATGGCGTTGCAGGCACGCTCCATGATCAAACTCCCGGCACCGGCCGAGCCGGCTCCGGTCGTCCCGAGCGGCGCCGATCTCAAGATCAACCAGCTCACCCCGTACGTCACCGCCAACGACACCTTCTACCGGATCGACACCGCCCTGCAGGTGCCGATCGTGAACCCGGCTGACTGGTCGCTGCGGATCATCGGGATGGTCGAGCGGGAGGTCGAGATCACCTTCGACGAGTTGCTGCGGCTGCCGCTGTCGGAGTTCTACGTGACCTTGACCTGCGTGTCCAACGAGGTCGGCGGCAATCTGGCCGGGAACGCGAAGTGGCTGGGATATCCGATCCGGGAACTGCTGTCCCGCGCCGGCCCCAAGCCGGGCGCCGACATGGTGCTGTCCCGGAGTGTCGATGGCTTCACCGCCGGCAGTCCGCTGTCCGCCCTCACCGACCCGGACCGGGACGCGATCGTCGCGGTCGGGATGAACGGGCAGCCGCTGCCCGCCGAGCACGGATTTCCTGCCCGGCTGGTGGTTCCGGGCCTGTACGGCTACGTCTCGGCGACCAAGTGGGTGAGCGAGCTCAAGGTCACCAGCTACGCCGACGACGAGGCTTATTGGACACCCCGGGGTTGGTCGGCCCGCGGTCCGCTCAAGCTGGCGTCCAGGATCGACACCCCGAGCGGGGACGTGAAGGCCGGAAGGGTTGCGGTCGCCGGTGTGGCCTGGGCCCAGCACACCGGCATCTCCCAGGTCGAGGTTCGCGTCGACAACGGGCCCTGGCGGAAGGCCCGGCTGGCCGACGCGGTCAGCGCCGACACCTGGCGGCAGTGGGTGTACGAGTGGGACGCGTCCCCGGGCGAGCATCGACTGACGGTCCGGGCCACCGATACCGACGGACTGGTGCAGACCTCCGTCGAGGCGCCACCCGCGCCGAACGGATCGACCGGCTGGCACAGCGTCACCGTCCAGGTCAACTGATCCCGCGCCGCCCCAATTCGGTGCGACCCGATTCAAGGCGCCCGCGGCGCCGAGAATCGCCAAGGAGTCGGACGACAGCGAACTCCATCCAGTAGGAACGCGGGGCATGGGGCTCGCCCCCATACCAACTCAGTACCAACCGAGATTGAGGCCGGTCAGGTTAAGCCAGCCGAAGAGGGTCGGGGCACCGAAGATGATCAGGGGCAGCGCGATCAGGCCGAGCGCCAGGGCGTAGATGCCGACACTCAGCAGCCGATGCGGCCGGGGTCGTTCGGCGAGCCGGGCCACCCGGACGGCGGTGCCGTAGCTGACGCCCATGGCAAACCCAGGCACCGGGGCCGCGGCCATCGCGACCAGCGCGCGAGCCAGCGGGATCGGACCGGTACGCCGCCGGGCGGCGTCATCGGCGAGCAGTTCGACCAGCAGCCGCGCCTCCTTCAGCGGTACGTCGCTGCGGACGGCGATCGGGAAGGCCCGGTGAAGTGCGGTGAAGGTGTCCAACACCAGGTCGTGCCGGGCGCGGACATGGGCCTCTTCGTGGGCCAGCACCGCTGCGACCTCGTCGGTGGCCAGAGCCTGCAGGGCGCCCTCACTGAGGACCACCCGGGACTGCCGGACCGCGGGCAGGCAGTAGGCAACCGGGACCTCGGCCGACATCACCCGGAGCCCCGGACGTGCCGGCACCCCCGGCAGTGCGGTGCGACGATCGATCTGGTCCAGCAGGTCGATGGCGCGGCGATGCCGGGTCCGACGCAGCCGGGAGGTGCGCACCACGATGATCAACGACCAGATCAGCCGGACCACCACGATCACGGTGAAGAGCAGCACCGTGCCGTACACGATGATCTCGGCCAACGGCGGCTCCTGCTTACGGAAGAGGCCGAGGCTGATCGCGAATCCGGCGCCCACCACGGACAAGAGGGCGGCCACCGAACCCGCCTGCCAGAGCGCGACCGCGGGTCGTGGCACCCGATGCAGGAAACGCCACCGGCCGACCCAGATCGAACCGGGTCCGACCAGGATCACGGCGAGGATGCCGAGCGCGACGCCGATCATGGCTCAGGTCGCCGGATCAGTTCTTGGTCTCGTCGTTGGCGCCGGCCTCGAGCCGGGACAGCGCATTGCGCATGGTGGCCGCCTCTTCCGGCGTCACCTTGCCGACGAAGGCCACCAGCGCGGCGGTGCGATCCCGCTCGCTGCCGACCAGGGCGTCGTGCATCACGTCGGCGACCATCTGTTCGCGGGTCTGAACCGCGGCGTACAGGTAGGCACGGCCGGAGCTCTCCCGGTGCACCAAACCCTTCTTCGCCAACCGGTCCAGCACCGTCATCACGGTCGTATACGCGAGGTCGCGCTCTTGTGTCAGCGCGCCATGGACATCACGGACTGAGCGCGGGCCGTCGGAGCTCCACAGCTCCTCCATCACCCGGCGCTCGAGATCCCCCAGAGAACTAACCACGGCTGGCATCCTAGCTCGCGTACTACCGTGACAAGTACTACACCTCCTCGTACTACTGTATGTAGTAGTTCTGCGCTACCTTCATCCGCATGGACACGGAGCTGCTGTCGCGCATCCAATTCGGGACCACGACCGTCTACCACTTCTTCTTCGTCCCGGTCACCATCGGACTGGCCGGGCTGGTCGCCGGATTGCAGACGGCTTGGGTCAGGACCGGCAAGGAGCGCTATCTGCGCCTGACCCGGCTGTACGGCAAGTTGTTCTTGATCAACTTCGCCATCGGTGTGGCCACCGGGATCGTGCAGGAATTCCAGTTCGGAATGAATTGGAGCCAGTTCTCCCGCTTCGTCGGCGACATCTTCGGCGCCCCGCTGGCGCTGGAGGGGCTGCTCGCCTTCTTCCTCGAGTCGACCTTCCTCGGCCTGTGGATCTTCGGCTGGGACCGGCTCCCGAGAAGGGTGCATCTGGCCTGTATCTGGATCGTCGCCGCCGCGACCGTGCTGAGCGCAACCTTCATCCTGGCCGCCAACTCGTTCATGCAGAATCCGGTCGGCTTCCACGTCACCGGGGGCCGCGCGGAACTGACCGACTTCGGTGCGGTGCTGACCAACCCGGTGTTGTTGGTCACACTGCCGCATCAGATCTTCGCCTGCTACATGGTCGGCGCCGGCATCGTCGTCGCGGTCGCTGCCTGGCACCTGGTCCGGATCGCGCGTCGGGACAGGGCGGACGTCGCCTCTGCGGCTGCCGAGCCGGCCGACGGCGATGCTGCGGCCGACCGTGTCGAGGAACGCGCCACCTTCCGTACCGCGCTGCGGATCGGCGCGGTCGCGTTGCTGATCGCCGGTGGGGGCACCTTCGTCTCCGGCGACTTCCAGGGCAAGGTGATGACCGATGTGCAACCGATGAAGATGGCCGCCGCCGAGGCCTTGTACGACACCGAGCAGCCGGCCTCGTTCTCGATCCTCACCATCGGCACCCTGGACGGCAAGCACGAGGTGTGGTCGATCAAGGTGCCGCGGCTGCTGTCCTTCCTCGCCGAAGGCAATCTGACCGGCGAGGTGCACGGCATCAACGACCTGCAGGCGCAGTATCAACAGACCTACGGCCCCGGCGACTACGCGCCGAACATCCCGGCCACCTATTGGACCTTCCGACTGATGATGGGGCTCGGCATCGTCGCCTTCGCCGGCGGAGTGTTGATCTTGTGGCTGACCCGTAAGAATCGCGACCCCGCCACCACCGGCTTCTGGGGACTCGTCTGGCGATTCGGCCCGATCCTGCTGCCCTTCCTGCCGATCCTCGGCAACTCGTTCGGCTGGATCTTCACCGAGACCGGGCGACAGCCCTGGCTGGTCTTCGGTCTGCTCCCCACCAGCTCCGGGGTCTCGCCCAACCTGAGCACTACCGAGGTGTGGATCTCCTTGATCGTCTTCACCGTGCTGTACGGAGTTCTGGCCGTGGTCGAGCTGCGCCTGTTCACCCGCACGATCGGGCAGGGGCTGCCCGCGGTCGAGCCGGAACCCGATCCGGACGACGCCGACCGACCACTCTCCTACGCGTTCTGAACAGGAGCGGACATGGAACTCACCACCGTTTGGTTCGTCGCCCAGATGATCTTGTGGCTGGGCTACTTCGTGCTGGAGGGATTCGACTTCGGGGTCGGCATGTCGCTGCCGCTGATCGGACGCAAGGACGCCGATCGGCAGGCCATGCTCGGCACCATCGGCCCGGTCTGGGACGGCAACGAGGTCTGGGTGATCGTCGCCGGCGGCGCGATGTTCGCCGCCTTCCCGGGTTGGTACGCGACCACCTTCAGCGCCTTCTACCTCCCGCTGTTGGCGATCTTGGTCGGCTTGATCATCCGCGCGGTGGCCTTCGAATATCGCGAACACCACGAGTCAGCCCGCTGGCGTCGCGGCTGGGATCTCTGCATGATCACCGGTTCAGCGCTGCCGTCCTTCATCTGGGGCCTGGTGTTCGGCAACATGGTCCGGGGAATGCCGATCGACGCCGGCCACGAATTCACCGGCTCGCTGGTCGACCTGTTGAACCCGTTCGCGGTGCTCACCGGACTGGTGACTCTGCTGCTCTTCCTCACCCACGGTGCGGTGTTCCTGGCCCTGAAGACGACCGGAGAGCTCCGGCTGCGGGCCAAGCGACTGACCAGTGTGGTCGGCGTGATCACCGCCGTGTTCGGGCTGATCTTCCTGGCCTGGTTCAACTTCGGGGTGGTGACCGCCAACCACGGGCCGACGCTGATCCTGTCCGTCGCGGTGGTGATCGCCTTGCTGTTCGGCCTGGGTATGCACCTGGCCGACCGGGACGGCTGGTCCTTCGTCGGCACCGCCGCGGCGGTCGGCGGCGTGGTGCTGGCACTGTTCGCCTCGCTGTATCCGCGACTCATCCCCAGCACCACCAACCCGGCCTGGAGCCTGACCATCCACAACTCATCGGCCAGCCACTACACGCTGACGATCATGAGCTGGTCGGCGCTGGTGCTGGTGCCACTGGTGCTCGCCTATCAGGCCTGGACCTACTGGGTCTTCCGCAAGCGGATCACCGTCCGCCCCGCCGAGCCGCGGCCCGTTGACACCGCGCCGGCTTCGCCCCAACCGGCCAAATGATCATGACCAGCACGATCGAGCGTGCCACCGACCCCGTCGGCTCGGTTCGGCCCGAACGGGCTCTCGAGCCGCGGTCCCCTGACCCTGAGCCCGGCGCAAGACAGCCGGTCGCATCGACCGGATCGATCGCCGATCAAGACCGACAACATCGCGGGCCGATCGATCCGCGATTGCTGCGCCGGGCAAAGCCGGTCCGCCGGCTGCTGTTCGTCCAATCCGTACTGGGCACGTTGAGCTCGTTGACCGTGGTCCTGCTGGCCTGGTTCATCGCGTACGGAGTCGGAGCCGCGTTCGACACCGGGCGGATTTCGCCGCTGGTGCAGGCCGTACCGTGGCTGGCCGCAGCGTTCCTCGCCCGCGGACTGTTGGCCTGGCTGACCGACCTGGTAGCGGTACGGGCCTCGATCGCGGTCAAGTCGCAGCTGCGTCGCGAGGTGATGGAGTCCTATCTCGTGCCAACTCCGGGACAGCCGGACCACGGCACCGTGTCGACGTTGATCAGCACCGGGCTGGATGATCTTGACGGCTACTTCGCCAAGTACCTGCCACAGCTGGTACTGGCGATCACCGTGCCACTGGTGATCGGGATCGCGATCGCCACCCAGGATCTGCTCAGTGCGATGATCATCGCGCTGACCCTGCCGCTGATCCCGATCTTCATGATCTTGGTCGGCTGGACCACCGAGAAGCTGACCGGACGTCGCTGGCGGGTGCAGGCACGACTGGCCCACCACTTCGCCGACCTGATCGCGGGCCTGCCGACCCTGCGTGCCTTCGGCCGGGCCAAGGCACAGGTCGAAGGACTGCGACGCTCCGGCGAGGCGAACCGGGTGGAAACCCTGGCCACGCTGCGCATCGCGCTCTTGTCCGCGCTGGTGCTGGAGCTTCTCGCCACCCTCTCGGTGGCGATGGTCGCCGTGGTGATCGGCCTCCGGGTGATCACCGGCAGCGTCGATCTGACCACCTCGCTGTTCGTGTTGATCTTGGCACCGGAGGCGTACCTGCCACTGCGCAAGGTCGGCACCCACTACCACGATGCAGCCAACGGAGCCGCGGCCGCTCGGGCGGCTCTGGATCTGATCGAGTCCGGACCTGCGCGGGCCGCGGGCACCGAGGAGGTCCCCGCGGGACCGATCACCGTGACGGCCATCGGTCTGCGGTTCGGCTACTCCGACCGCACGCCGGTGCTGGACGGCGTCGACCTGTCGGTCCCGGCCGGCCGGCTCACCTGCCTGGTCGGACCGAGTGGCGGCGGCAAGTCGACCCTGCTCTCGATGATCATGGGCTGGACGCGTCCGGACACCGGAGAACTGATGATCAACAACCGCGACCTGAGCAGGATCGATCCGAACGCGCTGCGGCAGTCGATCGCCTGGGTGGGCCAAGATCCTGCCCTGGTCCGGGGCACTGTCGCCGACAACGTACGCCTCGGCTGGCCGGACGCATCGGGCGGGCAGGTGGCCGAAGCGTTGACCGCCGCCGGAGTTGATCTCGATCCGAATCGCCCGTTGCTGCCGCCGGACGGCGGTCTGTCGGCGGGCGAGCTTCGTCGGCTTGCGCTGGCCAGGGCGTGGCTCCGGGTGCGCTACCAGGGCGCCCGATTGTTGATCTTGGACGAGCCGACCGCCGGGTTGGACGAAGACACCGAGCTCGACGCCCTGACCACGATCCGTCGGCTCGGCGTCACCACGCTGCTGGTGTCGCACCGTCCAGCGGTGCTGGCAGCGGCCGACCGGGTCGTACAGATCCCCAGGCCGAAGGAGTCGAGCCGATGATCACCGGGCCGGGCACCGTCACCGACCACGCCGGCCCTCGCGGCGATAGCGCTCATCGGCTTGCGGATCGGCGGGATCGCTTCCCGGACAGGGTTTCTGGCTGGCCGATGGTCCGGCCGATCCTGCTCGGGGCGCTGGCCCAGCTGTCTGCGGTCGGCCTGATGGCGCTGTCCGGCTGGTTGCTGTCCCGGGCGGCCCAGCATCCACCGGTGCTCTATCTGATGTCGGCCATCGTCGCGGTCCGGGCACTCGGCATCGGGCGCGGGGTGTTTCGCTATCGCGAGCGGATCACCGGTCACGATGTCGCACTTCGGTGGCAGGCGCGACTGCGGCTGCGGGCCTTCGACGGGCTCGCCGACGGGTGGCCGCTGCGCCGCGGCGGCGATCTGCTGGCGCGGGTGCTCGCCGACATCGACGCGGTGCAGGATCTGGTCGTACGGGTTGTCGTGCCGGTCGCCTCGACCGCGATCGTGATCATCTCCGCATCGGTGGCGATCTCGTTCATCTCCTGGCCGGCGGGGGTGCTGCTGCTGATCGGGTCGGTGCTGTCCGGAGCTGTGTTGCCGCTGGTGACCGCTCGCGGCACGGCCGCCGCAGCCGCTTCGGTGGCGCCGCTGCGCTCGGAGTTGGCGGAGCTGGTCGACCAGACCGCGCGGGCCCGGTGGGATCTGGTCGCCAACGGTGCGGACGGGTCGGCGGTTCGGGCGCTGGCGGCGATCGATCAGCGGCTGGGCCGAGCAGAACGACGGACCGCCTATCTGTCCGGACTGGCGGCGGCTGCGCAGTGGCTGATCACCGGTACGGTGATCATCGGTTCGCTGCTGATCGGCGGGCAGGCGGTCGTCCAGCGGGGCATGGACCCGGTTTTCCTGGCTGTGTTGGCGTTGACGCCGCTGGCCCTGCACGAGGTGGTCGCCCAGCTGCCGGTTGCGGCGCAGACCTGGCTGCGGACCCGTACCGCGTTGCGCCGAGCTGCCGCCCTGTTCTCCCATCCGCGGCCGCGAGCCGGCGGCGCCGGCGTACGACAAGCCGCCGAGGAGATTCCCTTGCAGGTAAGGGGACTGACGGCCGGCTGGCCTGACGCCGACCCGGCAGTGACCGGACTCGATCTCGAGGTCCGGCGCGGCGAGCGCGTCGCGCTGGTCGGCCCGAGCGGCCGCGGCAAGTCCACCGTCGCCAGTACGATCATGGGTTTCCTGGCACCGATCGCGGGCACTGTCGCCGTGCCGACCAGGATCGGTTACCTGGCTCAGGATGCGCACGTCTTCGACACCACGGTGGCCGAGAACGTACGCATCGGGGCCCCAGACGCCACCGATGCACAGGTGCGTGCTGCGCTGCGGTCGGTCGGTCTCGATGTCGATCTTGATCGGCAGGTCGGCGAATACGGCACCGCGATCTCCGGCGGTGAGGCCCGCCGGCTGGCCCTGGCCCGGCTCGAGGTCTCCCGGCGGCGCGACGGTGATCATGACCTGTTGATCATGGACGAGCCGACCGAGCACCTTGACCAGGGCAGCGCCGACGCGATCATCGATTTGATCATGACTACGCCGGCGCGGACGGCCGTGCTGGTGATCACCCATGATCCACGGCTCATACGACGCTGCGACCGCTTCGTCCGGCTCCCCTGCTCAGGTCTTGTGCAACCCACAGATTGCGGTTAATCTCTCCTTGTGCAACTCTGTAGTTGCAGTTAAACCGAACGAAGAGGAGTCCGATGAACAACACCGTGCAGGAAGCCACCGAGCTCGATCCGCTGGATCGGATCGAGAAAAGCATCGTGATCAACGCCAGTCCGGAGAGGGTGTTCGAGATCATCTCCCGGCCCGGTTGGTGGATCAACGACGGCGGCGCCGTCAATCCCGACTCCGAGCTGCGCCAGGAGGGTGACATCACCGTGCTCACCGATCCGCAGCACGGTGAGTTCCGATTGCAGACCGTCGCCTCCGAGCGCCCGCGATATGTGGCGATCCGCTGGCACCACCGGCTTCCGGACGACGGCAAGCAACGTTCCACCCTGGTCGAGTTCCACCTCGAGCCGCAGGATGACGGCGTACTGCTGAACGTGGTCGAGAGCGGATTCAGCAAGCTGCAGAAGCCGCGCGAGCAGTGGCTGCAGGATCGCGCCGAGAACACCAGCGGCTGGGGCCTCGAGCTGGGTCTGGTTCGGGCGCTGATCGAGGCATCGTGACCGGCGCGCAGTCGCTGGCTCCGATGTTCTCGGCACTGGCGGACGACACCCGCTGGGCGATCCTGAGCCGGCTGGGTGAGGGACCGGCGTCCGCCTCGGCCCTCGCCCGGGAGTTCCCGGTCAGCCGTCAGGCGATCGTCCGGCACCTGGATGTGCTGCAAGCAGTCGGGCTGGTCGAGGCCGAGCAGCAGGGGCGCGAGGTGGTCCATCGCGCGCTCGGAGGCCGGCTCGACGAACTGGCCCGAGATCTCGAGCAGATCGCCCGGACCTGGGACCGCCGGCTGTCCCGGATCAAGCAGATCGCCGAAGGCCGGGACTGAGTCCCGACCGAGCCCGCCCGAGCGTCGGGCCGCCCGGGCGTCGGGCCGATGGAGTGTCGGGCCGGCATCCGCCGGCCCGATGCGTCAGCCGCGGTCGGTGAGCACCAGCGGATCCCCGTCGGTGATCACGATGGTGTGCTCGGCGTGGGCACCGCGGGAGCCGTCGACGCTGCGCAGGGTCCAGCCGTCGGGATCAGTGTAGATCCGGTCGGTGGTGTGCAGGAACCACGGCTCGATCGCCAGCACCAGGCCGGGTCGCAGCCGCAGACCCTTGCCGCGGCGGCCGTTGTTGGCCACATGCGGGTCGCCGTGCATCGTCCGGCCGACCCCGTGACCGCCGAACTCCAGATTCACCTGCAGCCGATGCTGTTTGGCCACCGCGCCGATCGCCGCCGAGATGTCACCGAGCTTGTTCGAAGGCCTGGCCTGTGCGATGCCTGCCTGCAGTGCCGCGTTGGTGATCTCGATCAACCGCTGATCCTGCGGACGGGGCTCGCCGACGATCACCGTCAGAGCCGAGTCGGAGACCCAGCCGTCCACCGAGGCCGCGAAGTCGAGGCTGACCATGTCGCCGTCGGCCAGGTTGTAGTCGTACGGCAATCCGTGCAGCACTGCGTCATTGACCGAGGTGCAGAGCACCTTGCCGAACGGCATCGCACCGAATGACGGGTGGTAATCGATGTAGCAGGACTCGGCGCCGCGGTCCTTGATCATCTCGTGCGCCAGCGCGTCCAGGTCGAGCAGGTTGGTGCCCACCTTGGCCTCCCGGGCCAGCGCCGTCAGCACCTCGGCGACAAATCGCCCGGCCGGACGCATTTCCTCGACCTCTTCGGGCGTGCGGTACTCGATCACCCGTGCACCCTACCCCCGCGCACGACGCCGCCTCGGTCACTGCCAGGTGCCTCCCGCCGGCCGCGCTCGACGCCGTCAACCGCACCGGTTGTACGCGGTGCGGTTGACGGCCCGCGGTGCGGTCCGGTGTGAGGTCAGCGTCCCAATCGATCCAGCGCCTCGGCCCGGCGCTGTTGGCCCGCGCGGTCGAGTTTCAGGCCGGACTGCTGGGAGGCGGGACAGAAGGTGTCCTTGGCCGGTCGCTTCCCGTCGACCAGATACCTGGTCGCGATGTCGAGGCCGCACGGGTTGTCGTTGTAGACGTACGCGCCGTGGCCACCTTGGTCGATCGTCACCAGCCGAGCCCGGTCGCCGAAGGCGGTGCGGAACATCTTGCCGCCGATCAGCGGGGTGGCCGGGTCGCGGAGATTCTGCAGCAGCAGGACATTGGACGGCCCGTCATCGCTGATCTGCACCGGTTCGGCCCGCCGACCGTGCCAGAACGCGCAAGGACTGATGTTCGCGCCGGCGGCACCGAACAACGGGTACTGCTCACGGTCGTTGGCCACATCGCGCTGATAGCTGTCGAGGTCGTCGGACCAGGAGCTGTCGTTGCAGCTGACGGCGAGGAAGGCCGACCAGGCGTTGTCGTACGGCGACAGGTCGGCTCCGGCCTTCGCCTT
>DATCVL010000191.1:0-4631 GCA_036566865.1 Microlunatus sp.
CCCGGACCGGGCGAACACCGCACTGGGCTATGAACTGATCGCACCGGAGAGCGGCGTACTCCTCGGCGACGATCCGGAAACGAGCGTCGAGCTGCCGTTCCAGCTGATCGTCGCCCGCCATCCCGTCGCGATGCTGGGTCAGCGGGTGCACGAGCTCTTCGGCACCTCGTTCCCGATCCGGTTCGACTACTTGGACACGGTCAACGGCGGCAACCTCTCCGTGCACACGCACCCGCAACCGGACTTCATGCGCGACGTCTTCGGCTGGCCTTACACCCAGCACGAGTCGTACTACCTGATGGTCGGCAGCCGGGACAATCTGGTCTACCTCGGGCTTCAGGACGACGCCGATCTGGAGGAATTCCACCGGCAGGCGAAGGTCGCGCACGAGGATGGCCGGCAATTCGACATCACCCGCTTCGTGCAGACCTTCCCGGCCGACCCGCACCAGCTGTTTCTGGTGCCGGCGGGCACCCCGCATGGCAGCGGCGCCGGCAATGTCGTGCTCGAGGTCTCCGCGACCCCGTACCTCTATTCGCTGCGCTTCTTCGACTGGCTGCGGACCGACGCCCGGGGCAGACAGCGGCCGGTCCACGTCGATCACGCCTTTGCCAACCTCGATCCCAACCGACGGGGGCGGGCGGTGGCCGAGGAGCTGATCCAGACGCCGCGACCGCTGGCGCAGGGCCAGGGGTGGCGGGAGGAGCTGCTCGGCAGCCTGCCCGAGATGTTCTTCGAGGTACGCCGGCTGACCGTCGATCCCGGCGCCACCGCAGAACAGTCCGACGACGGCAGGTTCCACGTGCTCACCCTGGTCGAGGGCGACGGCTGTCGGCTGGAGACCAACCGCGGCGACGCCCACGACCTCCACTACGCCGAGACGATCGCCGTCCCCGCGGGCGTCGGCGGCTATAGAGTCCGTTCGACATCAACGACACCGGTGAGATTGGTGAAGGCAAACGTCAGATGATGGAGTCCGGCACCGAACCCGGGGATGTACCGGGCACGGATCACAAACCTCGCCCGACGATGCGCGACATCGCGGCTCGGGCCGGCGTGTCATCGATGAGTGTGTCCAGGGCGTTGCGCGGCCACAGCGGGGTCTCCCAGGAGACTCGCGCTCAGGTGATGGCCGCCGTCAAGGAGCTCGGCTACCAGCCCAACGAATTCGCCCGGCAGCTGCGGACCGGCGGGCCGACTCATCTGATCGCCTTGATCGTCAGCCACCTGTCCAACCCCTTCTACGCGATGCTCGCGGTGGGTGTGGAACGGATCGCGGCCGAGCACGGCGCGCGAGTGTTGATCATGAGTACGCACAGTGACCTGGCCACCGAGCGCGAGGTGGTCGAGGATCTGAGCCGGCGCCGCGTCGACGGCGTGATCATCGTCCCGGCGACCCCCGATCATCGTCATCTCGCCGGTCTCGGCGGACCGACCACCCCGGTCGTCTTCGCAACCGCTCCACCCAACGGGATCGACGCCAGTGCGGTGCTCGTCGACGACTTCGGCGGCATGCATCGGTTGTGTTCCCACCTGCTGGCCGACGGACACCGCAGCATCGGATTGCTCGGCCTCAACCGCGCCATGTGGACCGGCTCGGAACGCTTCCGTGGCTATGCCGCGGCCCATGCCGAGGCAGGGATCCCGGTCGACACCCAGCTGATCACCGAGCACGCCGGCGACATCGGCTGGGCGATCCAGGAAACCCGTCGACTGCTGGAGCTACCCAGCCCTCCGACAGCCATCATCGCTGCCAACAACCTGATGACGGTCGGCGCGCTGCGGGCCACTCAGGCCGTCGCGTCGGAAGCCGTCGTCACCGGATTCGATGACATCCCGATGGCCGATCTGTTCCGGATGCCGCTGACGCTCGTGCGCTTCGACGCCGAGCGGATCGGCGCGCGCAGCGCCGAGCTGCTGTTCCACAGCCATGCCGACCGGGACGACCCGTCGTCGCGCACCCGGGCGAAGCCGGTCCGCGATGTGCTGCCCACGAAGCTCGTGCACTACGGCGCGACGGACGATCGGCGCGGTACCTGAGATGCCGGACTCACCCATCCCCGCCCTCGACCCCATTCCCGCGCTCGACCCCATTCCCGCGCTCGACATCGGCGGATCGCACGTGACCGCAGCGCTCGCCGACATCCAGGCAGGTCGTCTGGTGCCTGGTACGCGCGTCCGGATCGAGGTCGACCCGGACGCGTCCGCGCGCGACATCATCGGCGCCTGGGCGAGCGCAGCCCAACGGCTCGACACCGACAGCCGCCTCTGGGGTGTTGCCATGCCGGGCCCGTTCGACTACCGACGCGGCATCGGCGACTTCGCCGGTGTCGGCAAGTTCGCCGCTCTGGCCGGCGCGGATGTCGGTACGGCATTGTCGGCTGGCATCGGCGTCGGGGCGCGGACCGTGTTCGTCAACGACGCGGACGCGTACGCGCTCGGCGAGTGGTTGGCCTGTCCGCGGCCCCGCCCGCGTCGGCTCGTCGGCATCACCCTCGGCACCGGCGTCGGCACCGGATTCGTCGACCAGGGACGGCTGATCACCAGCGGCCCGACGGTGCCGCCCGACGGCAGCGCCTACCTGCTGTGGATCGATGGACGGCCGTTGGAGGAGACGGCATCCAGCCGCGCCGTGCTCGCGGCCTACCGCTCCCGAACGGGATCGCCGATCGATGACGTCGCGACGCTGGTCCGCTGGGCCCGAGCCGGCGACGATCTGGCGTACCGGACATTCCGGCAGGCATGGACGGCGGCCGCACAGGCCTTGGCCCCGTACCTTCAGGCCTTCCGAGCCACCGAGGTCGTGGTCGGCGGGTCCATCGCGCGTTCCTGGGACCTCGTCCGACCGGCGTTGGAGGACGGGTTGGCCGGACACGATCCGACCCTGCTGGCTCGACTGCAGCTGCGTCCCAGTCAGGACCCCGAGGCGTCCGCCCTACTCGGCGCTGCCCGATCGGCCTTGCAGGTCGATGCCGGACCAGAGGATGAGGTTCGCCCGAGCAGCGCGTGAGCCGGATACGACCGCTTGTAGTACACGCCGACCCGACGGATTACACTGCCTGCGTGCCAGGTCCCGAGCATGCCCTCGAGGTCACCGGGCTGGGGCTGGATTTCGGCCGCGGTCCGGTGCTCGACGACCTCACCTTGACGGCCGAACGGGGCGCCCTCACCGGCATCCTCGGCCCCAACGGCGCGGGCAAGACGACGCTGCTGCGCTGCTGCAACGGACTCCTGGAACCGGACCGCGGCAGCATCCGGGTGCTCGGTGAACGGGCCGGCAGCGCCGAAGCCGCAGCCCGGGCCGGGATGATGCCGCAGAGCACCGGTGCCTGGTCGGGGATCAAGCCGTTGGAACTGCTGCGCTACCTGAGCTCGCTGTACGCCCATCCGCTCGATGTCGACGCGCTGGCCGAACGACTCGGACTGCACCGGCTGGCCCGGACTCCGTACCGGCGGCTGTCCGGTGGGCAGCAGCAGGCGGTCAACCTGGCCGGAGCGCTGGTCGGCCGACCGGAGCTGGTCTTTCTGGACGAGCCGACCGCCGGGATGGATCCGCACGCCCGGCGCTCCACCTGGGAGTTGCTCGGTGAGCTCCGGACGGCCGGAGTCAGCATCGTGCTCACCACCCACGCGATGGAAGAGGCAGCCGAACTGTCCGACCGGATCCACATCGTCGACCGGGGCCGGGTCGCCGTCTCCGGCACGGTGACCGAACTCACCGCCGACGGCCGCAGCCTGGAGGACGTCTTCCTGGCCAACACGCACGCGAGCATCGGATGACCGGGCGGACCGGCCGGATGCAGACGCTGGACTTCACCCCGGCTCCCGGCGCCGCACCGGCCCCGCGGCGGATCCTCAATCACGGCCTGACCGAGACGAAACTGCTGATCCGCAACGGCGAGCAACTGCTGCTCGCGTTGGTCATCCCGATCGCGATCATGGTCGCCGCCAGATTCCTCGATTCGGCCCTGCTCGGTGATCAACTGCCGGCATCGGTGTTGGCGTTGGCGGTGTGGTCCTCGGCCTTCACCTCGGTTGCGATCGCCACCGGCTTCGAACGCAGGTACGGAGTGTTGGAGCGGCTGGCTGCCACCCCACTCGGCCGGACCGGAATGATCATCGGCAAGGCGATGGCGGTGGTGATCATCGTGATCGGCCAGCTGTTGATCCTGACCGTCGTCGGCCTGCTGCTGGGATGGCATCCGGCCTTCACCGCGATCTCCTCCCTGCTGGCGATCGCCGCGGTGATCTTGGCCATCATCGCCTTCGTCGCGTTGGCGTTGATCTTGGCCGGCCGGCTGCGGGCGGAGGCCACGCTGGCGCTGGCCAATGTGATCTACGTGATCTTGCTGGTCGGCGGCGGTCTGGTGATTCCGGCGTCCCGATTCCCCGAGCCGCTGCAAACGATCATCGGGCTGTTGCCCACCGGTGCGCTCGGTAACGAGCTCCGGTCGGCCGCTGCCGGTGTGGTGGACGGCTGGCCGCTGCTGGTTCTCGCCGTGTGGGCGATCGTCCTCACTTTTCTGGCCAGGAAGGCTTTTCGATGGATCTCCTGACCGAGGTACGGGACAGTGCACCGGCCCGGCGTCTCGGCAGCCCGGAGTGGCTGCGGCGGTTGGCGGTGACCTCGC